>NZ_JAATOX010000076.1 GCF_011806385.1 Phaeobacter sp. HF9A | reverse complement strand
CCCCGCCATCCCCCCCACAAAAAGGGCACTGCCATTTACATCCGCGAAACACTGCCTTGCTATTTCATGCGCCTCAGGGTCCCCTGATCGGACCCATAGTCCCGGAGCCCCAAATGACCCGACTCCTTACCCTCCTCGCTCTCCTCAGCCTGACCGCCTGCGGCGTCCCCTTTGTGCCGCTGATCTGACCGCAGAGGCGTGCCGCGTTTTACTCGGATTTTCAGCAAATTCCCCCGGCATTTCACGCCCGGATAACGCCACCCATATTGCCGCGCCGCGCGCGCAGAGGCACAGTAGGGCCACCAGAGCAGCCAGAAGGCCGCGGAAGATCATGTTCCCTCCAGGCCATCTTTTGCTCTCTCACCCCTCGCGTGATGGCCGACCTTTGATCTCCCCTCATGGAAAAGCCCCGAGGGTGTGACACCCCGGGGCTTTTCTTATTGTCCGCGCCGCTCCAGCGGCCCTGAGCGGGTCGTCAGCCCGCCGCCGCAGCCGCCTTTTTCTCGCGCCGTTCCACCCCTTTGAAGAAGATCAGGTAGAACACCGGCGCCGCCACCAGCGTCAGCACCGTGGCAAAGGCGAGACCACCCATGATGGTCACCGCCATCGACACGAAGAAGGCATCGCTCATCAGAGGCGCCATGCCGAGGATGGTCGTGATCGCCGCCAGCATCACCGGACGCAGACGCGAAACGGAGGCTTTGACGATGCTCTCGCGCAGCGGCAGGTCTTCTTCGCGCCGCACGATGTCGATCTCCTCCACCAGCACGATCCCGTTCTTGATCAGCATGCCAGAGAGGCTCAGAAGCCCCAGAAGCGCGGTGAAGGTAAACGGCAGGCCGGTGCCCATCAGGCCGATCACCACGCCGTTCACGCTCATGGGAACCAGCAGCCAGATGATGATCGGCTGGCGGATCGCGTTGAACAGCAGCACCGAAATCAGCACCATGATCAGCAGCGACAGCGGCAGCTGCTTGCCCAGGCTCTTGTTGGCATCGGCGGAGTTCTCATGCTCGCCGCCCCATTCCATCTTGTAGCCCACCGGCACCTCGATGGCCTCGATGGCATCCTGCACTTGGCTGAACACCGTGGCAGCGGTGACATCGGCCGTTACATCAGCGCCCACCGTGATCGTATAGACCCGGTCGCGACGATGCACCAAGGTGTTCTGCGCCTCATAGCCGATCCCATCGATCATCTGTTCCAGCGGGATCCAACTGCCTGCGGCTTCTGAAAACACCACCTGATTCATCAGGTTATAGGGGTTCTCGGCAGGGCGGCGCATGACGATCGGGATCAGCCGTTCGCGTTCGCGGAACACCCCGGTCACCAGGCCGGTGGTGGAGAACTGCAACGCGTTGGAGATCGCATCGCGTGTCACCCCTGCGGTCTGCGCCCGGTCCGTGGCATAGATCGGCTTCAGCACCAGCTCCTGCTCGCGCCAGTTCTGCCGGATGTTCAGCACCTTGTCGCTGGACGCCGCCAGGGCCTGTTTCGCCTCATGCGCCAATTGCCGCAGCACGGCAGGATCAGGACCGGAGAACCGCGCCTCGATCGGCGCACCGCCACCGGGGCCAAAGACCAGCCGCTCGGTGCGGAATTCGCCTTCGGGCAGGTTTTCGGCACCGAACTTGTCCAGTGCCGCGCGCAGCGGCGGGATCTGATCCAGCGTCTCTGTGCGGATGATCAGATGGCCGTAGCTCGGGTTGGCCTTCTCCGACGAATAGGTCAGCAGGAAGCGGGTCGCGCCCTGGCCGACAAAAGTCGCCACCGAAACCACCTCGTCGCGCTTGGACAGCCAGTCCTCGACCTTGGCCATCTCGGCCGAAGTTGCCTCAATCGCCGTGCCCTGCGGCAGCTTGTAGTGCACATAAAACAGCGGCGTGTTGGAGTTCGGAAAGAACTGCTGCTTCAGCATGCCAAAGCCCATGAAGCAAACCACCGTCACCCCAACCAGGGCCGCAACCACCAGCCAGCGCAGTTTCAGCGCCACACGCAGAACGCCACCATAGGCGCGGAACAGCAACCCGTCATAGCCGTCGCCGCCCTCGCCATTGCCACGCTTGAAGAAGTAATGCGCCAGCAAAGGTGTCGCGGTCAGGCCCAGAACCCAGCTCAACAGCAGCGAAATGCCAATCACCGCAAACAGCGAGAACAAGAACTCCCCGGTTGCATCGGGGCTGAGACCAATCCCGGCAAAGGCCATGATGCCGATCACCGTCGCCCCAAGCAGCGGGATCTGCGTCTTGGAGGCAGCCTCATGCGCCGCATCGCGCGAGGATTTCCCGCGCAACATGGCGATCTGCATGCCCTCGGCCACCACGATGGCGTTATCCACCAGCATGCCCATGGCAATAATCAGCGCCCCAAGCGAGATCCGCTCCATTTCGATCGAGAAGATCGCCATGAAGAACAGCGTCCCCACCACCGTCAGCAACAAGGTCGTGCCCACCACAATCGCCGCGCGCCAGCCCATAAAGACGGCCAGCACGATGATCACGATTGCCACCGACATCGCCAGGTTCAGCAGGAAGTCATTCGAGGCTTTCTCCACCACGAGGTGCTGCTGATAGATCGGGTGCCGCTCGACCCCATAGGGGATATCCGTGTCCAGTTCAGCCAGCTTGGCGTCGACCCGGTGCCCCACATCGACGATGTTTTCATTGGCAATGCCCGAAACCCCAAGGGTAAAGGCCTCAACCCCGTTAAAGCGGATCAGTTCGCTGGGGTCTTCTTCCTGGCCACGCCAGACATTGGCCACGTCGATGATATTGATGGTCTCGCCACCGACGCCAACGGTCAGACCGGCAATCTCGGAGACCGAATCCGTGCCCTCCGGCGTTTGCAGCAGCGTGTTCAGCGGCCCGTCCTTGATCTCGCCCGCGGGCGTGACCGAGTTCGAGGTGGCAATGGCATTGGCGATCGCCTGCACCGAAACACCCAGATTGGTGGCCACCGGCATATCCGGCTCCACATAGATCGTTTCATTGCGCAGCCCGGCAATTGCCACATCGGCAACGCCCTCCACCGTCAGCAGCTCGCGGCGCAGATAGGTGGCGAGCTCGTATTTTTCCTTGTCAGAAAAGCCCTCGGCCGTCACCGCATAGAAAATGCCGAACACATCGCCGAAACTGTCATTGACCAGCGGTTCACTGACCCCATCGGGCAGATGCCGCGCGGCGTCGCGCACCCGGGCGCGCAGCTTGGTCCAGATCTGCGGCAGCTCGGTGCCGTCATAGGTGTCCTGCATATCCACCTGGATCAAGGACACGCCCGGCCGGTTGACCGAGGTGATCTCCTTCACCTCCTCCATCTTTTGAATGGCGGATTCCAGTGGCTCCGAGACCTCCAGCGCCACCTGTTCGGCGCTGGCGCCGGGATAGGTGGTCTGGATCACCGCGCTTTTGATGGTAAAGGCCGGATCTTCCAGACGTCCCAGATTGAAAAAGCCCCAGATGCCCCCAAACAGGGCAAAGAGCATGAGCAACCACGTGTAAAGCGGTCGCTGAATGGCACCGCGTGCAATATCCATGTCGCGATCCTCAGTTACTGATGCCGGTGAAACGGCGCACCATCTGACCGTCTTCCAGGGCGCTGCCGCCGGTCAGCACCACCTCGTCGCCGTCTTCGATGCCCGCCAGCACGTAGAAATTGCCAAACTGGTTCGGTTGCAGCTCGACCTCGCGCCAATGGACCTCGCCCTTGTCGGCGCCGGTCGGGGTAAAGACCATCACCCCCGTGGTGCCGGAGGGATCAATCACGATCGCGGTGGCCGGCAGCGAAATCCGGTGCCGCCCGGTCGACACCCGCACCGTGACGGTGGTCGACGCCCCGGGCAGGACCTGGCGGTCCTTTGGCGGCTCCATCGCCAGAGTCACCCGATAGGTCTGCCCCACCGCCGAGGCCTCCGCAGCATATTCCAGGATCTGTGCCGGGTATTCTGTCGTAGAGCCCGGGAAGCTGACGAAAATTTCGTAGGAATCACTGTCGCTGGCGCGCTGGAACAGCAGCTCCGGCACGTCGATTTCGATATGCAATTCCGACATGTCATGCAGACGCGCGATCGGCGTGCCCGCGCTCACGGTGGAGAAAACCGCCACCTCGCGCTGGGACACCAGCGCATCAAAGGGCGCCGTCAGCGTCGCATGGTCCAGATTGGTCTGCGCGGTCTGCAAGGCCACCTGCGCCAGTTTCGCGGCCGTTTCGGCGTCTTCGATCGCCACCTGGCTGACCGTGCCCGCCAGCCGCGCATTGCGGGCCTGCGCCCGATCCGCCTGCTGCTTGTTCAGCTTGGCCTGTTCCAGTTGCAGCTGGAAGGTCTCCAGATCCAGCTGCGCAATCAGATTGCCCTTGGGCACCACGTCGCCCTCGGTGACCGGCAGATCCAGCACCTGCCCCCCGACCTGAAAGGCCAAATCCACGGTTTCCTTCGCCGCCACCTGACCAAAGAACTGCCGCTCCAACGGTGCCGCACCGCCATCTGCCAGCATCAGCTTGACCGGTTTCAACGCCGGTTCCTCCTGCGCCAAGGCCGGCAGGATCAGGGCTGAGTTCAGCGGCAGGGCCATAAGCGCCCCCAGAACTGCCGCACGAATTGATGGTAATGTCATTGTCGCTCCACTTTTCGTCACAATGGCCCCTCAGCGCCCGCCTGAATCGCCGTTCGGTGAATTTTTCGGGCCAGACCGGCAAGCTGTTTCGCTTCGTCTCGGCTCAGACCCGATGTTTCGTAAAAGACTTCGGCCGCACGTGCGACCAGCTCTTGCCGCCGCAGATGCCCCGCGTCGGTTAACTCCAAGACCCAGGCCCGCCCGTCGTGGTCATCCCTTCCCCGACGGATCAACCCGACACGTTCCAATGCCGCCGCCACCGCGGTCACCGCAGAGGGCGCCTTGAGCGTCAAACGGGCCAGCTCTCCCATGCGCCGCGGCACCGAAAGATACAGAATCACCTGACATTCCGATCGCCCCAGCGACGGCCCTTCGAATTTAGTCTCGCTCAGACGCTGCTCCAATTGCCAATGCAAGGCGTAGACCCCCATCATGGCCTGCACCTCTGGTGTCAAATGCGTCCAATCGTCGATCACGTCAGTCATGTGAATCCGGGTCCATCTCCATCCGAACCAGATAGTTCAGCTCCTGAAGTATTTAAAGGAGAATATGCTGGCTTTCCGTTAAGGCAGCCCGCCGCTGCTCTTGACCTCCCTCACCGAAGCGGGCCCTATATGTGCCACTTTGGGACCTGGCCCGCGCAGGAGCCACAAACAGGACCGTAAAAATGTACACAGCCGCCATTACCGGAACCGGGGTTTTCACCCCCGCAGACCGCATCACCAATGCCGAACTGGTGCAGGCGTTCAACCGCTATGTAGACCTGCAAAACGACGCCCACGCCGAGGCCATCGCCGCAGGAGAGCGCGCGCCGTTGCAATATTCCTCCGAGGAATTCATCGTCAAAGCCTCCGGCATCGAGAACCGCTATGTGATGGATAAATCCGGCATTCTGGATCCCGAGGTGATGCATCCCCTTCTCCGGCAACGCGGCGACGACGAACCCGGCCTGATGGCCGAAATGGCGCTGGATGCGGCCCAAAAGGCCCTCGCCCAGGCGGGCAAGAGCGCCGCCGATGTGGATGCGGTGATCTGTGCGGCCTCCAATATGGAACGCCCCTACCCCGCCGTGGCGATCGAGATCCAGCAGCTCCTCGGCATCCATGGCTTTGCCTTTGACATGAATGTCGCCTGCTCCTCGGCCACCTTCGGCATTCAGGCCGCCGCCGATATGATCCGCGCCGGCTCCATCCGCTCGGCGCTGGTGGTGAACCCGGAAATCTGCTCCGGCCACCACGAATGGCGGGACCGCGATTGTCATTTCATCTTTGGTGACGTGGCCACCGCCACCCTGATCGAACGCAAGGAAGATGCCAGCGGCGCCCATTTCGAGGTGCTCTCCACCCGCTGCGCCACCCAGTTTTCCAACAACATCCGCAACAACAACGGGTTTCTGCGCCGCACCCGCCCCGATGGGCTGAACGAGCGCCGCGACATGCAGTTCATGCAAAATGGCCGCAAAGTGTTCAAAGAGGTGCTGCCGCTGGTCAGCCAGCATATCGCAGACCATATGGCCGATGAGGGCATCAGCCCGGCGGATCTGAAACGGCTCTGGCTGCATCAGGCCAATAAATCCATGAATGATTTCATCGGCAAAAAAGCCCTGGGCCGCACCCCGACGCCGAAAGAGCAGCCCAATGTGCTGCAAGACTACGCCAATACCTCCTCGGCCGGCTCCATCATCGCCTTCTCGCAGAACTCGGACGATCTGGCCGAGGGCGACACCGGGCTGATCTGCTCTTTCGGCGCGGGCTATTCGGTCGGCTCGGTGCTGCTGCGCCGCCACGGCTAAGGGCGCGCGTTCCAAACAAAAACGCGCCCCTCGGGGCGCGCTTCATCGCATCAAGGATCTGAATGGCGCAACCAGCCGGATCAGGCGCTCTCTTCTTGCAGATGCAGCTTCATATCCAATAGCACCTGCTGCAACAGCACCGTTTCCCGCAGCAGCCGCTTGGCCTCGTTGACGGTGATAATGCCATCTTCGATCGCATCCTGATATTCGCTCATCAGCTGCGCAAACCGACGGCTCAGCGCGATCACATCGGTGTTGACCCCGCCGGGACGGGACGTCGCGCCCTTTTCGCCGGAATAGGACAGGGTGATATTCTTCAGATCCGCAAGCGCCGAGGTGACATGCGGAAAGGAGGCCGCCCCTTCCAGCTTGGCCACCGCATCCACCGGGATATAGCGATCCCCATGTTCGGGGTTATCGGAGTAATAGCGGCCCAATGTAGCCTTTGATTTGCCGGTGATCTGACAGGCTGCCTCGATCCCGACATCCTTTACCAATGCTTCAGTATGCTTTTTGAGATAGGTTCCTATGTCCGCCATACTACTCTTTCATCCGAATAAGAGCCCCCAGCCATCACGCTTGGGGGAACCCCGGTATTAATTTCCCATTAAGACTGCTTAGCCGACTCGCTATGGTATTGCTATACCCGCCGTGGTCACTTGATGATTTATAAAGTGGTGTGAGTGAGCGTAACGGTCTGGCGGGTATCAGTGGTCGGTTTAGTGAGTGTGTAGCCGATCATATGAGGTAATTGGTCTGCCATTCACGATGCCCCTGCGGGATATGCGCCCACAGATCTGTCGGCTCACCCCGTCGGGGGCATCGCGTTTTCAACCAAACCGCGACACGGCCCCGCCGTGCTCCACACGCAATAAAACACATAAGATTTTCGACATTTGAAAACCGGCGCGCCTGGCAGCCCGGCCTGCGCACGCAAGCGCAAGACCGAATTTGGCCTTCCCTCCCCTGCGCTCTGCCGCTACATCCCCGCCATGGCCAAGCTCTACTTTCACTACTCCACCATGAACGCCGGTAAATCGACCGTGCTGTTGCAGGCGTCGCATAACTACCGCGAAAACAAGATGCGCACCTATCTGCTCACCGCGCAGATCGACGACCGTGCCGGTGCGGGGCGGATCGCCTCGCGCATCGGCATCGGCGCCGAGGCAGACGTGTTTCGCCCCGAGGATGATCTCTTTGACCGGATCGCCGCAGAACAAGCCAACAGCGGCGCCATCGCCGCCATCTTTGTGGACGAGGCCCAGTTCCTCACCCCCGATCAGGTCTGGCAACTGGCGCGCGTGGTGGATGATCTGGATATCCCGGTGCTGACCTATGGGCTGCGGGTGGATTTCCAGGGCAAGCTCTTTCCCGGCTCCGCCACCTTGCTGGCGCTTGCCGATGAGATGCGCGAAGTGCGCACCATCTGCCATTGCGGCAAGAAAGCCACCATGGTCGTGCGACAGGACGATCAAGGCAATGTTCTGACCCAAGGCGACCAGGTGCAGATCGGCGGCAACGAAAGCTATGTCTCACTCTGTCGCCGCCACTGGCGCGCCGCGATGGGCGACCTGCCAGCCAGAGCCCGCTCTTCTTCTAACTGAAAATATCCCGGGGTGAACTGGCCTCTACGGCCAGGAGGGGCAGCGCCCCTTCAAAAGCGCCGCCCGCAACAGGCGCATCAGACCCTGTTCGGCAGCGGCTCCCCCGCCAAATACGCCGCCACATTGTCCAGCGCCATATGGCCCATGGCGCTGCGCACCTCCTCGGTCGCCGTGCCCAGATGCGGCAGCAAGGTCACGCAATCCAGCGCCCGCAGCGCCGCTGGCACCTTGGGTTCAAACTCATAGACATCCAGCCCCGCGCCCGCGATCTGCCCGGTCTCAAGCGCCGCAATCAGGGCCGCCTCATCCACGACTTCGCCACGGGCGATATTGATCAGATGCGCATGCGGCGGCATCGCCGCCAGCACCTCTGCACCCACCAGATGTCGCGTCTCGGCGCCGCCGGGCACCGCGATCACCAGCATGTCGACCGAGGCCGCCAGCGCCAGCAGGCTCTCGGCGCGCTCAGCCGGATAGCTGGTCTCCTTGTCGCTGCGCGCGACATAGGCGATCTCCATGCCAAACCCGAAATGCGCCCGCCGCGCGATCGCATCGCCAATGCGCCCCAGCCCGACAATGCCCAGCCGCTTGCCGCTCAGATGCAGCCCCAGCATCTGCGTCGGATGCCAGCCCTGCCAGCTCCCCGAGCGCACCAGCCGCTCGCCTTCACCCGCACGACGCGCCGACATCAGCATCAGGGTCAGCGCAATATCCGCCGTCGCGTCGGTCACCGCCCCGGGGGTATTGGTGACCTCCAGCCCGGCAGCGCGCGCCGCTGCCACGTCAATATGATTATAGCCAACGCCGAAATTCGCAAGCAGTTTGCAGCGCGGATCTGTCACCGCGGCAAAGATCTCTGCGCTATAGGCATCGCCCAATGTGGGCACCACCACATCAAAGGCACGCAGGCTCTCGATCATCTCCTCGGGCGACATCGGAGCGGTGCTTTGGCGGATTTCCACGTCAAAACCCAGCTGCGCGCGCGCGTTCACCGCCGCCGTCATCGGCCGGGTGATCAGCACCCGCGCGGCCCCTGCCGCCGCCATCAGTGCATCCTCCCGCCGGTCGGCACCAGCGCCGGAACATCCCCGTCGGGGCCGATCAGCACGATCTCGCCGGTCTCGTCCGGCAGGCCAAGCACCAGCACCTCGGACATGAACTTGCCGATCTGGCGCGGCGGGAAATTCACCACCGCCATCACTTGCTTGCCGACCAGAGCCTCCGGCGTGTAATGCGCCGTCACCTGGGCCGAGGTCTTGCGCTCGCCGATCTCGGCGCCAAAATCAATCCACATCTTGATGGCCGGCTTGCGCGCCTCGGGAAAGGTCTCGGCCCGCAGCACGGTGCCCACACGCACATCGACCTTCAGGAACTCGTCAAAGCTAATCTCAGCCACGCGACAACTCCTCGGACCGGTTCGCCGCAGCCGCCACCGCGCGCTTCAACAGCGGCGGAAAGCCGCTTTCCTCATCCATCAGGACCTCCAGCGCCGCCTGGGTGGTGCCATTGGGGCTGGTCACATTGACGCGCAGCTGGCTCGGCGTCTCCTCGGCGGCCTCCGCCAGCGCCCCCGCCCCCGCCACGGTGGCCTTGGCCAGCTGCATCGACAGCGCCTCGGAAAGCCCCTGTGCCACGCCCGCCGCGGCCAGCGTCTCGATCAGGTGGAACACATAGGCCGGGCCGGAACCGCTGACGCCGGTCACCGCATCCATCTGCGCCTCGTCGTCCAGACGCACGGTCTGCCCCACCGCCGAAAGCAATGCCTCGGCCTGTTCGATATGCGCCGCGCTTGTGTGGCTATTGCCGATCAGCGCGGTGATCCCGCACCCCACGGCGGCCGGAGTGTTCGGCATCGCCCGGATGATCGGCGTCTGCGCGCCCAGCTTGGCCTCATAGGTGGCAATGGAGGTGCCCGCCGCCACCGAGATAAACAGCGTTTCGCCGCCGCCATAATCCTTAAGCGAGGGCAGCGCCGCGCCCATCACCTGCGGCTTGACCGCCACCAGCACGATTGCAGGCTGCTCCGGCACCGCCGCATTGATATGCACACCGGTCGCCTTGAGCCAGTCCGAAGGGTTGGGGTCCATCACCCAGACCGCCTCCTTGGGCAACCCGCGCTCCAGCCAGCCCTTGAGCATGGCCGATCCCATCTTGCCACAGCCCAAGAGTACCAGCCCACGGGCCACGATCTGCTCCATATCCATGATAATCCCTCATCTGCCGTTCGGTTTCATGCTGATGGAAAAGACTTACGCGCGCCCGTAGGCCTCCGCAATGGCGACTTGCATTGCCTCCTTGGCGGGACGCTCGCCCCAGACCATCAGCTGGATCGCCGGGTAGTAGCGTTCGCAATTGCTGACGGCGGCCTCAACGATGGCCCCGACCTGCTCCGGCGTCGCCATCTGCCCGCCCGACAGCACCAAACCGTAGCGATACAGCATCAGCTTGTGCTCGGGCCAGTAGTTGAAGGCCCCCGCCCAGCATTGGTCGTTCATGTGATTGATCAGCTCATAGAGCTGCGGCACCTTGGCCTCCGGCGGCTCCATCTCGAAGCTGCACACCATGCGCAGGGTCTCGTCGTAATCCGACCAGGCCAGGGTCAGCGAATAGGTCCGCCACTGCCCCTCGACTGCCATGGCGATCTGATCATCGGCGATCCGGTCAAAATCCCAATCATGGGAACAGGCCAGGTTCTCGACGATGTCGATCGGATGAAGGTCGTCTTCGACGTGATGCTCGGAAAGTGCCATGATGCCACCTCTCTGGTCTCTAGCTTTCGCGCCCGCAGAGGGCCCCTAATGCTAGCTCTGTGATCTAAGGAGCGAGGATCTTGCCTCTCTCCCTACCAAATATGGTGGGCGCCGGAGGCAGCGCTGGCAACCCTTTATTTGGGGACAACTGCAATAAGTTGTGGATGGATCGAAAACTTGAGCAAAATATCGTTGTTGTGCTAGGCTGAGGGAGAAGCGGCGCCAGACCTTGTTGCCAAAGGGTCGGGACCTGAAACATCGTCTTTATGCCCCACCTGTAACGCCCGCCCTGCGACGGACGGAGCAACCACTTGCTGTGCCGCGCCACCCGAACGCGCGCGAGCCAATCGAATCCCCCGGCCATAGTCCTGCACAACAAATGCCACGCACGCCAGCGGACGAAGGGGCTGCGGCCCTGCCGCAGCCCCTTCGGCTCAGACAGAAAAAGGGATGCGCCCGCGCATCCCTTTTCCCGTTGGATTACATTGCCGCATCACACGGCGCTGACAGCGGTCAGCCGGATTTCGCCTCCAGCGCATCCAGCCGCGCTTTCAGCGCTTCGTTTTCTTCGCGGGCCTTCTGTGCCATTGCCCGCACCGCGTCGAATTCCTCGCGGGTGACAAAATCGCGATCCGCCAGCCAGCGGTCGATGACGCCCTTCATTGCCGTTTCGGCTTCGTCTTTCGCGCCCTGTGCCACGCCCATGGCGTTGGTCATCAGTTGCGAAATATCATCCATAATCTTGTTGCGGGTCTGCATGGCCATCTCCCGGTTGATGTCTTACCTCTGTGAGGCTTACCCCCTATATGGGCACTCGCGGCCCAAACGGCAAGCCGTTGACAGCCCTCCCCCCAAAGAGGCACAGAGACAAAATGTTGGCTCAGATGATCCCCTTCCCGAACCTTTCGCCGGAACTCTTTTCGGTCACGCTTTTTGGCATGGAGTTTGCCCTGCGCTGGTATGCGCTGGCCTATATCGCCGGGATCCTGATCGCCTGGGGTCTTGCCCTGCGCGCCATCCGCCGCCCCGCGCTCTGGCCGAACAACACCGCGCCGATGGAAGCCCGGCAGGTCGAGGACCTGATGACCTGGATCATCCTCGGGGTGATCCTCGGCGGGCGGCTGGGCTATGTGCTGTTTTATGACCCCGCGCGATTTATGGCCAACCCGGCGCAGATCCTGCGGGTCTGGGAGGGCGGCATGGCCTTTCATGGCGGGCTGCTCGGCGTGGTAGTGGCCGCCTGGGCCTATGCCCGCCGCCAAGGCATCAATGTGCTGTCGATGGCTGATCTTGTGGCCCACACGGTTGCGCCGGGCCTGCTGCTGGGGCGGCTGGCCAATTTCGTCAATGCAGAGCTCTGGGGCCGCGCCAGCGATTTGCCCTGGGCCGTGGCCTTTCCCGGCGCCGCCGCCCAGAACTGCGGCCAGCCCCTGGGCGAGATCTGCGCCCGCCACCCGAGCCAGCTTTATGAAGCGGCGATGGAGGGGCTGATCCTGGGCGCGCTGATCCTCTGGCTGGTCTATCGCCGTCAGGCCTTTCACGCGCCGGGGCGAATCCTTGGCACCTTCCTCACCGGCTATGGGCTGGCCCGCTGTCTGGTGGAATTTGTCCGCCAGCCGGATGCGCAGTTCGTCTCCCCCGGCAACCCCCTGGGGCTGGCCTGGCAGATCAACGGCTATGGGCTCACCCAGGGACAGGCGCTCTCGCTGCCGATGATCGCACTGGGGCTGTGGTTCTTGCTTCGCGCCCGTCGCGCCACCACAACGGAGGCCCCCGCATGAGCCTGATGCAGAGTCTGAAACACCGGATCAGCCTGGATGGGCCGCTGAGCCTGGCGGATTACATATCCGAATGCCTGCTGCATCCGAAATATGGCTATTACACCACCTCCACACCCATCGGCGCCGCCGGGGATTTCATCACCGCGCCGGAAATCAGCCAGATGTTTGGCGAGCTCATCGGCCTGGCGCTGGTGCAATCCTGGCTTGATCAGGGCAGCCCCAGCGCCTTTGTGCTGGCCGAGCTCGGCCCCGGGCGCGGCACCCTGATGGCGGATCTGCTGCGCGCCACCCGCGCCGTGCCCGGCTTTCACGACGCGATGGAACTGGCGCTGGTCGAGGCCTCGCCCAGCATGCGCGAACAGCAGGCCAGGGCCTTGCAGGATTACCGCCCGCACTGGCTCCCCTCGGTAGAAGACCTGCCGCAAAAACCGCTGTTCCTGATCGCCAATGAATTCTTCGACGCGTTGCCGATCCGCCAGTTCCAGCGCGCGGGCGACGGCTGGTGCGAACGCAGGATCGGCATGGATCCTGACAGTGGCGCGCTGACGCTGGGCCTGGCCGCTGCCGCGCCGCAACCCGCGCTGGCGCATCGCGAGGGCGACACCCGCGACGGTGATCTGGTGGAGCTCTGCGAGGTTGCCAGCGTGATCACCGAGGCCATCGCCCAACGCATCGCGGATTACCGCGGTGCCGCGCTCTTGATCGACTATGGCGACTGGCGCTCGCTCGGGGATACGCTGCAAGCGCTGCGCGCCCATCGCCCGACCGATCCGCTCACCGCCCCGGGCGAGGCGGACCTGACCGCGCATGTGGATTTTGAAACCCTGGCCAACGCCGCCCGCGCCAGCGGCTGCGCCCATAGCCGCCTGACCACCCAAGGCGTGTTTCTGGAGCGGCTCGGCATCACCGACCGCGCCCGCGCCCTGGCCGCGCATCTGGACGGCGAGGCGCTCAATCAGCATATCGCGGCACATCGGCGCTTGACGCACCCGGATGAAATGGGAACCCTGTTCAAGGTGCTGGGACTCTTCCCCGCACGCTGCTCGCCCCCCGCAGGACTGGAAAAATGACGCTGGAAATTGTCACCTCCGATCTGTTGTCGCCCGTGCGCCACGGGTTCTTTACCCGCAAGGGCGGGGCCTCTTCTGGCATTTTTGCCGGGCTCAACTGCGGCACGGGATCGTCGGATCAGCGCGAGGCGGTGCTGCTGAACCGCAACCGCGTCGCCGAAGCGATGGATGCCCCCGTCGAGGCGCTGGTCGCCATGCATCAGGTGCATTCCGCCGAGGTCGCCGTGGTCGAGGGCCTGCCCGAAGACCCCGACGCCCCCCGCCCGCGGGTGGATGCGCTGGTCACCGCCACGCCGGGTCTGGTGCTCTCGGTGCTGACGGCGGATTGCCAGCCGGTGCTGTTTTCCGACCCGGAGGCCGGTGTCATCGGGGCCGCCCATGCGGGCTGGCGCGGCACTCTTGATGGCGTGCTGGAGGCCACCATCGAGGCCATGCTCTCCCTTGGCGCCAGCCGGGCCGGTATTCGCGCGGTCATCGGGCCGACCATCTCGCAGCGCAACTACGAGGTGGGACCGGAGTTCTTTGACGACTTCATGCTCCAGGATCAGGGCAACGCCCGCTTCTTTGCCTCGGGGGTGGGAGACAGGCTGTTGTTCGACCTGCCCGCTCTTGGCCTCGCCCGGCTGCGCGCCGCCGGGATTGAACAGAGCGAATGGACCCGCCACTGCACCTATGCCGACCCGGCCCTGTTTTATTCCTATCGCCGCAGCACCCACGCCAAAGAGGCCGATTACGGCCGGCTGATCTCCTGCATCCGGCTCTGACCCCGCACAATCTGGCCAGCGCGGCCAGATTGTGACGCCAAAACCGCCATTTTGCCACAATTCAGCGTGACGTCCGCTGCGCCTGCCGCAACGTAAAGCGGCCTCATATATAATTTTTGTTTCAATTCAACATGCTGCAAGCGTGATGTGAAATGATACACATTTTTAACAGATGCGCGGAGGATCTCCCCGCTCCGGTCATATTCAGACCTCAATACTCCCGCAAAACGGAATGCATATTCAGCAGGCCTGATTGCCGCATGCTCTGCTCATGCTCGCTCTGGCCGCAAGGCGACGCATTTTCTGCCGCCGCACCAATGCAACGCACATGCCATGCGGTGGGGGCCGCAAGCTGTGCCGTAAACCAGAGGGACCGGGGTATGACTTTGCCTCAATCATTACATCGCGCTGCCGCGAATCTTGCGGAAACCACACCCTTGCTGCGCCAGCCGCCGCCCTTGCGCGGCGCCACCAAGCCACAGCTGCGCCGCTATGAGGTCGCCAGCCTGCTGGCCAATGGCAATATCGCCGAAACCCGCCATATCGCGCCGGCCCTGCCGCTGTTTGAACAGGCCTTCACCGCCTTTACCCGCGGCTCCTTGCTGGAAACAGATTACGGCCCGGTTGCGATCGAGGATATCTATCCCGGCGACCGTATCCTGACCCGCGACGGACAGTATGAAACGCTGATCTGGAAGGGCATGACCACGCTCATTCCCGGTCGCAAAGCGGCCAGCGGCAACGGTCAGGCGCTGACCAGCTTCATGGCCGACAGCCTCGGGATGGAAAAGCCGATGTCCTGTGTGGTCGCAGGCCCGGCGGCGCGGCTGCTGCGCACGCCCGCGCATCTGCGGCACACACAGCGCAGCGACCGCCCGGTCCTGACCCCGGTTCAGGAGTTCCTGGACGGGATGAACATCGTACAAACCGCCCCGCCGGCTCCGGTGGATATGTACCACCTCTGTCTCGCGCGTCATGCGGTGATCCGCGTCGGCGGGCTGGAGTTTGAAACCTACCATCCCGGACCGGACGCGCTGCGGCTGGTGAGCTACCCGATCAAGACCTTGTTCTTGAACATGTTCCCTCACGTCGAGAGCATCGCCGATTTCGGCCCCCTTGCCTTTGAGCGCGCCCGGGCGGTTCACGCCTGATCAGCGCCGGGGCCGCGCCGCAACTGGGCCACGGGGGTGCATAGAAAAAGGGCGCATCGTCACCGACCGCGCCCTTTTGTTGTCGTCTGTCCGTCTCGGCCCCCGTGTCGGAACTCAGTCTTTCTTCTGTGCCGCCGCCGCCTTCATGCGCTCCAGCAGCTCCGCCTTGGAGGGCTGCTGGTTGTAAGGGTTCTTGGCCGATCCCTTGGCGTTGTGCTCGCTATGACGCGGCTTGTTCTTGCCCTGTTTCGGGGCGCCGGATTTCTTGTAGTCCATGGATGGATCCACCTTTTGCATTTGCTTCCGCGCTCATGCCCGAAAGCGCCGACGCAGACAATCTCGGAAATCACCGGCGCGCTTCCTCGGCGCCGCGGACTGCGGATCTCAGGCCTCGCGCGCCAGCCGCTCTTCCAGAACGTCAAAGGGCACGCCCGGCTCGTCCTTGGCGCCGCGAATAACCAGCGAGGTCTTGACGCTCGCCACATTCGGCGTGGTCAGCAAATCGCCGGTCAGGAACCGCTGAAACGTTGACAGATCCGGCGCGACGCATTTCAGGATGAAATCCACCTCACCATTGAGCATATGACACTCGCGCACCAGCGGCCAGCCGCGGCATTTCGCTTCAAAGGCCGACAGCTCCGCTTCGGCCTGGCTTTCCAGCCCCACCATGGCAAAGACCTGGACTTCGAATCCCAGCTCGCGGTCGTTGACCTCTGCGTGATAGCCGCGGATCAGACCCGCCTCCTCCAGCGCCCGCACCCGACGCAGGCAGGGCGGCGCAGAGATTCCGACGCGTCTGGCCAATTCGACATTCGTCATTCGGCCATCGGCCTGCAACTCCGACAAAATCTTCCGGTCGATCGGATCCAGACGTGTGGTGACCATTGGGGTGCCTTCTCTTCAGATTTGTCATTCTTATACCAAAACCCCGCGCTGGCGCAATATTATTGCACCAACTCGCAATAATAATACCGCCTTGGACGCGTTGCCTGGTGCGCCCTGCCGCAGCTTTGTGCAGGGCCCGGGCGCGCAGGCCGGCTATGCGGCGGGCACGAGGGGGCTTTAAGCAGGCGCGCGTCGCAGTTATATGCAGTCTCCGACGGCGGCAAGCCCGCAAACACAGACATCTGCCCTGACACGTGAGGAAATCACATGAGCGACCCGCGCCACACCAAGGTCCTGATCATCGGCTCCGGCCCGGCCGGTTATACCGCCGGCGTCTACGCCAGCCGCGCCATGCTGGAACCGATCCTGGTTCAGGGCATCGAACCCGGCGGCCAGCTGACCACCACCACCGAGGTCGAGAACTGGCCCGGCCATACCGAGATCCAGGGCCCCGACCTGATGGTCAACATGGAGGCCCACGCCCGCGCCATGGGCACCGAGATCATCAGCGACATCATCACCTCGCTGGACACCAGCGCCCGCCCCTTCGTGGCCAAGGGCGACAGCGGCGCCACCTATACGGCGGATGCGGTGATCCTGGCCACCGGTGCGCGCGCCAAATGGCTGGGTCTGCCGTCGGAAGAGAAGTTCAAGGGCTTTGGCGTCTCTGCCTGCGCCACCTGTGACGGCTTCTTCTATCGCGGTCAGGAAATCGTGGTGATCGGCGGCGGCAACACCGCCGTGGAAGAGGCCCTCTTCCTCACCAACTTCGCCTCCAAGGTCACGCTGATCCACCGCCGCGACGAGCTGCGCGCCGAAAAGATCCTGATCGACCGGCTGATGAAGAACGAAAAGATCACCCCGCTCTGGTTCCACGAGCTCGACGAGGTCATCGGCACCGACGCCCCCCTCGGTGTCGAGGGCGTGCGGGTGAAGCACACCAAGACCGGCGAGATCACCGAGATCCCCTGCAAAGGTGTCTTTGTCGCCATCGGCCACGCCCCCGCCACCGAATTGGTCAAGGATGTGCTGGAAACCCATAACGGCGGCTATGTGACGGTCAAACCCGGCTCCACCGAGACCTCGATCCCCGGCATCTTCGCCGCCGGCGACCTCACCGACCACAAATACCGCCAGGCCGTGACCTCCGCCGGCATGGGCTGCATGGCCGCCCTGGACGCCGAACGCTTCCTCGCCGGGCAAGAGTAAACACCCAAGCTCAGCCAAGAGCGGAAGACCAAAACGAGCTCCCGAAGTGATCTTCGGGAGCTCTCTTTATTCCTGCGATCTGTTTCGCTCAGAACCGGGCGGACAGGCGCAGGGTCAGCGCATGTTCGCGGGCATCGTCCGAGATCTGTCCCTTATAGCCGACGGTCAGCTGCGTCATATCGCTCAGTGACAGCGTGGCTCCGGCCTCCAGAAGCGCAGCATCGCGGGTGATCGCTGCCCCTTCGACCGTGAACGCCCCCCCGCCGGCAAAGCGCGCGGTGGACGCGGGTGTCACATCGCCAAAGGCATGACGCCAGCCAAGCGCACCGGTGAGTTCGAGCGGCAATGTGCCGATCTCGACCTGCGCCGATCCGCGCGCGCCCAGGGTGGTGAAGAAGGTCGACATGTCCTGTGACTCGCCCGCCAGCGCCGCAGCACCGCCAGCCTCCGTGAAATCGTCCCTGTTGAGCCCGACCCAGGCCAGACCTGCGAAGGGTTCGATTTTGGCCTGCCCAAGATCGACGTTCCAACTCGCCTCGCCGAAGATCTGCGCCGTTCCGGCGTGGTAATTCGCCGTCTGTACGCCGGTGAGTGCGCCCATGGCGACGGTCCGTTCGCTGTCGACATCGCTCAGGCTGTAGGAGGCCCCGCCGCGCAGCCAGAGCAGACCGGCCCCGGTCGCAACCGCGCGCGCGCCATAGGCCCCGATGTGGAAACTGTCGGCCGTGGCGCTGGAGCCGCGCTCGGACACATCAATCTCCGTTTGGCCATAGCCCGCGAATACCCCAATCTGGGCTGCGTCAGACGGTGTCATCTCGGCGCCGACCAGGAAGCCGCCGGTGTTTCCGCGCAGGGCTGCGGCATTGTCATTGCCATCCTTGCGTGTCCAGGCCCCAAAGCTTTCTATCCAGAGCTCCGGCGTATCTTCAGCCCATACCATATCCGCCCCGCTTGCGGCTCTGGACGCATATGCATCGCCCTGCGCGGCACCCTGCGAACCGGCAGACCGCAGACGCTGGCCAAGCTTGGTGCGCAGCAGGCCCGTATTCTCCACCAGGCTGGATTGCAGACTGGCGTGCAACTCGCCGGAAAGGCTGTCAAAGGCCGCGCCAAGCACCGCCGCGTCATCAGGCAGCGTGACCGCCGCGTCAAAGACCGCATTGCCATACCCGGTCGCTTCAGCGGCAGCTGCAACAGCGCGTTGATTGCCGGTCCCCACCTTATCAGAGAAGCTGACATCATTGCGCAGGAGTTGCAGATCAATGGTGTAATTGACCCGATCATAGATCAGCGAAGGATCAAGGAAGGCGTAAACGGATGTCACGCCATCAAAGGAACCGGTCAACCCGGTGCCGCCCTCCAGAATCCGGTAGCTCGCATAGGGATCGTAGCTTCCGTCAAAGCCGATATGCTGCACCGTCCCGCCGTTGAGAACGATATCTCCGCTGGCAATGATCTTGTCGCTGGAGGTCCCGGTTGGATCGGTTTCGACCTCATAGAAAGACCCGTCATTGAAGGTCACATCGCCGGTGACGTGGAGCGTGCCGATGGAATTGCCGGGGCTGAGAATGCCACCGGACTGAACGGTGGTCTCCCCAACCGTGCCGGAACCGCCAAGCCGCGATCCGCTGCCCACGGTCGTCGCACCCGACGAGTTGAAGTTGCCATTGACAATGAGCTTCGCCGCATCGGCGATGCTGACGCTGCCAAAGGACAGATCCGCGCCGCTCAGCGTCAGGTCGCCCGAGGACACAGCCAGCGCATCCGCCTGCACGTCGCCCGAAAGCGTCCAGGCGCTGCCCGCCATGGTGAGCGAACCAAAGCCCTTGAGGTCTTCATCCTCGCTGCCGGTGCCCTTGAGCGTCAGCCTGTCGCTGCTGTCGGCCTGCACCTGGCCAATGAGGTTCGAGCCCGTGTCCAGCGTCAGATCATAGCTGGTGCCGGCGCTCTTGCTGATGGCGTAGGTGTCGGTGCCCTCGATGGTGCCGGAGTTGGTGATGCTGCCATGGCTGCCGCCCACCAGCGCCAGACCCGTGCTGCCCGACAGGCTGCCGGAGACGATGAGCTCAGCCGTATCGGCGATGCTGACGCTGCCAAAGGACAGATCCGCGCCGCTCAGCGTCAGGTCGCCCGAGGACAC
>NZ_JAATOX010000075.1 GCF_011806385.1 Phaeobacter sp. HF9A | reverse complement strand
AAGATCACCGCGCCAATGCCCGGCAGGTCCGGGTCCGATTGCAGCATGCGGTTCAGGATGCCTTCGGTCACCACCTCGATGCGGGTGGCGGCTGACACTTTGGCCTCGCCGCGCACCCGGTAGCCGACGGTCTGGCCGACGCGCTCGCCCAATGTGTCGGCCATGCGCTCCGCCGCCGCCCGCGCGGCCAGCCGGCGTGGCTCCAGCATCAGGATACGACCGCCATTCGCGCCGGTGAGGCTCGCCTCCAGAATGGCCAGCGGCACTTTGGTGGTTTTGCCCGCGCCCGGCGGCGCTTGCAGCACCGCGCGACCGCTGCCGCGCAGGGCTGCCATCAGTTCGGGGAGCGCATCATCTATGGGAAGCCGTGTCATGGCGGTGGTTATCGCCAATCGCGGCGGCAAGGTCCAGTGGCGCCGCAGGGGACGCGACCGCGTTCGCGCTCTGGACAAGGGCAACCTGCCTGCGCCATCAATGCGCGACAACAAGGAGAGGCGCGCCATGGATATCGCAGAGCTGAGTGACAGGATCCTGAAGGCCGACCGGCGGGCTCTGGCGCGGGCCATCACGCTGGTTGAAAGCGCGCGCGCCGATCATCGCGCAGAGGCGGATGCGCTGCTGTCGCAGCTCGCACAAAGCAACCGGCAGGCGCTGCGGGTTGGTCTTTCGGGCACGCCGGGCGTTGGCAAATCCACCTTTATCGAGGCCTTCGGCATGATGCTGATTGCGCAGGGGCTGCGGGTGGCGGTGCTGGCGGTGGATCCCAGCTCTGCCCGGTCGGGGGGATCGATTCTGGGCGACAAGACCCGGATGGAACGGCTGAGCCGCGAGCGCGCCGCCTTTATCCGCCCAAGCCCGAGCCAGAGCCACCTCGGCGGCGTCGCGCGCCGCACCCGCGATGCGGTGGCCCTGTGCGAGGCGGCAGGTTTTGACGTGGTGCTGATCGAAACGGTGGGGGTCGGGCAGTCGGAAACCGTGGTGTCGGAGCTTTCGGACCTCTTCCTGCTGTTGCTGGCCCCGGCGGGCGGCGACGAGTTGCAGGGCGTCAAACGCGGGATCATGGAGATCGCCGATCTGATTCTGGTGAACAAGGCCGATGGCGATCTGAAAGCCACCGCAACCCGCACCTGCGCCGATTACGCCGGGGCGCTGCGGCTGTTGCGCAAGCGGGTGCAGGACCCGGAGGGCTTTCCCAAGGCGCTGACGGTTTCGGCGCTGGAGGAACAGGGCCTGCAACAGACCTGGGCCGAGATTCAGGCGCTGGCCGAATGGCGGCGGGCCCAGGGCCATTGGGATCGCAACCGGGCGGCGCAGGCGCAATATTGGTTCGTCGAGGAGGTCCGTCAGGCCTTACTGTCGCGGCTGGATACCACTTGGGCCAAGACCCGCATGGCGGAGCTCTCGGCGCAGGTTGCGACAGGCCAGCAGACGCCACAGGCGGCAGCGCGCGATTTGCTGACCGGGCTGGGCATGCCACCCGGCTGACGACGTGCCGTGCGGGCGACTCACGCAGCCTTTGCGCGGTGCTTTCGCGTGTCGATCAAGGCGGAATGGACCGTCACAGGCGCCGCTCGGGGCTTGTTTGCGGCGTGGGAACTTGTAAAACATCGTCAGCGCTGGTTGGGGTGGCGTGGGATTGTTGGTTTGACCGCCATAAAAGCGTTGCAATTGGCTTGACCATCTTCGCGATTCCTCCTACATGCATCCAACCAGTTTTCGGGCGCAGCCAATGGCAGCGCCCTTGTAATTTGGCGACTGATTCCGCGCAGCCGAACAGGCAGGTTAGGGACGGGACGCCGCAGATACGAAGGATAACACCATGTCGCGCCGTTGCGAACTGACCGGAAAAGGCCCGATGACTGGCAACAATGTCAGCCACGCCAACAACAAAACCAAACGTCGTTTCCTGCCGAACCTGAACGATGTCACCCTGCAATCCGAGACCCTCGGTCGCGGTGTGAAGCTGCGCATCTCTGCTGCGGCCCTGCGTTCGGTGGATCACCGCGGTGGTCTGGATGCCTTCCTTGCCAAGGCAAAAGACGAAGAGCTTTCCGCATCCGCGCTGAAAGTCAAGAAAGAGATCGCAAAAGCCCAGGCCGCTCAGGCCTGATAGGCGCAAGCCTGTCGGATTTTGCAATCTGATCCAAGAATTTCGGACCGTCGTACCCCTCGGGTGCGGCGGTCTTTGACTTGTCTGAGGCCGCGACGCTTTGCCTCTCGGCGCGCGCGCTTTTGTCTTGAGACGCTGGGGGCTTCCTGAAATACCTTGCGGTGATGAAACCGTTCAGACGCTATATCAGCCTGTTGCTTGCGCTGGCCTTGCTGGCCACCGGGCACAGCGCCGCCGCGAGCCGCTTTGCGCGCGATGCGACCGGTCAGGTGATCCTCTGCACCGGCACCGGGCCGGTCACCGTCTATGTCGACGCCGAGGGTCAGCCGGTCGGCCCGCCGCATATCTGCCCGGATTGCATCACCCATCTGTTTGATCTGGCCTCGGCGCCGCCGCTGGTGATTCCCGCGGTCCCTGTCTCGTTTCGCCAGGCACCTCCGCTGGCCCCCCGCGCGCAGCATGACAGTGCGCCTGCACGGACTGCCCGGGCGCGCGCGCCACCGTCAGCATAACGCGCCGGCCTCTTCCGATTTCACACCCCGAGCGCCCGAATGGGCCTCACCTGACCCTGTATTTATAGGAGACATCAGATGTTCTTCAAATCCCTCACCCTTGCCGCCGTGACCTCCCTGGCCTTTGGCTCCGCCGCCTCTGCTGAAATGATGGTGCATGACGCCTATGCCCGTGCCTCGAACAAAATGTCCGGCGCCGCCTTCATGGAGATCATGAACCACTCCGACAGTGACGACCGCCTGATTGATGCGCGCTCCGACGTGGCCGAGCGGGTGGAGCTGCACACCCATAAGGAAGACGCAAATGGGGTGATGCAGATGATGCATGTCGAAGAGGGCTTCGTCATTCCTGCGGGCGAGACCCATATGCTGCAACGTGGCGGCGATCACGTGATGTTCATGGGGCTCAATCACGTGCTGGAGGACGGCGACACTGTGAATGTGACGCTGGTCTTTGAAAAGGCGGGCGAGGTCAGTGTCGAGATCCCCGTGGATATGGAGCGCAAGGCGGGCGCGGGCCATGGCGACCACTCCGGCCATTCAAACTGAGGCCTGCGCCATATCTGAGCCGCGACGGCTCCGGCATCCTGCCGGAGCCGTTTGTCTTTTTGGGGCCGGCCCCCGAGGCCCCACGTTGCATCGGTGCGCCGCCCTGGCATAGCCTTGGCTGCTAACGCGCAGAACAGCGCCACGGCGGATCGGACCGCGACCGCGTTTTCGCGCCCCTTGGAAAGTGAAATAATGACGAAATTGCTTTTTGTATGTCTTGGAAATATCTGTCGCTCTCCGGCGGCGGAGGCGATTTTTCGCAAGTTATATCCCGCCGCAATAACCGATAGCGCCGGGACGGCGGGCTATCATATCGGCGAGCCCCCCTATGGGCCGATGCAGAAAACCGCCCTGATACGCGGAATTGACATGGCAGATCTGCGTGCACGTCAATTCTCGCCCGCGGATTTCTCCAATTTCGACCTTATTCTGGTCATGGACCGTCAAAACCTGCGTGACGTGGAGGCCCTGCGCCCAAAAGGTGCCGCCACCGCGGTGGAGCTTTTTGCCCCCATGGCGGCGGGGTTTGACATGGAAGAGGTGCCGGACCCCTATTACACGCGGGATTTCTCCGGCTGTCTGGACCTGCTGGAGGCCGCCGCCGAGGGTCTGCGGCAGCGGCTCGATCTGGCCCAGCGTGACACGGGCTGAGCCGCCAGTGCCGTCAAGGGGCTCATACGCGCGTCAGTCGATCAGCTGCAATTTCCCGGCCAGCCAGGGCAGGCGATTGATGGCCGGGGTGATCACATGGCTTTGTGTCAGCCGCCGCATGGTATCGGCCACATCCAGCGGCACCGTATCGGGCCAATCGGATTGCGCAAACAGCGAAATCCGGCGGGAGAAGCCGCCAAAGGGCAGGGGGAAGGCATCAATCTCGTCATGGAAACGGATGGCGCGCATATAGCCCAGCGGCGTGGTGATGGCCCAGCCGATGCGCCGCGCGACCATCGCCATCAACGCAAGGTGAGAGCCAATCTCGAAGCGATCATCAAAGCTCACCTTGTTGCGGCTCAGGTGCGAATCGATTTGCTGTGAAATCAACTGGCTTCGCGCGTATCGCAACAGCGGCAAGTGGTTCAACTGATTGCCGATATCGCCAGGATCCGTAATGTGCCCGCGCGGCGCGACAAGGATGAAGGGATCCTCGATCAGCGGGTATTCGGTAACCCCGTCGCGCAGCTCGCCGGTGGAGGCGGCAATGCCGATATGCAGATCCTTATTCTGCATCGCCTGATAGATCTCATGGCTGGAGGCGGTGACCATCTTGAAGCGGCATTGGGTCAGGCTGTCGGCCAGAATAGTGGCCAGACGCGGTGTCAGATCGTTGTCAAAATCGTCGATCAACCCCAGTGACAGCGCCGGCAGATGCGACAGATCCATCACCGTCAGCTCGCTCTGCGCCAGGCGAAGTTCGCTCAGAACCGCCTGGGTGCGTTGCAAAAAACTGCGCCCGGCGGGAGTCAGCACCATGGGGCGGCGCCCATGGTCCACAAGATCCGATCCCAGTGCTTTTTCAAGATTGCGAAGCTGTTGACTCACCGCCGGCTGGCTGAGGCCGGTCACATCGGCCGCCTGTGCGACCGATCCTGATTTTGCCAATGCTTCAAAGACTTCGAGGCCCCGGAGTGTGACGCCTTTCATCAGCATGTAGTGGCTCCCAAAATGATTTTATTGTTAACTCCGTCGCGCGATGCTTCTGCCGGGGGAGCGTTGTAACACGAGACAGCATCGGGATTTTCCCGCAAGCTTATAAAACACCACTTCTTTTATTTTCATTTGAATAATTTGCAAAGCAAAAAATATCTATTTTCAGAATGTGTTCAAACTTGGCATATTCGCAATCCGGCGACCGGGGAGTGGCAAAAATTAACCATTCTAAATCTCACGAAACGTGACAATTGATTTCATCCCGCTGACGCCGACGGGGAAGGGGGCAGATCCGCACGCAAAAAGCCGCAGGCGGCGGGGAGGCCGCCCACGGCTCTTGTCGTGGACTATCGGAAGGGGCGCCGGGGGCGTTTGGGCGGTGGTGGCCCTTGCTGCGGTGCCGCGCGGGCGCTTAACCGCAGACCCGCTCGGCCTCGCTGCCGAAGGATTGGTATTTTTTCCAAAGCTGGGCATCGCGGCTATTGGCGGATTGGCGCACCACTTCGGCCCCATGGGGGTCGGCGAACCATTTAGAGACCGCCCGCTGCTCGGCGCGCGACAGGCTCTGGGCGGCGACCTGATCCAGGCAGTGGCACAGGGCCGCTTGTGCGGCGCCACGGGCAGAGCTGCGGCAGGCTTTTTCGATGGTTCCGGCCTCTGCCAGCGGGGCAAGAAGCGCAGCCGAAAGGCTGAGGCAGAGGGTCAGGCGGCGGTGAAACATAGGTATTCTCTCCCAAAGGCTGCGATGCGGCGATGATCGACGCGCATATTTTCGGTTTTGGGTCCGGTTTTCAAGGGGCATATATGCGCTGCGCCATCGCTTTGTGCGGGTCTGCCACCCTTGGCAGGCAGGCGCATTTCAGGCACAAGAGCACGCATGATCTAGCTTGACCAAACGCGAAATCCCAATCATATGCGCTTCCTATGACAGAGCTCTCAAAAATCCGCAATTTCTCCATCGTGGCCCATATCGACCACGGCAAGTCCACGCTTGCAGACCGCCTCATCCAATCGACGGGGACGGTGCAGGATCGTGACATGAAAGAGCAGCTGCTCGACGCGATGGACATCGAACGCGAGCGCGGTATCACCATCAAGGCCAATACCGTGCGCATCGACTATCTGGCCGATGATGGGGAACAGTATGTGCTGAACCTGATCGACACCCCCGGCCACGTCGATTTCGCCTATGAGGTCTCCCGCTCCATGCGCGCGGTTGAGGGCTCGCTGCTGGTGGTGGACTCCACCCAGGGGGTCGAGGCGCAGACGCTGGCCAATGTCTATCAGGCGATCGACGCCGATCACGAGATCGTGCCGGTGCTGAACAAGATCGACCTGCCCGCGGCAGATTGTGATCGCGTCGCCGAGCAGATCGAGGATGTGATCGGCATCGACGCCACCGACGCCATTCGGGTTTCGGCCAAGACCGGCATCGGCATCAAGGAAACGCTGGAAGCGATCGTAACCCGTCTGCCGGCCCCCACCGGCACCCGCGACGCACCGCTGACCGCGATGCTGGTGGACAGCTGGTATGACGCCTATCTCGGCGTGATCGTGCTGGTGCGGATCATGGACGGCGTGCTGAAAAAGGGCGACCAGATCCGCATGATGCAGACCAACGCCCGCTATGGCGTCGAACGCATCGGCGTGTTCCGCCCCGCCATGCAGGCTGTTGACGAATTGGGCCCCGGCGAGATCGGCTTTATCACCGCCTCGATCAAACAGGTGCGCGACACCAAGGTGGGCGACACCATCACCCACGACAAGAAAGGCGCCGAAGTGGCGCTGCCGGGCTTTAAACCCTCGGTTCCGGTGGTGTTCTGTGGTCTCTTCCCCGTGGACAGCTCCGAATTCGAAGACCTGCGCAACGCGATCGAGAAACTGGCGCTGAATGACGCGTCCTTCTCCTATGAGATGGAAACCTCTGCCGCGCTGGGCTTTGGCTTCCGCTGCGGCTTCCTCGGGCTTTTGCACCTTGAGGTGATCCGCGACCGGATCGAGCGCGAATATGACATCGAGCTGATCACCACCGCGCCCTCCGTGGTCTATCATATTTTCGGCAAAGACGGCGTGATGTCGGAGCTGCACAACCCCGCCGACATGCCCGATCTCTCCACCGTGGATCACGTGGAAGAGCCGCGCATCAAGGCCACGATCCTGGTGCCGGATGAGTATCTCGGCGACGTGCTGAAGCTCTGCCAGGATCGCCGCGGCATTCAGCAGGATCTCTCCTATGCCGGCTCGCGCGCCATGGTGGTCTATGACCTGCCGCTGAACGAGGTGGTGTTTGATTTCTACGACCGGCTTAAATCGGTCACCAAGGGCTACGCCTCCTTTGACTATCAGATGATCGGCTATCGCACGGATAACCTGGTCAAAATGTCGGTGCTGGTGAATGATGAACCGGTGGATGCGCTGTCGATGATGGTGCACCGCGACCGCGCCGAGGCCCGGGGCCGGGCGATGTGTGAAAAGCTCAAGGAGCTGATCCCGCGCCATATGTTCAAGATCCCGATCCAGGCGGCCATTGGCGGCAAGGTGATCGCCCGCGAGACCCTCTCGGCGATGCGCAAGGACGTGACCGCGAAATGCTACGGCGGCGACGCCACCCGGAAGCGCAAGCTCTTGGACAAGCAAAAAGCGGGCAAGAAAAAGATGCGCCAATTCGGCCGCGTCGATATCCCGCAAGAGGCGTTTATCTCGGCGCTGAAGATGGATGATTGATCGCGTCACACTTTGATGTTTGGATGAAGCGGGGCAAGTCCCCGCTTTTTCTTTGGGGAATTTCTTGGTCAAGTATACGTTGTTTGTAGATGAAACCGGCGATACCGGGTTGGAGAAAGTACGCCACGGCCCCAATAGCAGAGGCGCATCTCCGTTCTTGGTTCTTGGTGGGTGCTTGGTTCCTGACCGATGTTTCACCGAGTTGCGCGATTTGCTTGAAACTATTCGTGAAGAACTCGGAAAGAAGGACCTGCACTGTACGAATTTGAACCATTTTCAAATGGCTAGATTCTGTCGCGAGGTGGTTGAACACGCCAAAGTCCTGCTCTTCGCGCTGGTCTCAACGAAGGATACAATCGGCGATTATAAGCAGCAAATCAGCGGGAAGGGGCAAGACCAGAAGTACTACAATAAATGCGCTTCTTACTTTCTTGAGCGGGTTGGTCATTTTCTTCTCGAACACGATATCCCGGGCGAAGATCTCACTATCGTTTTTGAGGAACGTGCGTCGCATGACTATCAGAAGATGCGTAACTACATCAGCAAAATTAAAGATAACCCCATGGACCCAAGGCTTGGCTATTTCTTGGCTCCGATCATTCCAAGTCGCATTACGGCTGTTGCTAAGACGGCTGAACCGCTGCTTTGCTACGCCGATCTGGTGGCGTTTTCGGTTTCCGCAGCAATAGACGCATCGAAGGCCAATTATGCTGTGCCAGAACAGCGCTATCTGAGGGAACTGAAGGCAAAATTTTTCAGCGATAACACCAGTGGCGCAATTGGAGAGTTTGGTTTGAAGGTGTTTAAGCGGGAGCAGATGAAACTCGACTCGCATACAGCGCGCTTCCTCCAAAGCTGGCATCGAGCCGACGTTCGGCCGACACTTCCTGACTGAAAAATACCCCGGTCGTAGACCGGGCAGCGCCCGACCCTCCCCACGGGAGGGCGCTTTCAGCCCCCACCCAGGCTCGGGCGCTGCCCTTGGGGTTTTGCAAGTGATCTGACGCAGATCAAAGACATGTTATCCCGAATCCTGCATATCACGGCCTCAGACGCGCTACCTGACAGAGGAGACCAGGCCATGGTCGTGCTGACGCTGATCCTTCACATCTTTATTGGTTCCACATTGGCGGGGGGCGCCGCGGGTTCGGCGCCTTGCCTTGGGGTTTGGTTGGGTTGTGGGCGTTTTGGTTGGGGGGGGGGGGGGGGGGGGGGGGGGGTTCCCGGTTGACTGTGGTTACGGAGCACATTGGCGGGCAGCGCCGTGATTGCGGCGCTGGCCATGGGATATGGTTCGCTTGCCGCGATTCTGATCGCGGCGGCGGCGGGGTTCGTGGTGGCTTTCCCGGTTAGCCTGGCGGTGGCGCGTCGGCTGTATTCGGCGTGATCAGAGCGCGTTCTGGACGTTCTGCGCGGTGTGGCTGATGGCGTCACCGGCCTTTTGCAGATCGCGGCCTGCGCCCTTGGTGGTTTCGCAGGCGGCAAGGCTCAGCAGCATCAGTCCAATCAGAAGCGGGCGGATCATCGGCAGGTCTCCGGTCTGGGGGCTCGCAGGGGCGAAGCTCTTCATATGCCGTGAAAATCTCTGATCGCCGCGCAAATGGCAAGAGCCATCCGTGCTTTGCTCCCGCAGCGTTGATCTTGCGGATGCAGCGACGATTTGGCGGAGCTTTATCGTGCGAGACCTATAACTTTCGGATAGGTTGAGTGTGGGCGCATCATCGCCCAATGTCAGGCAGCGGAGCCGGGGCGGCATGTATCGCCTCCGGGCGCGACCCAGATGAGATAGGGACTGTTTCGGGAGGGTAATATCATGGATTACACTGTTCAAAAGGAACGTCTGGAAACCCGGTTGAGCGCATTATCTGCGGGGGTCTTGTCGGGGCAGGGGCTCTCTGCTCTGTCGCAGGCAGAGGCTGGGCGGGCTGAAACAGGGCGGACCGAGCCGGGCGGGCGCAGGATCAGCGCGATTCTCACGGCGCTGGATCGGCTCAACGCGGGTGATTACGGCTATTGCCGGATTTGCGGTGCCGATATCGCGACCGACCACCTGAAGGCCCACCCCGAGTCGCCCTTTTGCGAGTCCTGCTCCACCGCTTGAGCGGCCTTCCGCATGTGACCGGCGGGCGGCGGGCTGCGCCGCGGCAGGGATGTTTACACATGTTAGTTAGAGACCACACCACCCCCGATCCGTCGGGGGTGGTCCTGCGTCTGGGCATTCACGGTCCACAGGGGCACGCCCGTGCAGCCACGGCACACTGTCGGGTTTTGCAGCAAAGGGGCCGTTGCCGCGCCGCGCGGGATGTGGCAGAACCGAGGGCAAGTACCTGAACATATGGGTTTAGCAGATGACCGACTTCTCTGACCGCCGCCGCATGATGGTAGACACGCAGATCCGCCCGTCGGATGTGACGAAATACCCGATTATCGAGGCGATGCTGGCCGTTCCGCGTGAACAATTTGTCCCCGACGCACAGGCAGAGGTCGCCTATGCCGACCAGAGCGTGCCCTTGGGCGCCGGACGTGTGGTGCCGGAACCGCGCACCCTGGCCAAGATGCTGGATGCGCTGGATGTGTGTGCCGACGAGCTGGTGCTGGATGTGGGCAGCGGGCTTGGCTATTCCACCGCGGTTGTGGCCCGGCTGGCGCAGATGGTGATCGGCGTCGAAGAGGACGAGGCCATGGCCAGCGAGGCGCAGCAGCTGCTGAGCGAAAGCAACGCCGACAATGCCATCATCCACCAGGGTGCTCTGAGCGAAGGCGCGGCGGAACATGGTCCCTATGACGTGATCCTGATCGAAGGCGGGGTCGAGATCCTGCCCGAGGGGTTGATCGCGCAGCTCAAGGACGGCGGGCGCATTGCCGCGCTCTTTATGACCGGGGCGCTGGGCGAGGTGAAAATCGGCTTCAAGAACGGCGATCGGGTTTCCTGGCGGTTTGATTTCAACGCCGGGGCTCCGGTACTGCCCGGTTTTGCCAAAGCGGCGGAGTTTGCTCTGTAAGGCTATGATCAAGACGCAGATCCATATGGATCTGCGTTTATTGGATTTATTGGGTCTAGACCCTTTTATTGAACTGATCCGTTCACATATGTATGGCGCAAATTGGCCATAAAAGGCTAGACTGTGGGCAAGACCCCAAACATGAGGCGACGGGATGCAGGGAATTTTCAAACGGAAACGGATTGGGGGCATTGCAGTAGCAGGCGTGATGCTTGCATCTGTGATGCAGGCGCCGATGGCGCAGGCGGACAATGTGACCGATGCGATGATCGGCGCCTATACCAGCAGCGGTTTGCTGGAGCAAAACCGGGCCCTGCTGCGGGCCGCTGACGAGGGCGTGGCAGCATCGGTTGCCGGTTTGCGTCCCATCGTGACCACCGCCCTCTCTATTTCGCGCAGCTATAGCCGCCGGGGGCTCCGCTGAACCTCAGCCTCAATTGGCTGTTGTTTGACAATGGCGCCACGCAACTGGATACAGCGGCGGCGCAGGAAACGGTGCTCGCCACCCGGCAAACCCTGGTGAACGTCGAACAACAAGTGCTGTTCGCCGCTGTCCAAGCCTATGTCAACGTATTGACGCAGCAGGACGTTGTCGCCCTGCGGCAGAACAACCTGCGTCTGCTGCAAGAAGAGCTGCGGGCCGCCAATGATCGCTTTGAAGTGGGTGAGGTCACCCGAACCGATGTCGCCCTGGCACAGAGCCAGGTGGCAGAGGCGCGCGCCAATCTGACCGACGCGCGCGGCGCATTGCTGTCCGCCCGCGCCACCTATGAAGAAGTCGTTGGCCATGCGCCGGGTCGGGTCTCGGCCTATCCGCCCTTGCCGCGCCGCGCCAGCAGCCTGGATGCGGCGCAGGCCCTGGCCTTGCGCAGCCATCCGCGCCTGCGCGCGCAGCAGCACGCCGTGAAGGCGGCGGAGCTGAAGGCGGATAGCGCGCTGCGGGACATGGGCCCCAGCCTGAACCTCTCCGCCAATGCCTCGCATGGCGAGTTCCATGACACGGCGATCGACAGCGATGATTTCAGTGTCTCTCTGAACCTGTCGCAGACGCTTTATGCGGGCGGTGGTCTGGCAGCGGCGCGGCGGGCAGAGCTGGCCCGTCTGGACGCGGAGCGCGGCAACCTGTTGTCGGTGCAGCGCAGCATCACCAGCAATGCGGCCAGCGCCTATACCGGGTTTGACACTGCGGCGGCCAGCCTTGTGTCGTCAAATCAGCGGGTACGGGCGGCTCAGGTTGCCTTTGAGGGCGTGCGCGAAGAGGCCACGCTTGGCTCGCGCACGACGCTTGATGTGCTTCAGGCCGAACAGGAGCTGCTGGACGCCCAGACCGCACGTCTGTCGGCGCGGGCGACTCAGGCTCTGGCGGCCTATGATCTGTTGCAGGCGCAGGGGCTTTTGACCGCAGAGAACCTCAATCTGGCGGTCGAACGCTATGACCCGGAGATCTATCACAATCAGGTACGCAATGCGCCCGCCTTTGTCACCAAGCGCGGTCAGGATCTGGATCGGGTGCTCAAGGCCCTGAGAAAGAACTGATATTCCGACGTTCTTGTTGTGTGATTGGGACAAGCTGGCTAAACTCACCCACAAGAGGTGAGCTTGGCCAATATAAATGTCTGAACCCGTGACCCACGCAGAAATCGAAGATGTCCTTTCCTCCATACGCCGACTGGTCAGCGAGACCGGGCGGGAGGCGGAGCCTTTGTCACGCGTTGCGCCGAAACCGGCAAAAGCCGCGACTCGGCTTGTGCTGACACCGGCCTTGCGGGTGTCGGACACGCAGCCCGAGGCTGAGGCTGAGACGCCAGCCGCGCAGGTCTCTGACCCCTCGATCATCGCGACTCCCTCGGCTGAGGCGCCGCAGGATCTCGGTCCGGCGGATAGCCAGCCTGAGGACCAAAGCCATGCGGAATACCCGCCGATGCCGCAGGTTGCGGCGCGCAAGAACGTGACCGCAAGCGAAACGGCTGTTGAGGATCCCGTCGTGGAGGCGCCATGGCGTGACCCCGAAGCGACCTTGTTCGAGGCCGCAGAAGGGGGTGACGCTGACAGCCCCGCTGCCGTGCCGCTCCGCAGTTCCCGCGTCGCTGCCGTGGTGCGCCGCATTGCCGAGCTGGAGACCGAAGGGCGCGATACGCGCAAGCCAGAGGCGCAGCTCAATGGCCGCCCGGTCCCGGATCTGAACGAAGATGACATCGAGCCGGTGCCGCCAAGTGGCCAGCCGGTGGATACCATCCAATGGGAAGATCACGTTCAGGTGCAGAGCCCGCAAGAGGCGCAGGCCGATGCCGATGACCCGGTGCAGCCTGCTGGTGAGGATGCGCAGGATCTGGTGCAAAGCAGCGCCGAAGAGCTGGCGCTGGAGAAGGCAACCTCGCAGGAGGATTTCCTCGATGAGGACAGCCTGCGTGAACTGGTCGCCGATATCGTGCGCGAAGAACTGCAAGGCCCCCTGGGCGAGCGGATCACCCGCAATGTGCGCAAGCTGGTTCGGCGCGAAATCCAACGCGCGCTGGCGGCGCAGGATTTGCTCTAAGCGCTTGTAATCCTGAAAAATTGACCGGGCAGGGGGGGGCGGCTCGCTTCCCGCTGATGACTCATGTGCAGCGGTCCGGTGGCGCTCCCGCCCACAAGACATGCTTTCTGACGAAAGCCCGCCTTGTCGTTGGGCCGGGCAGCGGGCCTGTGCCCGCTGCGGCGCGCTACCGCGACCGCTGTGGCGGAGCCTAGGGCCGCGTCACTGGGGCGGCGATGTCCAGCAGCTGGTCGATATCCATATAGCGTTCCAGATGATCGGCGAGCAGATCAAGCGTTGCCTCCACGCCATCGTCATAGCGCGTAGTGGATTGATGCCCCAATCCGGCGAGGAAATCGGCACGGAACAGATCAGAGGTAAAGAGCCCGTGCAGGTAAGAGCCGCGCACCCGGCCATCGGCTGAGGCTGCGCCGTCCAGCCGCCCGTCCAGCTGCAACCAGGCGCGGGCGCAATCCGGTCCGGTGGTGCGGCCCATGTGGATCTCATAGCCCGAAACCGGCAGATTGCCCTCGACGGTGTGCGCCTGGCTTTCGGTGACCCGCTTGTCGCCAGCCATGACCGTGTCCACATCCAACAGCCCAAGCCCCGCGACCTTGCCCGGACGGCCGTCCACGCCCTCCGGGTCGTCAATGCTCTGACCCAGCATCTGATAGCCACCGCAGAGCCCCAGCACATGGCCGCCGCGACGATAATGGGCCAGGATATCAATGTCCCAGCCCTGCGCGCGCAGATAGGCCAGGTCGCCGATGGTGGATTTTGACCCAGGGATCAGGACCAGATCCGCGTCGCCGGGCAGGGCGCGGCCGGGAGGGATGATATCAACCGTCACATTGGGCTCGGCCGCCAGTGGGTCGAGGTCGTCGAAATTCGCCATACGTTCCAGCTGCGGCACCACCACCTTGCAGGCGCCACCGGCGTGAGAGGCGATATCCATCATGTCCTCGGCGGGCAGCTTCCAGGCGTCCCAGAACCACGGCACCACCCCGAGCGACGGCCAGCCCGTCCAGCGCGAGATGTTGTCTCGACCCGCGTCAAACAGGCTCAGGTCGCCGCGAAACCGGTTGATGGCAAAGCCTTTTATCCGCGCGCGGTCGGCCTCATCCAGAACCGTATGGGTGCCCACCACCTGTGCGATGACGCCGCCGCGATGGATGTCGCCCACAAGCACAACCGGCACATCCGCGGCCTCGGCAAAGCCCATATTGGCGATATCGCCCTTGCGCAGGTTGGTCTCTGCCGGCGAGCCCGCGCCTTCGATCAGCACGATGTCATGCTGTGCGGCCAGCCGGTGAAAACTCTCCAGAGCGGCCTCCAGAAGCCCCGCCTTGTCGCGCATGAAGGATCCAGCCGCGCGGGTGCCGCGCCGCTTGCCCTGCACGATCACCTGCGCGCCGGTGTCGGTTTCCGGCTTGAGCAGCACCGGGTTCATATCCGTATGCGGCGCAAGCCCCGCCGCGCGCGCCTGCAGGGCCTGCGCGCGCCCGATTTCACCGCCGTCAGAGGTCACCGCGGCGTTGTTGGACATGTTCTGCGGCTTGAAGGGCGCGACCGACAGGCCCCGCCGTACCAGCGCCCGGGCCAGCCCCGCGACCAGCATCGACTTGCCGACATTGCTGCCGGTGCCCTGGATCATGATCGCCTTTGTGGTCATCTTTGCGGTCCTCTGCCTGGCCGGGTGGTCGCACGACTGTTGCAGCGCGCCTGCGCGGAGGTCAATCCGGCTTGCGCTGTTTCAACGCGCGGGGGCGACATGAACAGCGCCGCACAAGATGCCGAGGCCAAAAAGAAAAACGCGCCCCCCAGGACGCGTTTTCTCATACAGCTTGGCAGCTATAGTTTGCGATCAGGCCGCCTCGGCCTGCGCAGCATTGCGGCGTTCGCTTTCTTCGCGCGACAGCGCGACAGAGGTCCGTACACCACGACCTACAAATCCCATCAGGCCTTCGACCACACGTTCGTTCGGGTCAATACCTGCACAGGACAGAACTTCGCGCCCATCGCGCGAGCGGGCCCAACGGGCGATCTGCTCAGGACCGTTGCCGTATTTCTTGTCATCGGCAATGGCATCATCCAATGCAGCCAGCACAACCGCGGCAAAAAGTTTGCGGGCGCGGTTACCCTGTTCATTGTTGTATGCGGAGCCGTCAACGAAATCTCGCATCTCGTTTCCTTTGTTGTTCTTGCTATTGCAATTTCGGCGTGGCGCTCCTTATGGCGGAATTATGACGATTCGGGTAGCCCTAACATGCATATCTTTTATGCGTTCAGCGCATGCCTATTTTGCGGTCACACTAGCCTAAAGACACGACATCTCGTGATCTTGCCAGCCTATCACCTGACAGATATAGGGATGGCAAAGCTGTCATCAACCACTTGAAAGAGTTTTCCATGCCCAAGATCAACGGCAATGAAATCCGCCCTGGCAACGTGCTGGAGCATAACGACGGTCTCTGGGCTGCGGTCAAAGTGGACCATGTGAAGCCCGGCAAGGGCGGCGCGTTTGCGCAGGTCGAAATGCGCAACCTGCGCAACGGCTCCAAGCTCAACGAGCGTTTCCGCTCCGCCGACAAGGTCGAACGCGTGCGTCTGGAGCAAAAAGACCAGCAGTTCCTCTATGAGAGCGACGGCATGCTGGTCTTCATGGATACCGAAACCTACGAGCAGATCGAACTGCCGGCCGAGCTGCTGGGCGACCGCCGCCCTTTCTTGCAGGATGGCATGACCATCGTGGTGGAATTCTACGAGGCCGAGGCGCTGAACGCGACGTTGCCGCAGAAGGTGACCTGCAAGATCGTTGAGACGGAGCCGGTGGTCAAAGGTCAGACCGCTGCCAACTCCTTCAAACCCGCGATCCTGGAAAATGGCGTCAAAGTCATGGTGCCGCCCTTCGTCGGGCAGGATGAGATGATCGTGGTCAACACCGAGACCATGGAGTATTCCGAGCGCGCCTGACGCGCCTGAGATAGCGCCCTCGCACGACACGTGGTGCGGCAGGGCATAGGAAACCTCGGCACCAGAGTGTCGGGGTTTTCTCTTTGGGACATGGTTGAAACGCGACAGAGTTGCCGATTTTGGCTTTCATTACGTCAACAATATTAGGGAATAATTTTCAAGAATATTGGGTAAATTTGTCTTAATGTGATATTTCTCTGTTAGTCGCGCGGGATGTCGAGGCTGTGGCCGCAGCTGTCCATCATCTTGCCGTAGGCCGCGGTAAAACCGGCCAGAGAGGCCACATAGACTTCGGTGCTGGCGCTATAGGCGTCGAGTGCGCGCACCTCCATCTGCGAGGAGGCCTTCATCCACAGAAGCATGTTCTTGGTATCCTGCCAGCGCGGGGCGGCACTGGCCCAGGCGATGCCCTCGTCATCAATGCCGCCTTCGGCAACCGCGAAAAACACGCCTTGATGGTCAAAGACAAAGGACACCCCTTGGGCGTTGACGACCTGTGTGTTGTGATGGCGCGGCGCGCTTTCGAAAAATGTGGGGGCAGGGTAGTCGTTCGGCGGGCCGGCGTCGCCGTTGCTGATTTGCAGACTGATCACCGGCATCCCGTCACCGCCGGTGCTGGCGCGGCAATAGAGGCGATAATCTTCGGTCGTGCTTTGCTCGGTGACGCTGACGCGCCAATCTCCGTATTCCCAATAGCCCTCCGCTTGCGCCAGATTTGCGATCAACCCCAGCGTAGCGGCAAGCGGCAAAATACCCGCGTTCATACCCATGTCCTTAATTCCGGCCCCATCAGCGGGGCCTGTGATCAAGTCTATAGCGCGGTGGTGCTTAACAAAAGCATAGAGGTCAGCAGCTTAGCGGTTTTCTCCGCCGGGCCATCGCAGTGCGACGCCTGCGGCCTCCATCGCGTCCCCGGCGCGGTCATAGCGCAGATAGGCGATGGCCGCGTTGCCGGATTGGGTAAAGACCTGCCCAACCGGCTTGCCTGCTGCGGTGATCTCGGTGCCAACGGGCACTTCGCCGTCGATCTCGACCCGTTGCAGGCCCTTGCGCAGCTCTGTCTTGTGCTTCATGCGGGCGGTGACCTCTTGGCCGACATAACAGCCCTTGCGGAAATCGACCCCGTTCAGGGCTTCGAAACCGGCTTCCAGGATGTAGCTGTCACCGCTTAACTCGATGCCCATTTCGGGGATGCAATGGGCCACCCGGATCGCGTCCCAATCGCTGCCGTCGTCGCCGACCTCAGCCCCATAAAGCCGCCATCCCAGCGCCGGGTGACGCGGATCGGCGAGGGCGTTATCGGGGGCGGGGCCGGTGCCGCGGCGCAGGTGCAGATCGGTTTGCTCGATCGTGACATCGGCGCGCAGCTTGTACATCGTCAGCCGCTTTTGCAGCGCATCGGCGAAGGCTTCGGCCACATCCAGCAGCACGGCATCCCCCGCAGGCACCAAAAAGAAATCAACGATGAGCTTGCCCTGTGGCGTCAAAAGCGCTGCGTAAACAATCCCCTGGTCGAGCTTCTTCACGTCGTTGGTCACCAGCCCCTGCAAGAAATCGCGGGTGTCGGTGCCATGCAGGCGCAGGATGCGGCGGTCGGCCATCGGTGGGGCTCCCAATTGGATATAATGCAGCGTCTGTGCCAAGATGTGACGCCGCAAGCGGCAAAGATCAAGCGCCGGACGGATTAACCGAACAGACGTCGGGCAAAGCGGCGCAACAACCCGGCCCGTTCGTTTGCATCGCGCTCAACGCTGCGAGAGAGCTGGGCCGAGACGCCCTCGGTGTCGATCACTGTCATGCCATCCTGAAATTGCAGCCGGTAGAGATCGGCGTAGATGCCGCCGCGTTCCAGCAGTTCGTCGTGGCGGCCCGAATCCATGACCCGTCCGCGCTCCATCACGATGATCTTGTCCGCGCTCCGAATGGTCGAGAGCCGGTGCGCGATCACGATGGTCGTGCGCCCCCCGGCCAGCGCCTCCAGCGCCTTCTGCACCACTTTTTCAGATTGCGCATCCAGCGCCGAGGTCGCCTCGTCCAGCAGCAGGATCGGGGTGTCGCGGAGGATGGCGCGGGCGATCACCACCCGTTGCCGCTGCCCGCCAGACAGGGCCGAGCCGCGCGGCCCCACCCGGGTTTCCAGCCCGTCCGGCATCTTGTGCAGGAAGTCGCTGACATGGGCGGCATCGAGAACCTCTGCCAGGCGCTCATCGCTGACATCCGTGCGCCCCAGCAGAACGTTTTCCTTCAGCGTTTCGTCAAACAGAAGCGCGTCCTGCGTCACCACCGAGAACAGGTTCCGCAGATCGCCGATTTCCATATCGCCAACCGCGACGCCGTTGATTGTCACATCGCCTTCCTGAGGATCAACAAGCCGCGTCAAAAGATTGAAAATAGTCGATTTCCCGGCACCCGAGGCACCGACGAGCGCGGTGGTCTTGCCCGCCTCGGCGACCAGCGACAGGTCGCGCAGAATATGCGCCTCGCCGTAGGAGAGATTGACCTTGTCGAGCCGGATTTCCGGCAGGCCGGTCGGCGCGGGTTGTGGGTGTTCAGGCGACACAAGGGTGATCGGCGCGTCCATCAGCTCCTTGATGCGCTCCATCGCCGCCGCTGCGGTCTGCCACACCCCCATGATCGAGGCGAGCCGCCGCATCGGATCAAAGGCAAGGCCGATGGCGGTGAAGAAGCTCATGAATTCGCCAACCGTCTTGTCGCCCTCGATGATCTCGCGGCCACCAAACATGATCACGCACATCACCCCAAGCCCGGCCATCAGATCCACCATGCCGGAGGTCGAGGAGGTGCCAAAGGCCGCCCGGATCTGCGCCCGCACAAAGGCGGTGGTTGCCGCGCGATAGCGGTTGGATTGGTAGTCTTCCAGCCGGTTCAGCTTGATCGGCACGATGCCGTGAAAAACCTCGTCCAGCCGGGTGGCCTGCACCGCGCCCAGATCGCGCGCCTGGCTGGCTTTCTTGCGCACGTATCGCTGCACGATCGAAAGCGGCAGCACCAAGAGCGGCACACCGATCAGCATGATCGCGGTCCAGCGCCAATCGACGCTGATGGCAACCGCCAGCACGGCGATCAGCTGCGCGACGTCGCGGCCGGATCCGGTGATGATCGCCTGCCAGACCTGATTGATCGCGGCCACATCCGACTGCACCCGCTGGATCAGGAACCCCGGCGGATGGATCTGGTGAAAGCTGGCGTCCTGATGGATCAGGCGATCCAGCATATCGGTGCGCATATGCGCCTCTGAACGCTGGTTGATCGTCGCCAGAATGACCTTTTGGGTGACGGAGCTGATACCGCGCATCACAAAGATACCAAAAAACGCGAGGCTGACCCAAAGCAGCGCATCCGAGCTGCCGTTCACAAACACCAGGTCAAACATCGGCTGCATCATGTAGCTGAGCCCGCCGACCGATGCGCCCTCCACCAGCATAAAGAACACCGCGATCGCCAGCAGTCCGACGTGGTGGCGCAGGTAGCCCTGCCATAGCCACCGCAACAAGGTGCGCGAGGACATATATTGGTTGCTCATGTGCCGTTCCTCGATGCCGTCTGCCGGTGCATGCCGCAATTTTTGCGACAAGTCTCGATATTTAAGCAGCTTAGCCACAGGGCGCAAGGCGCGTGACCGTCGGGTGATTGACCTTGGTTTCCGCCGGAGTACTCTGCGCGCAGTTTAAATCCCCCGCGCCGGTTTGCTTGGCTTGAGCTTCGGCTGCGGTGCCTATCAGGACAGGTATATATGCGCGATTCTGTGAAACTCTCGGCCGGCCGCTCTTATCTGGCGATTCCCGGTCCCTCGGTGATCCCGGATCAGGTGCTTCAGGCCATGCATCGCGCCTCGCCCAATATCTATGCCGGCGAGCTGGTCGATCTGACCGCAACGCTGCCGGCGGATCTGCGTAAACTGGCGCGCACCGCGCATCATGTGGCGATCTATATCGCCAATGGTCATGGGGCCTGGGAGGCGGCGCTGTCGAACACGTTGATGGCTGGGGACAAGGTGCTGGTGCCCGCCTCCGGGCGGTTTGCCCATGGCTGGGGCGAGATGGCAGAGGCGCTGGGGGTCGAGGTTGAGGTGCTCGATTTTGGCCTGCACGCGCCATTTGACATGGCCCGCGTGGCAGAGCGGCTCCGGGCCGACAGCGGCCATCAGATCAAGGCGGTGCTGGGGGTGCAGACTGACACTTCGACCTCTATTCGAAATGATATCAGTGCCTTGCGTGCAGCCATGACTGAGGCGGATCACCCGGCGCTGCTGATGGTGGATTGTATCGCCTCGCTGGGGTGTGATCGCTTCGAGATGGATGCCTGGGGCGTTGATGTGATGGTCACCGGCTGCCAGAAGGGGTTGATGGTGCCTGCCGGGCTGTCCTTTGTATTCTTCAACGACAAGGCGGCGGAGGCGCGGGCCAGATTGCCGCGGGTCAGCCGTTATTGGGACTGGGGGCCGCGCGCCAACCCGGAGATTTTCTATCAGTATTTTGGCGGCACCGCGCCGACGCATCATCTCTATGGGTTGCGGGCCGCGCTGGATCTTCTGCACGCCGAGGGGGTGGAGCAGGTCTGGGCGCGGCACGCGCAGCTCGCGCGGGCGATCTGGGCGGCCTGCGAGGTCTGGAGCGAGGGCGGCGCATTGGCGATGAATGTCACCGAGCCTGGGTTGCGCTCCCACGCGGTGACGGCGTTGCGCCTGCCATCGCCGCGCGCGACGGATCTGCGGATGTGGCTAGAGCAGAACCTTGGTCTAACCCTTGGGATCGGCCTTGGCATGGCGCCGCCGGAGAGTGCGGAGTGGCACGGGTTCTTCCGTCTCGGCCATATGGGGCATGTGAATGGCCACATGATCATGGGGCTGTTGGGCGGGATTGAGACCGGGCTCAAGGCGCTGGATATCCCGCATGGTCGTGGCGCGCTGGAGGCCGCAAGCACGGTGCTGAGCGGTCAGCCCTGATTGACGATAGGGCCGCGATCAGCGCGCCTGTCCCGAGCGGCGGATTCTGCTAGGGGCGGCGCGCGATGGCACGGCTTTCTTGTCGTTCGGCCACCATCAGGCGGAGTTCCAGACGATTGATCATGTGATTCATCACAAGGCCCAGCAGCAGCACCGGCAACATTCCATAAAGCAGCC
>NZ_JAATOX010000074.1 GCF_011806385.1 Phaeobacter sp. HF9A | reverse complement strand
TGCACCACAAGATCGAGATCGGAAAACACCGGGTCGCCGCCGAAGGTCAGCGAAATGCCGGTCATTTGAAGAAGAGGAATACGTGCCATGACAGCCGAGCTAAACCGGCGATGCTGGCGCGTCAATCGCAGAAGCGGCGGCCTGCGGATATGATGGCGATTTGCGAGGCTCTGCCTCGCGCTCCGGGATATTTTTGAAAAGATGAAAGGGGGCTCTCTGGGCACGACAGCGACCGCGCCGCCGACAGGCGGCGCGCCGGGCCCAACGGGAGCCATGGCATCTGTGATGCCTTGGCGACGGGCGGGAGAGCCTGCGCCCCAGCCTTCTACCCCTAGCCAGCCACCGCGCGCAGCAGGCGTTTGCGGGCGGGAGGAATGGCGCCAATCTCCAGCCCGGTAAAGACATGAAGCGTGTTCATATGGGTGTCGACCACCGCGTGATCGCTGACCCAGCCGCCCATCATCAGATAACTGCGCAGCAGCGGCGGCATGCGCAGCATCGCCTTTTTGGCATCCGGTTTGCGCCTTAGGCGCGCGGCGAAACGAAACACATTCTGCGCCTTTACACGCGGCAGCCAGCGCTTGGGCGCGAGATGGCGGTGTTTCAGCATGGCAAAAGCGTCAAGATAGTCTTTGGTCTCGGTCCCCGCAAAAGAGGCGCACCCAAACAACATCTGCACGTCGTTCTGATCCACATAGGTGGTCATCGCGCCCCAGGCCAGCCGCAGGATATCCGGGTCGGTCCAGGCGGGATGGATACAAAAGCGCCCCATCTCGATCATGCGCCCTTCGAACCCTTCCAGGGCCGAGAGATCGTAATACTGCGCGGAATAGCTGCGCGCGACCTCCGCCCCGCCCTGCAGCACCAGCATGCGAAAACAACAGACCAGCGCATCATTGCGTTTGTCTTCGACAAGCACATGCGCGCAATTGGCGTCAAAGGCATCGCTGTCGATCTGTGGGGTGCGAAAACACAGCGTGCGCAACGCCTGCGCCGCCGCGAGATCCGCAGGGGAATGGGCCAGCCTGGCCCGATAGCGCCCCTTGCTCAGGAGGATATGAGGCGCGTCGCCCGGGCGCGGCGCACAAGACGGAGCGGTCATTGCCGGGGTCTCCTCATGATCATGGTTGCTCAGCTTTCAATCACAGGGTCCAACACCCCGGCCACCCGCACGCGAGTCGGGGCATGGGTATCACGGAACATGTGACTCCCACGTGACGATGTCACCCCGGCGTTCGTGGAGCGCCGACGGCCTGCCCGACCCCCGGCCCTATTGCTGCAAAAAGCTGCCCGGGTTGATGTTGCCCAGGTTACCAACGAGCTGGCGCAGGAAGGTCTTGTCCTGGATGCTGGAATCGGTCACCCGGCGCTCCAGCGGTATGGCGCGGCCATCCGCCAGCGTATAGCGCTGCACGCTGTCCACCACGCCCCGGGAATCAAAGGTCACCGCCACCAGATCCCGCGAGACCACCTTCGGCGCCTTGCTGCCGTAATATTTCATCCGCGAGGTCACGTAATAGTACCCGCTGTCATCCGCCAGCGAGTCGATGGTGGGTTCGCCAACGGTTTCCGCAACCGAATCGCGGGTATCGACGCCCACGACCACCTCTCTCAGAAGGTCCGGCCCCGGCACCCAGCCATGCTTGCGATACTGAGCGGTGCAGGCCACAAGGCTGGTCAGTATCCCGACAAGAAACGCCGCCCGCAGTGAGGTTTTTACGGTCTTTGCCTTTGCAAACATATGCGTCCTTGCCCTTCGGGTTGATTAAGACTGAAGTCCCGATTACCTAAACCGGGCCTTTGGTTCAAGAAATGAAAGTGAATACGTGGTCTCTGATCCCTCCAAACCCGCCGCTTTTCGCGTCGCCGACCTGCCGCAAAACCGCATAACGCGGTTCACGCTCAGCCCTGAAAAGCCGGAGTTGCAGTCCCTGGCGGCGGAACTTGGCGTTGATGCCCTGCGTAAACTGCGCTTTGAGGGCGAGATCAGCGCGCGTGGCAAACGGGACTGGGCGCTGAGCGGCAAGCTCGGCTTTACCGTGGTGCAGCCCTGCGTGGTCACGCTGGAGCCGGTGACAACGCGTGTGGATACCGAGGTCCAGCGCCTGTTCCTTGCCCGTATCGACCTGCCGAGCGGCGAAGAAGAGGTCGAAATGCCCGAGGACGACAGCATCGAGCCTCTTGGCGAGGTGATCGACGCCTTTGAGGTGATGGTGGAAAGCGTTGCCCTGAACCTGCCGCAATATCCGCGCAAGCCCGGCGCCGAGCTGGGCCAGCATATCCACGCCGAGCCGGGCACCGCGCCGATGACCGACGAGGAAACCCGCCCCTTTGCAGGTCTGGCGGATCTGCTGAAGCCGGAGGATCCCGCCAAGGATTGACGCCACCCGCGGCAGGCTGGCATGGGCACAGGTCGCCCCTGATTTGCGCGGGCAGGATTTTCGCACTGGCCCTCTGCCCTGCGCTCTTTTAAAAAACCGCTTGCGCAGGTGAAGATTCGAAGTATTTTCGCGCGCTCATCGGAATTTTTGGTTGGACATCGGACAGGCGGCGTCCTAAACGCACGTCACACCGCCCGTCAGACCGATTGACACGGAAACATGAAACGCGCCCGACGGCATCTGCGCCCGACGGCCCCAGTAGACAAAGGTTGAGACATGGCTGTCCAACAGAACAAAGTATCCAAATCGCGCCGCAACAACCGCCGCGCGCACGATGCACTGGTTGCTGCAAACCCGAACGAGTGCTCCAACTGCGGTGAACTGCGTCGTCCTCACCACGTGTGCCCCTCCTGCGGCCACTATGACGACAAGGAAATCGTTGCTCAGGCCGACGAGATCGACCTGGACGAAGACGCAGCCTGAGTCAAAACGGGATCACGGATGCCAGGCAGGCACGCAGTCGCATGACGGGTAACACCGCTCCATCGCAGGCAAATGCCCGCCGCACCGTGATTTCGGTGGACGCCATGGGTGGTGACGCCGGGCCGGCCGTTGTGGTCGCCGGTGTCGCCAAATCCGCACAAAAGAACCCGGATATCGGGTTTCTTTTGCATGGCCCCATCGAGCAGCTAGAACCGCTCGTCGCCCGCAGGAAACACCTGAAGGGCCGGGTCGAGATTCGTGACGCACGCGATGTGGTCACGATGGAAGACAAACCCAGCCAGGTCATGCGCAACGGCAAGGGGACCAGCATGTGGTCCGCGCTTGAGGCCGTGCGCAGCGGCGAGGCGGCTGGCGTTGTCTCCTGCGGCAATACCGGCGCGCTGATGGCGCTGTCGATGCTGCGCCTGCGCAAATTGCCGGGGGTGAACCGTCCGGCGATTGCGATTCTCTGGCCCTCGCGCAATCCGCAGGGTTTCAACGTGATGCTGGATGTCGGGGCCGATGTGCGCGCCGATGCGCAGGATCTGTTGCAATATGCCCTGATGGGCACCTCCTACACCCGCAACTCGATGGACATCCCCAACCCTCGGGTGGGCCTGCTCAATGTGGGCACCGAGGAGCACAAGGGCCGCGCCGAGCTGAAAGAGGCGTATAACCTCATCGCCCAGAACGCCGAAAAGGCGAATTTCGAATTCGTCGGCTTTGTCGAAGGCAGCGATATTCCCGGCGATATCGCCGATGTGATCGTCACCGACGGCTTTACCGGCAATGTTGCGATCAAGACCGGCGAAGGCACCGCAAGCCTGTTGCGCTCTGCCATGCGAGATGCGTTTGAATATTCGATCCTGTCGCGGCTGGCTGCCCTGCTTGCCTATACCTCGCTGTCGCGGCTGTCCAAGCGGATCGACCCGCGACGCGTCAACGGCGGGATCTTTCTCGGCCTCAACGGCACCGTTGTGAAATCCCATGGCGGCGCCGATGCCACCGGTGTTTCGGCCGCGATAAAACTGGCATTTCTGCTGGCGAATCAAGGATTTGCGGAAAAGCTCGCAGCCCGGGTTGCATCCGCCGTAGAGCTTGCCCAAGATGACGCGACGTCCGCCACCGCGCGGAGCCCGGACGATTCTAAATCCGGGAGCAAGGAATAGAAGGCAGGCAACGAATGACGCGACGCGCAGTGGTGATTGGCGCAGGGCACTACCTCCCCGAACGCATTGTTGAAAACGCGGAATTCGAGGCCACGCTGGAGACCTCAGACGAATGGATTCGCTCCCGTTCCGGTATCGAGCGGCGCCATTTCGCCGCCGAGGGCGAAACCACATCGAATATGGCCACCCGCGCCGCCGAGGCCGCGCTCAAGGCCGCAGGCCGCAGTGCCGCGGATGTGGACGCCATCGTGGTCGCCACCTCCACCGCCGATCTCACCTTTCCATCTGCCGCCACCATGGTTCAGGCGCAGCTCGGCATGACTTCCGGCTTTGCCTTTGACGTTCAAGCGGTCTGTGCGGGCTTTGTCTATGCGCTCGCCAATGCCAACGCGCTGATCGCCTCCGGCCAGGCAGAACGCGTGCTGGTGATCGGGGCCGAGACCTTCTCGCGCATCATGGACTGGACCGATCGTTCGACCTGCGTGTTGTTCGGCGATGGCGCCGGTGCGCTGCTGCTGGAAGCCCAGGAAGGCGAAGGTACCAGCGACGACCGTGGCATTCTGGCCACCGACCTGAACTCCGACGGGCGCTACAAGGATCTGCTTTATGTGGACGGCGGCGTCTCGACCCAGAACACCGGCCATCTGCGCATGCAGGGCAATCAGGTCTTCCGCCATGCCGTGGAAAAGCTTGCAAAAACCGCCCATACCGCGCTGGAGCGCGCCGGGGTTGGCACCCAGGATGTGGACTGGATCGTGCCCCATCAGGCCAATATCCGCATCATTCAGGGCACCGCCAAGAAAATGGGCCTGCCTATGGACAAGGTGGTCGTGACCGTTCAGGATCACGGCAATACCTCCGCCGCGTCGATCCCGCTGGCTCTCTCGGTCGGGGCAGCTCGTGGCCAGATCAAACCCGGCGATCTCCTGGTGACCGAAGCCATCGGCGGCGGGCTGGCTTGGGGTGCTGTGGTATTACGGTGGTAATCCGGCCTAAACGGCAGCTTGCAATTCATTGATATTGACAGTGAAATTACCCTCACCCTATTGTTTTTAGAAACAACGGGGATGGCAATGACAGAAAAAACGATTACCAGAATGGACCTGAGCGAGGCCGTGTTCCGCGAGGTCGGCCTGTCACGCAACGAAAGCGCGCAGCTGGTCGAGAGCATGCTGCAACATATGTCCGATGCGCTGGTGCGCGGCGAGCAGGTCAAGATCTCGTCCTTTGGCACCTTCAGCGTGCGTGATAAATCCGCCCGCGTCGGCCGCAATCCGAAGACAGGCGAAGAGGTCCCGATCCAGCCGCGCCGGGTGCTGACCTTCCGCCCGTCTCACCTGATGAAAGACCGCGTCGCCGAGGGCAACCGGAAGTAAACTTTCCCCGTGTAAACAGGCCAGACCGGTGTTGTACCTGTCTGGACTGCGCCGGATGGAAACGATAGAAATTCGCCCGCTGGGACACCCCGGCAGCAATCAAAGGGTCGCCATATGTCCAAGTCTCCTGACGCCTTTCGCACCATCAGCGAAGTCGCGGATTGGCTGGAGATACAGGCCCATGTGCTGCGATTCTGGGAAAGCAAGTTCACTCAGGTCAAACCGGTGAAACGCGCGGGCGGGCGTCGCTACTACCGCCCCTCCGACATGCTGCTGCTCGGCGGCATTCAGCATCTGCTGCATGACAAGGGCCTGTCGATCAAAGAGGTCCAGGCGCTGATCCGGGAACAGGGCGTGCAGCATGTGCAGGACCTGTCCAAACCCCTCGATCCCGAAGAAGCCGAGCAAGAGGCCGACACGCCGCCGCCCAGCAAATGGGCTGATCCGGCAGAGCAAGACACGCAAAAGCCCCGCCCCAAGCCGGTGGACCGGGATCCCCTGGAGGAAGAGCCGCAACAGGTTGCGCGCAAAGCAGCGCCGCCAACGCCACCGCCCTTCTCTCCCCCTGCGCCCGCCCCGTCTCCCGCACCCCCGGCGTCAGATTCGGTTTCGAATGCAACGGAGGCCACGGCGGGGCCTGCCGAGACCACAGAAGCGCCCGCACCAGAGGGGCCAGAAGCCACCGCGTCGATGACTGCCGCCACTGGGGAAATGCCCCCACAGCCCGGCGGCGACATGGCGGCCGCGGAGCTTTCAGCCTCTGATGTCCCGGCTGCTGCACCCGCAAGCGCCCTGCCCGCCGAGCCGCAGCCCTCCCAGACGCCGCCGGAACCCAGCGCGGATACAGCGGCGCATCCGACAGCCGATGCAGACGAGCGCGCCCAGCCTCAGCAGCCGCCGGTGCCCGCTGGGCAAATCGCGATGCCGCTTGACCTGCCCGATGCCGCCCCGCCGGCGCGTGACCTGCCGCATTCTACCGCCAGCGCGCCCCGCTCGGCCAGCCCCACGCCCGCGATCCCCGGCCAGCAGGACTTTTTTGGCGCCCCGGACGTGGCCGAATCTGACCTGCCGCCCGCCACTCCCGAGAGCGCGCCCAGCCCCACATCGCCAGAACCGCTTTCCCCGCCGTTGGAGCCCGCCGCTGATCACGATTTTGCAACGCCCCCCCCGACAGCGATTGAGCCAGGCGTCGCAGAAGGCGTCGCAGAAGAGGGCCCCGGCGCCCCCCAGGAGGAGACCGACGCCGCGGACGACAGCCATCATGCGCCTCTGACGACGCCGGACGCCGCGCCAGTCGCCCCACCAGAGCCCATCACCGCGGAGGAGGCGCATCTGGTCGAGGATGATGGCGCCGCAGCGGCAGATCTTCCAGCGGATGACAGCGCCGCCTACCCCTCTGACCCGGATCAGCCCGCTGCCCCAGTGCTCGCCGAGCCGCGCGCCGATGCGCCTGCCTCAGAGGTCACAGACCAGCTTGCCGCCGCAATGGCCCAGGCGGCTCTGGTCGATGAGCCGCCGCATGAGAGCGGCGATACCGCAACAACCCCGCTGGACCTGCCTGATCTGAAACCAGATCCCGACGCTCCCGCCGCACCGACTGAAGACGCCCTGGCTGCGCCGCCCGCCCCGGCTGAGGATGGCTCTGCGCCAATGGCCCCCGCCTTCCCAAGCGCCGACATGCCCGAAGCTGCGGATGACGACATAGATGCCGACGTGGCGGAGCGCGCCGATCACACCGATCCCACCGACGCGCCCGCCGAGAGCCCTCTCAACGCCCAGCAGCAGATGGCGCCCGACGACGATACAGTCGAGCCAATGCCGCCGCTTGCGCCTGCCGCAACGCCGCAACCGGAGGCGGACAGCAGCGCCGGGGGCGCGATGAGTGCCGGCGTGCTGTCGCGGCTCTCCGCGTTGGAGCACCTGCCGCCCGACGCGCGCGGCGCACTGGCCGAGATCGTTCGCGACCTGCGCAACTGCCTGTCCTGAGGGGGATTCCGCGCTTTTTCCCTCTGCATTGGCTCCTGTTTTAAAAACCTGTCAAAAAACACAGAATCGCCCTTGCCCCCGCCGCAAAAAGCGGTAGAAAGCCCCTCAACGGGCTATGGCGCAGCCTGGTAGCGCGTCCGTCTGGGGGACGGAAGGTCGCAGGTTCGAGTCCTGCTAGCCCGACCATATCAAAACGCCCGAGCGGTCAACGCTCGGGCGTTTGTGTATCCGCTGCCTGCCTTGTCGTTGGTTTTCAAAGGATTTTCCCACCAACCCCAACAAGGCGATTGAGGCATAAGGCAATTTGCGTCAGCATCCCCTGGATCAGATGACGCCATCAGGGGGAACGGCAGATGACCGGTGTTTTGCCCAGCCAGACGATCGAAACCATGCTAGCCCGGCAAGAGATCAAACTCGCCGCGCCCTTGCTCGATGGTCAGATCCAGCCCGCCAGCCTTGATTTGCGCCTCGGCACCGTGGCCTACCGCGTGCGCGCGTCTTTCCTCGCCGGTCAGGGCCGCACCGTCGCAGAGCGGCTGCAAGAGTTCGAAATGCACCGCATCGACCTCCGCGAAGGGGCGGTATTGGAAAAGGGCTGCGTCTATCTGGTGCCGTTGATGGAATCGCTGGATCTGCCCGCCCATGTGACCGCCGTCGCCAATGCCAAGAGCTCCACCGGGCGACTGGATCTGCTGACCCGCACCATCACCGATGGCGGCGAGGAATTCGACCGCATTCGCGCCGGCTACAGCGGCCCGCTTTATGCCGAGATCTGCCCGCGCTCCTTTTCGGTGCTGGCCCGCCCCGGCATGCGGCTCAATCAGATCCGCTTCCGCGATGGCCAGTCGGTGCTGGATGACGACACGCTGCGCGCGCTGCATGCGCGCACACCGCTGGTCGATGGCGACGCGGTGATCGAGGACGGGCTTGGCTTTTCCGTCGATCTGCGCCTGCCCGGCACCGATCTGGTCGGCTATCGCGCCAAGCCGCATACCGGCGTCATCGACCTGGAGCGCATCGGCGTCTACGACCCCCGCGACTACTGGGAGGAAGTGCGCAGCGACAACGGCCATATCATCCTCGACCCCGGCGCGTTTTATATTCTGGTGAGTCGCGAAGCGGTGCATATCCCGCCGCAATACGCCGCCGAAATGGCCCCCTATCTGGCCATGGTGGGCGAGTTCCGGGTGCATTACGCGGGGTTCTTTGACCCTGGGTTCGGCCATGCCGCCGCCGGGGGGGCCGGGTCGCGCGGGGTGCTGGAGGTGCGCTGCCACGAGGCGCCCTTTGTGCTGGAACACGGGCAGGTGGTGGGCCGTCTGGTCTATGAACGCATGGCCGAGCTGCCGCAGCAGCTTTATGGTGCGGGGATTGCCTCGAACTATCAGGGACAGGGGCTGAAACTCTCCAAACATTTCAAGACGCCGAGCTGACTCGCCCCGCGCCAAAGGCCGCCCTGCACAGGCGTGCAATGGCTTGACCCTGCGAGGCGTGGCTGTAACAAGATGCGCGCGGGTGTCTCATCCGCCGTTGCCCCCTGTTAGGTTCCCTGCCATGCCCAGCTCTGCCCCGCCGCTCTGGATTTCCATTGCAACGCTGATGTGCGCCATCGCCATTGTCGGCACCAATGCTCTGTTGCTGTCGCCGCTGGTGCAGAGCGTCGGCGCCGATCTTGGCGCCAGCCCGGCGCGGGTGCTTTGGGCCGCCAGCGGTTACGGGCTTGGGGTGGCCGCCGCGGCGCTGCTGCTGGCCCCACTGGGCGACCGGATCGGCAGCGGGCGGCTGCTGCGCATGTCCCTGGTGGCGCTGGTGCTTGGCTTTGTCAGCAGCGCGCTTGCGCCCTCGCTAGTGGCGCTCATCGCGGCGCAGGGTCTCTGCGGGCTTGCCGGCGGCGCGGCGCTGCCCTCGATCTATACAATGGCGGCGGTGATTGCCCCAAAGGGGCGCGAGGCGCGCGTGGTGGGCGCAGTGCTCACCGGCTGGACCCTCTCGCTGGTCCTGGGCGTCAGCCTCGCCGCCTGGAGCGCGGATCTGATCGGCTGGCGCATGATCTACGCGGTTTTGGCAGGGCTTTGCGCCCTCGTCTGGGCGCTCAGCGGCCCTCTGGCGCGGCTGGACACGCCCGACGGCGGCACTGCCAGCTCGCCGCTCAGCGCTCTGCGGGTCAAGGGCATGGGGCGCGGCATTCTGGCCTCGGTCGGCTTGATGCTGAGCTTCTACGTCACCTATTCCTACACCGGCGCCCATGCCACGCTGGCGCTTGGGCTCAGCACCGGTCAGGCCGGGCTCGTGCCGCTGATCTACGGGCTGGGTTTTGGCGGCGCCGTGTTACTGGACCCGCTGCTGGACCGCATCGGCATGGCGCGCGCCACCACGCCGGTTTTTGTTGGGCTGGCGCTGGTCTATCTCGCCATGGGGGCGCTCAACGGCAGCTATCCGCTGTTTCTGGCGCTGGCGGTGCCATGGGGGATTTTCCAGCATTTTGCGCTGAACCTGCTGGTGGCCCGGCTCACGGCGCTGGATCCGCGTCAGCGCGGCGCCATCATGGGGATTTATTCCACCAGCACCTATCTCTGTGTGTTTGCCGCGCCCTTTGTTGGCGGGCTCGGCTATCAGATGCTGGGAATTCTGGGCTGCGTGCTGATCTCTGCCGCGCTGACCACAATGGAGGCGATAGAGGCGCTCAGCCTCAGGCGCGGTGGCCTTATTGGTTCTGATCCTGTTCGGCCCGACGTGCCCGACGCGCCTGCCTGATTTCGCGAATGCGCTCGCGCTCTGCCTGCTCTTCCGGGCTCGGCTGCGCGCGCCCCTTGCCGCCGCGCCTGGAAAAGGCGTTGATGCCCGCATCGACGCTGGCGTTCACCGCGCGGCCAATCAGGCGGCGCAGTATCATCTGTATGATCCGGTCAAATCCCATGGGTTCTCTCCCCTCGGTTTACGTCCCGCTTTGGCGGCGGGCACGGCGCGCCCGTGGATACAGCGCGACTGCGGCGATTTCTTGACATATCCGCAGCGCGCGCGCCTGTTTCAATCCCCGAACAGCTCTGGCTGCTCCTCGTCGTGATGATCCTCGCGCTCTTCGCCCTGCCCCAGAGCCATCGCCCCCGGCGGCGGGCGGTTTTCCAAAAGGCCCGCGGCGCGCAGCTCCTTCAGCCCCGGCAAATCCCGCGCGCTCTCCAGCCCGAAATGATCCAGGAACACCGGCGTCACCACAAAGGTCACCGGCCGCCCCGGCGTCATCTTGCGCCGCCCGAGCCGGATCCATTCCATCTCCAGCAGCTGGTCAATGGTGCCCCGCGACACGGAAACCCCGCGGATTTCCTCGATCTCGGCCCGGGTCACCGGCTGATGATAGGCAATGATCGCAAGCGTCTCGATCGCCGCACGCGAGAGCTTGCGGGTCTCGACCGTCTCCTTCTGCATCAAAAAGCCAAGATCCGGCGCCGTGCGCATCGCCCAGGCATCGCCCACCTGCACCACCCGCACCCCGCGCCCCTCGTAGCGTTTGCGCAGATATTCCAGCGCCTCCACCGGGTTGCAGCCATGCGGCATGCGCGACACCAGATCGCGCACCGTCACCGGCTCGGCGCTGGCAAAAAGCACCGCCTCCACCATGCGCTCCTGCTCCGCCATCGGGGGCGCGTCAAACAGGCTGTCGCGCGCCTGCTCCTTTGCCTCCGCAGCCACGCTGCTATAGTCCACGCCGTCGTTCATTCCTGTTCCTCTGGCCGGTTGCGCAGTTGAATGGGCGCAAATGACTCGCTCTGGCGGATTTCCATCTTCCCTTCCTTCACCAATTGCAAAGAGGCCGCAAAGGTCGCCGCCGTCGCCGAGCGCCGCTTTACCGGATCGCTGTGCCAGCCATCCGGCAGGTAGCTCAGCATATCGGTCCAGCTGCCGGTAAAGCCCAAAAGCCCCCGCATCCGCTCCAGCGCCTCTTCCATGGTGTAGACGCTGTCGCGGTCCATCACAAAGGGGCGAAAGTCATCCTTGGTGCGGATGCGCGCATAGCCCTGCATCAGATCCAGAAGATTCGCCGTATAGGTCACCGTCTTGATGCGCTGCATGTCTTCGCTCTGACCGCGGGCAAAGAAATCCCGCCCCAGCCGGTCCCGCCCCATCAGCCGCGCCGCCATGTCGCGCATCGCCTGCAACCGTTCCAGCTGGAAGGCCAGATGCGCCGCCAGTTCCTCGCCCGAGGGGCCCTCCTCGCTCGTGTCCGGCGGCAGCAGCAGCCGCGATTTCAGAAAGGCCAGCCAGGCCGCCATCACCAGATAATCGGCGGCCAGCTCGATGCGCAGCTCCTTGGCCTTCTCGACAAAGCTCAGATACTGCCGCGCCAGCTCGTAGACCGAGATCTGGCGCAGGTCCACCTTCTGCGTGCGCGAGAGCGTCAGCAACAGATCCAGCGGCCCCTCATAGCCCTCGACATCCACGACAAGAGCCTCGGCCTCCAGCCGTTCCGCGACCGAAACCGGCCCCTCATTCGGGAATAGCGTGTCGCTGTCAGCCATAAACCTGTCCGCCCATGAGGGCAGATAGTTCCGCTTCAGCGGCCTCTGTGTCAAGCGGCTGCGGGCTGTCACGCCAGGCCAGCGCCGCCTCGGCGCGGCGTTGCGCGAGCTCTGTCATCCGCCCGGCGGCCTCGGCCACGGCGGCACGTTCGGCCAGGGGTGCATTGCACAATAGCGCCACGTCACAGCCCGCCTCCAGCGCCTGTCGGGCCAGATCGTGGGGCGCCCCCTTCAGCGCTTTCATCGAGATATCATCGGTCATCACCAGACCGTTATAGCCGATTTCGTGCCGGATGACCTCCATCATCACCGGCGACAGCGTCGCGGGCCGGTCATCAAAGGCGTCATAGACCAGATGCGCGGTCATCGCCATCGGCAGATCGGCAAGCTCCGCAAAGGCCTGAAAATCCACATCCCGCAGCACCTCAGCCGGGGCGGTCACATGAGGCAGGTCAAGGTGGCTGTCCAGGGTGGCGCGGCCATGGCCGGGGATATGTTTCATCACCGGCAGCACGCCGCCATCCAGATGCCCCTCGGCGGTTGCCCGGGCGAAGGCCACCACGGCCTCCACGTCGGCCCCATAGCAACGGTTGCGCAAGAACGGATGGGTGTCCTTGGTGGCGATATCGGCCAGCGGCGCGCAGTTGCTGTCGATGCCGAGCGCGTGCAGCTCCGCCGCGATCAGCCGGGCGCGCAGATACATCGCCCGCAGCGGATCCGAGGCGCGCGCCACATGGTCGAGCGCCGGTTGCCATTGCCGCCAGCGCGGGCCGCGCAGCCGCTGCACCCGGCCGCCTTCCTGGTCTATGGTGATCAGGCAATCATGCCCTGCCGCCGTGCGCAGCTCGTCGCAGAGCGCGCGAATCTGATCGGGGCTGTCGATATTGCGGGCAAAGAGGATAAAGCCGAAAGGCGCTGCCTCGCGGAACAGCGCCTTTTCATCCGCAGAGAGCCGCAGCCCCTCCGCATCGAGGATCGTCGCGCCAAACCGCATCAGCGCATCGACACCGGGATACAATCGGCATTGCCCGCCACCAGTGCGGAACAGAAGCGGCGCGCGTCCGACAGATCGTCAAACCCATGCGCGCGCAGCCGATAGAAGATCCGACCGCCGCTTTCGGCGCGTTGAACAACCCGCTGTTTGCCTTCAAAGAATTCACCGAATCGCGCGCTGATCCGGGTCCATTCGCTACGCGCCACCTCGGCGCTTTCATAGGCGCCCAGCTGCGCCAGTCGCGTGCCCACGGCAAGGCTCGCCGGGTCGATCTCGGTGGTGCGCGGCGCTGCGGCACTGTCTGCCACGGCAGGAGCCGGGGTAAAGCGCGCCGGGCGCACCCGCGGGCGCAGGGTTTCACGCACACCGGGCGCATTGCGAATCGCCGCCGGAATCTGCGTCGCACCAGCCACCGAAGAGGCGGAGGTCAGCTCTGACATGCCAGCGCCGGCGGAGGTCTCTTGCAGATCCTCCAGCGGCACCGCGCCTTCGGTCAGGCTGGCCACCAGCGCGTCGATATCACTGCTGCGCCGCTCGATCGGCGTCATCAACTCGGCAGCCTCGGCGGCGGCCAGCTCGGCGCTCTCCTCGGCGGCATATTCCGCCTCAAGCGCGGCCTCGGCCTCGGCGGCTTGGGTCAATGTCGGGACGGGCTGGTCGTCTTCCGTAAGGGCAATCGTCTCGGGGGCCAGGCGCAATGTATCTGCGGGCGCCTCAGCGGTGCCATTTGCGGCCACCGCATTCACCGCCAGCCCCTGATGGTTGGCCATCTCGCCGCCCGGATCCTCGGGCGCGACGCGCATCGGACCGGCCACCGCGCTGACCACCGGAACGCCGCTCACATCGCGCATGATCAGCTTGTAGCCCCAGACAGAGATCGCCGCGACCAGCGCCAATGATGCCGCTGCGCCCAGAAACACCGCCATCCGGCCCAGCTCGCCGCGCGCCGCAGGCTCGGGCGCAAACAGCGCCTCCTCGTCCGCAGCATAGCCATCTCCGTAATCGCCAACGTAATCATACCCCGCCTCCGGGTAGCGATCCGCAGCGGAAAACTGCGCCGCGCCAGCGGAACTCGCACCGGAAAACGTGCCGATCGACACGCTTGGCGTCTGGCTCAGGCCGAAATTCGGAAAGGAGGTCTCGGCAACGGGTTCCTGCATGGGCGCAGGTTCCGCCACCGGCGCAGGCCCCCGTGAATATTGATGAGAGGAGAAAGGATCAAATGCGCTGCCACCGGACTCGCCGTCGCCGTTAGATGAGGGAGCCCGCGCGCCCACCTGTGCAAAATACGCCATATCCGCCTCACTGCCCTATGCCACCCGCAGCCCGCCATCGTTTCGGGCGGGGTGCACAGGTGCGTCGGGTCTCTTGTTCTGCCTCGGACCAGCGGTTCGGGTGACTTTGGCGTCACATCTCCTGCGCTGGTTTGACGCCAAGAATACCAAGCCCGGCGGAAATGACAATGGAAACGGCCCGGGCCAGCGCCAAATTGGCATGTGTTGCCGATTGGCTGCTCTCGTTAACAAAACGTAAACTTTTGTCGCTTTTGCCAAGGTGATAGAGCGCATGCAGATCAGACGCCAAATCATAGAGGAAAAAGGCGATCCGATGCGGTTCATTGCTGCGCGCGGCGATTTCCACCTGGCGCGGCCACTCGGCAATTTTTCGCGCAACCGCCAGCTGCGCCTCATGATCCAGCAGGCTGAGATCCGCCGCCGCCAGGGTGGCGTCATCGCAGGCAACACCGGCCTCGGTGGCCTTGCGCAGGGTCGAGTTGATCCGCGCATTGGCATATTGCACGTAAAAGACCGGGTTGTCCTTGGATTGCTCCAGCGCCTTGTCGAGATCAAAGTCGAACCCCTGATCGTTCTTGCGCGTCAGCAGCATGAAGCGGGTCACATCCGCGCCCACGGCCTCCACCACGTCGCGCAGGGTGACAAAGGTGCCGGCCCGTTTGGACATCTTGAATTCCTGGCCGTCCTTGAACAGTTTGACCAGCTGGCAGAGCTTCACATCCAGCGGCACGCGGCCGTCAGACAGCGCCGAAACCGCCGCTTTCATCCGTTTGACATAGCCACCGTGGTCGGCACCAAAGATGTCGATCAGCTCGTCAAAGCCCCGGCTCACCTTGTCATAATGATAGGCGATATCCGGCGCGAAATAGGTCCAGCCGCCATCGGATTTCTTCACCGGACGGTCCACATCGTCGCCGTGATCGGTGGATTTGAACAGGGTTTGCTCGCGCGGCTCCCAATCCTCGGGCTTCTTGCCCTTTGGCGGCTCCAGCACACCCTCATAGATCAGCCCCTTGTCATCGAGGCTCTTGAGCGCGGCCTCGATCTTGCCGGTGCCATAGAGGGATTTTTCCGAGTAGAAGACATCCATCTCGACGCCCAGAAGCGCCAGATCCTCGCGGATCAGATCCATCATCATCTCGGTCGCGAAATTGCGCAGCTCTTCCAGCCAGACGTCCTCGGGCTGGCCGACGAATTGATCGCCGTATTTCTCTTTCAGCGCGACGCCCACATCCTTGAGGTATTCGCCCGGATAGGTGCCATCGGGGAATTCAACGCTCTGGCCGTGCGCCTCCAGATAGCGCAGATAGGCCGAGCGCGCGAGCACATCGACCTGCGCGCCGCCATCGTTGATGTAATATTCGCGGGTGACGTCATAGCCGGCATAATCCAGCAGGCTCGCCAGCGCGTCGCCAAAGACCGCGCCCCGCGTGTGCCCCACGTGCAGAGGCCCGGTCGGGTTGGCGGAGACATATTCCACGTTGACGCGTTTGCCCTGCCCCATGTCGGAGCGGCCATAGCCCGTGCCCTCGCTCAGCGCCTTGCCGAGGATCGACTGCCAGACAGAGCGATCCAGCCGCAGGTTCAGGAACCCCGGCCCGGCAACCTCGGCCACGCTCACCCGGCTGTCCGCGCCGAGCTTGGCGGCCAGCGCCTCGGCAATGTCGCGCGGTTTCATCTTTGCGGGCTTGGCCAGCACCATCGCCGCATTGGTCGCCATGTCCCCATGCGCGGCATCGCGGGGCGGCTCTACTGCCACATTGGCAAAATCAAGCCCCTCCGGCAGGGCCCCTTCGGCCGTCATGGCCGCAAGGCTGTCGATCACAAGCGTACGGATATCGGTAAAGAGGTTCATGTCTGGCGTCCCATTGGTATCAACCCCAGCGGATACCGAGGGGCGCGCTCAGGGTCAACCGGAGAACGCAGAAGCGCGCCGGACAAAGGGGGCCAGCCCCCTCGCGCCCCTTGGGCGCTCACCCCCGGGATATTTTCGGTTAGAAGAAGGAACACAGCGGCCCGTCTTTCTTCTAACCTCAAATATCCCGGAGCGCGAGGCAGAGCCTCGCTTGGGCTTATGCTTCAAGGTCGAGCTGCTCATAGAGTTGCAAGGCAAAGCGATCCGTCATCCCCGCGATATAATCCGACACGATCCGTGCGCGATCCTGATCGTTTTTTGCCGCGCGCAGATCCTCGTGCCAGCGTTCCGGCATCGCCATGGGCTGCGCCAGGTAACAGGCGAACAGGGCCTTGACCACCTTTGATACCCGGGCGCGCACCTCCATCACCGAGGGGGCGCGGTACATGCGGGCAAAGAGGAATGCGCGGATTTCCTTGAGCTGGGCCCAGATTGCGGGGGAGAAGCTCACCACCGCATGATCCAGCGCCCGGACCTCTTCCACCGATTGTGCACCGGAGGCCATGAGCTTCTGGCGGGCGGTGTCGATCACATCGCCCACCATGACGCCGAACACCCGGCGCAGCGCCTCGTGGCGGCGGCGGCTGACATCGAGGCCGGGGTATTTTGCGTCCACCTCTGCATAGGCCGGACCGATGATCGGCAGGGCGCAGATGTCGTCATCGCTGAACAATCCCGCCCGCAGCCCGTCGTGCAGATCGTGGTTGTTATAGGCAATATCATCGGACAGAGCCGCCACCTGCGCCTCGGCGCTGGCATGGGTGTGCAGCTCCAGATCGAGCTGCGCATTGCAGGCCGCCAGCGCCCAGGGCAGTTCGCCGAGCACCGGGCCATTGTGCTTGGCGATGGCTTCCAGCGTCTCCCAGGTGAGGTTCAGCCCGTCAAACTCGGCATAGTGTTTTTCCAACGCGGTGACGATGCGGATCGCCTGGGCATTGTGATCGAACCCGCCATAGGGCGCCATCATCTCGTGCAGCGCATCCTCGCCGGTATGGCCAAAGGGCGTATGTCCCAGATCATGGGCCAGCGCCACCGCCTCAGTCAGTTCCTGATTGAGCCCCAGCGCCCCGGCGATGGTCCGCCCCACCTGCCCCACTTCGATCGAATGGGTCAGCCGGGTGCGGTAATTGTCGCCCTCATGTTCGACAAAGACCTGCGTCTTGTGCTTGAGCCGCCGAAAGGCGCTGGCGTGGATGATCCGGTCCCGGTCGCGCTGATAGGGCGAGCGAAAGCTGCTCTCTTCCTCCGGGACCTGCCGGCCGCGAGAGCGATCCGGCAATGTGGCATAGGGCGCGTACATGGCTTTATTCCTCGGAAATCTCATGCGAAATCTTGTGCCGCGCGCGCACCTTTCTATATTTAGGGTAACGCTGCAACACGCCATCGGAGAAAACCCAGATGCACCTGCCCCCAAAAGTGACGGAACGCGCCTTTGACCGGCTTGCCGAGATCGGCGCCGCGGATCAGGGCCAGGCGCTGCGCATCGCGGTCGAGGGCGGCGGCTGTTCCGGCTTTCAGTATGAAATCGCGCTGGACGCCCCCAAATCCGACGACCTGGTATTGGAGGGCAAGGGGCAGAAAGTCGTGGTCGATGAGGTCTCGCTGCCGTTTCTGGAAAACGCGGTGATTGATTTCACCGAAGAGCTGATCGGCGCGCGCTTCACCATCGAGAACCCAAATGCCACCTCCAGCTGCGGCTGCGGCACGTCGTTTTCCATGTAAACCGCCCATTCTGTTGATCGCACCAAAAGGGGCGGGCGCCGGCGGGTATCGGCGCGGCGCGCCTCACCGCGTGGATTGGCTCGGCTCGCATCGCTGCAATCGCAGGGAGCGCGCAATCCGGTGACCGCGCACCATGGGCGTCGATGTCATGATCGCCGTGGATTTTGCCACCGCACGGCCAACCCGGATGCGATCCCAGATCAGGAACAGCCCGGAGATGGCCACGACCACCATGCCCAGATAGGTGCTCGGGTGCGGGGTCTCGCCAAAAAACATCAACCCAATCAGCGCCATCCAGACAAATTGCAAATTCAGGAGCGGCGTCACCGTGTAGGCGGGCAAGACCCGCAGTGCCAGCACCAGCAACCAGCGCGCAGCAAACAGCACCACCGCATAAGAGACCGCCCAGCCCCAGTCGCTGCCCGCCATGGGGCGCCAGACAAAGGGCAGAATGCAGAGCATCACCAGCCCCAGCGTCAAATTCGGATAAAACACCTGCGCCAGCACGTTGTTTTCATGGCCGCTGATATAGCGCGCCATGACGATCGAGAAGGTTCCAAAGAACACGCCCCCGATCGCCAGCGCCGATCCGGTCACCCCCCCCACGCTCACCCCCGGCTGCATCACCAAGAGCCCAATGGTGCCAAGGGCAAGCGCCAGCCAGACGCTCGGCCCGATGCGCTCCTTGAGGATCAGCCCCGACATCATCGCCGCCAGCAACGGCATCAGCGCGATGAACACAAAGACCTCGGCCAGCGCCAAATAGCGAAAGGCATAGTAGAAACAGGTCACGGCCAAGACCGTCGCGCCAGAGCGCAGCGCCATCGCGCGGGGACAGGTCGTGCCAAGCCGCGCCGGATCGCCCTGCACCCGGCTCACGATGGCGCATAGCGTCGCCACCAAGAGGCCAGAGACCGCAAACAGCTGCGCCGAAGCAAAGCCGGAGGACATCAGCTTTGCGATCCCGTCCGCCGTGGCGATCAGCCCCGTATAGACCAGAACGGCCAGCACGCCCGGGATCAAAGACCTCATGCAGCGCCCACCTGGCCAAATCTCGCAAAGGTCTCAAAGAACGGCTCAAAGACCTCGGTACTGCCTTCGGCGCCACGCAGGATCGCGGCCTCCTCTGCACTGAGAACGCCCAGAAGTTGTGAGCGCAGATGGCTCCAGCCGCCCCGCCCCTGATCCAGCAATGTATATAGTGCCATGGATACACCTCTCAACGCCCCAAGACGCCCTGGCCCATCAAACCTGATCATGCCCCTGCATTGTGCATGAGAAAAGGCCTCACGTCCAACCTGAAGTTGTAGCCAATTGCACATTAAATACGGATGGTAGTCATCCATACCACCATGCCCCTGCCCCTCTTGCAGCGCAAACCCCCGCGTATGCTGCTCCAGCCAGCCCTGCCAATCGGCGGGGGGCTGTTCACCGCAGAACCGCAGCGCGATGCAGATTTCCGCAAGAAGATCCGCGTCTTGGTCCAGATAGGCGATCAACCCGGCAAACAGCAGGCTCTGGCGTTCCTCGGGGTCCAGCGCCAGCGGCGCGCGGCCATATTCGCTGAGGTAAAACACCACATGGGTCAGCTCATAGGCGGCCTTGCGGTTGGGCACGGCAAAGGCGGTGCTGTTGCGCATGAAGGCCCTCAGCCGGTCGCTCAGCCCCTCGGTGCCGTTCAGATCAACCCCTCGGCGTGCCAGCAACCGGCGGGCCTCGGCCCGTTGCAGGTCCGACAGCTCGCTCTCGGCGACACCCTGGCCCGCGATCCACTCCGCCATCACCGCCCCCCGCTCGCCGGGCACGCCGAGCGCCTCAAGATCGAGGCAGATCGACAGAATAAAACGATAATATTGGCGGAAAAAATTAAGATGCCTCAGGCTTCCTTCATAAAAAGGAAGCAGCTGTGATAAATCGCATTCTTTTATTTTACAATCTGAGGTTTCCAATACATTGAGAAGCTCTGCATTCTCTTTCAGCCAGAGCACATCCAGCCTTTCGCGGCGAAATGACGCGAAGCTGTCAATCAGATTCGATACATTCCCGCGCCCCCCGCGCGCCTGCGCATTCGCAAAAGACAGAACCTGTCCCATTCGACACCCGATCAATTAACATATTCGAAAACCGTGACAATGGGCCCGAGATCACGGACCCATCGCCATCCGGTGAGATTACTTCGACGCAGGCTGGCAGGTCGAAGACACCATTTGCGTCGCATCGCCCTTGTGCATATCGGTCTCGGCACCGGAAATACACGTTGAGCTATAGAGAGATACATGTTCACCAGCGAACTCATCGCCAAGGCAGGTCGAGCTGAACAGCCCCACATTCTCGCCGGTGAAAGCACCGGTTTCCATCTCGACGACAGCGGTTTGTTTTTTCAGAGCAGCCATGGCTTTTCCCCTTCTGGATTAACAACATCCAAAGCCTGCCACCAATTCAAAAACAATCAAGGCAATAATAAATGATGATATATAAAAATTTACAAATACAACATTAACTCCGCCCATTAGAAAATTGTTATTCGAAAGCAATTCGACTTGCACACAGGATATCCACGAATATATTCACACGCACAAGAATGCAAAACGTCAATACAATCACCTAGGGTTGTACGTATATAATTGCGGCACTGCTCAATACCGCGAGCCTTTTTGCCCCAGCGCGACGGCAAAGCGATTCTCTGGCAGCGCTTGCAGCAGACTCGGATTTCAGCGATAGAACGACGACCGCAGCGCAGCACGGAGACGACCATGAAGATCGCCAGTTTCAACATCAACGGCATCAAGGCCCGCATCAATGCGCTGGGGGACTGGCTGGATGAGGCGCAACCGGATGTCGCCGTGCTGCAAGAGATCAAGTCGGTCGACGAGGCCTTCCCGCGCGACATGTTCGAGGATCGCGGCTATAACGTGGAAACCCACGGGCAGAAGAGCTTCAACGGCGTGGCGATCCTGTCAAAACTGCCGCTGGAGGATGTGCGTCGCGGGTTGCCCGGCGACGACAGCGACGAACAGGCCCGCTGGATCGAGGCCACGGTGGTGGGGAAACGGGCGCTGCGGATCTGCGGGCTCTATTTGCCCAATGGCAACCCGGTGGAGCTGGACGAAAGCGGCGCACCCGTGGCGGGGGGCAAATACGCCTATAAACTTGCCTGGATGGAACGCCTGAAGGCCCGCGCCGAGGCGCTGATCGCGGAGGAGACGCCGGCGCTGATGGCTGGCGATTACAATATCATCCCGCAGGCGGAGGACGCAAAGCGCCCCGAGGCCTGGCGCGAGGATGCGCTGCACCGCCCCGAGAGCCGCGCCGCCTATCAGCGGATCGTGAACCTGGGCTTCACCGACGCCTTTCGCGCCCGCACCCGCGGCCCCGGTCACTATAGTTTCTGG
>NZ_JAATOX010000073.1 GCF_011806385.1 Phaeobacter sp. HF9A | reverse complement strand
CGCTGGATGTCCAGCGGGGCGTTCTTGTTTCTCGATCACTCAGCCTCAGACTTGGCCGGGGTAGAGCGATTCATAGATCGGGATCAGGGTGCGGTCTTCGAACAGTGACGACACCGAGGTGCCATGCCAGATGTTCAGGATCGCCTGGGTGAATAGCGGCGCGGTGGGCAGGATGCGGATATTGGGCGCATCCAGGATCGCCTGTGTCGGCTGGATCGAATCCGTCAGCACCAGCGATTTCATTACCGAGTTTCTGACCCGCTCGACTGCCGGGCCGGACATCACGCCGTGGCTGATATAGGCGTGCACCTCCTTGGCGCCGTTGTCCAACAGCACCTGCGCCGCCTTGCAGAGCGTCCCGGCGGTGTCGCACATGTCGTCCACGATCAGGCAGATCTTGTCGGTGACGTCGCCGATCACCGTCATCTCGGCCACTTCGCCGGGTTTTTCGCGGCGCTTGTCGACGATCGACAGCGGCGCGTCGATGCGCTTGGCCAGCTCCCGCGCGCGGCCGACGCCGCCGACATCGGGCGAGACCACCATAAGGTCGCCCATCTGGCCCTTGAACTGTTCCTTCACATCCAGCGCAAAGATCGGGCTGGCATAGAGGTTGTCCACCGGGATATCAAAGAAGCCCTGGATCTGCGCCGCGTGCAGGTCCAGCGTCAGCACCCGCTCGATGCCGGCGCCGGTCAGCATATTGGCCACCAGCTTGGCGGTGATCGGCGTGCGGGCCTTGGTGCGGCGGTCCTGACGGGCATAGCCGAAATAGGGGATCACCGCGGTGATCCGCTGGGCCGAGGAGCGGCGCAGCGCATCGGAGATGACCAGCAGCTCCATCAGGTTGTCATTGGCCGGGTTCGAGGTCGGCTGGATAATGAACATATCCTCGCCGCGCACGTTCTCAAAGACTTCGACAAAGATCTCGCCATCATTAAAACGCTCGACACGTGCATCGACGAGGTCTTGATCAACCCCCCGATGCAGGCTCATGCGGCGCGAAATGGATTTGGCAAGAGGAAGGTTGGCGTTCCCAGCGATAAGCTTGGGTTCGTTCAAGGTCGGCATTGGCTGATTTTCCCCAGGCAGCAATGTGACAGATTCGTGATATTGAACCCCGCTTAACATGCGCCTAGGTTCAGTCCTAGCTCTAAGCCCATTTCTTCCCACAAGGAACCGCCCCATGGCCCATATCGACTATTATTTCTCGACCTTGTCGCCTTTTAGCTACCTGGCCGGGACGCGGTTGGAAGAGATCGCGACGCGCCATGGTGCTGACATCACCTATAAACCGCTCGATATCATGGCATTGTTTCCGCGCACCGGCGGGCAGGCACCCAAGGATCGCCACCCGGCGCGGATGGAGTACCGCAAGCAAGAGGTGGTCCGTCAGGCCGCGCGACTGGGCATGCCGCTGACCGTGCAGCCCGCCCATTGGCCGACCAATGCGGCACCGTCCTCTTATGCGATCATCGCAGCGCAGAAGGCAGGCGGTGGCGATCTTGGCGCGCTGGTGCATGCCACCCTGCGCGCCTGCTGGGCGGAAGAGAAGAACATCGCCGAGGATGACGTGATCCGCGCCCTTCTCGAAGGCGCCGGTTTCGACCCCGCGCTGGCGGATAGCGGCCTTCTGACCGGCGCGGAGATCTATGCGCAAAACCTCGAGGATGCAGTGCGCGCGGGGGTGTTTGGCGCGCCCTTCTATGTGACGGAGGATGGCGAGGCATTCTGGGGGCAGGATCGGCTGGACGATCTGGATTGGCATCTGTCGGGCCGGCCTGCGCCGGAAGGCGCATGAGCCTCGCCAGCGTCACGCCGGCGCAACAGGTGTTTCATCGCAGCTTTGGGTCGGGGCCAAGGCAGCTCTTCGCGGTGCATTGCTCCCTGGGGCATTCCGGCGCCTGGCGCGGCCTCGCCGGGGCACTTGGCGAGACGCAGGTCACGCTGACCGGGTTTGATCTCTTGTCCCATGGGCGCAGCCCCGACTGGGATGGGCAGGGGAACCTGCAACTGCGCAACACCGAGGCCGGCTTGGCGTTGCTGGCGGCGGAAGTGGCGCGAAACGGCGCGCCAGTGGATGTGATCGGCCATTCCTTTGGGGCGATCGTTGCGCTCGCCATGGCTCAGGCCGAGCCCGCGATGATACGCTCGTTGACCTTGATCGAACCGGTGCTCTTTGCCGCCGCCATCGGGCGCAATGCGGCTGACGCCACCGGCGCGGCTGCAATCGCGGAGGCGCAGCTGCGGACGGAACATGGTATGGTAGAGCAACTCTACGAGGCGGGCGAGCTGGAGCAGGCGACGCGGCGCTTCAACCGGCTCTGGGGCGCGGAGCATCCGAAATGGCCCGATCTGCCCGAAAGCAGCCGCGCCGCCATGATGCGCGCCTTCTCCGCGGTGATGGCCTGCAATGCCCAGCTCTATGAGGATGTGACCGGTCTCTTGGCTCCCGGCGCGCTGGAGAGCTTGCCGATGCCGGTCTACCTGGTCATGGGAGAAGAGACGCAGCCGATCATGAGGGCGGTGATGGCAGCGCTGTCAGAGCGGATCCCAGCCGCGAAAGAGGCCGAGGTGCCCGGCGCCGGTCATATGCTGCCAGTGACACATCCGCAGGTGCTTGCGGGCCTGCTTGAAACCTTCTGGCAGGAGGCAGCGGGCTGACCCTGTCCGGGCCGGTCGGGACAGGATCGGCTCAGACCGGCTCTTCGATGATATAATCGTCCCAGTCTTCCAGCGGCGTGTCAAACTCCGACACGGTCATGCCGCGCAGGGTCACCCCGGCACGATGCACGCTCTCCGGGTCGCCGGTCAGCAGCGGGTGCCAGTCGGGCAGGGTGCGGCCCTCCCACAACAGCCGATAGGCGCAGGTCTGCGGCATCCAATAGGCATGGGTGTCGAGGTTCTCCGGCGTCAGGACGATACATTCGGGGATAAAGGAATGCCGCGTCTCATAGTGCGCGCATTGGCAGCTTTGGTCATCCAGCAGGCGGCAGGCCACGCGGGTGAGCTCTACCTCGCCGGTGTCCTCATCCTCCAGCTTGTTGAGGCAGCATTTACCACAGCCGTCGCAAAGCGCTTCCCATTCCTTCCGGTTGAGATTCTTCAACGACTTGCGCTCCCAGAAGCGGGGCGACAGGCCATCGCGGTCGATGTGATTGGTCATATCTGGCTGTCTCCGGCTTTAGATAGGGGTCGCATGACGACAGGAGGGGGCGGCGGCAGAGGCGCCTAGAGCGCGTCCAGCAGCGCGCGCGCCTGATCGCAGTCGGCCCGCATCTGGGCGATGAAGGGCTCCAACCCGTCAAAGGTGGCTTCCGGGCGCAGATAGTCCACCAGGGCAACCGAGATCCGCGCCCCGTAGAGATCACCGCTGAAATCAAACAGGTAGCTCTCTATGTTGGGATGCTCGCCGTCAAACATCGGCCGCACCCCGACAGAGGCCGCGCCCTGATAGCTGCCCGCGTGGGGCCCGTCCAGCACATCCACCAGCACCGCATAGACACCAAAAGCGGGCGGATGCAGCCCGTCGATCGACTGGTTGGCGGTGGGAAAGCCGAGCTCTCTGCCACGCTGTTCGCCGCCAATCACCTCGCCCTCGATCCGGTGCCAATGGCCGAGCATGGCGGCGGCATCACGCGGGCGGCCCTCGCTCAATGCGGTGCGAATGGCAGTGGAGGAAACCGTATCCTCGGAATAGGCCATGAGGGGCGCAATGGTCACACCAAACCCCATCTCGGCGCCAAAGCGCTGCAAATCCGCAGCCGTGCCGAGGCGTCCCTTGCCAAAGCAGAAATCCGCGCCAACCACCACATGCGACAGCCCCAGACCCTCGGCGATCACCTTCCGGGCAAATCCCTCGGGCGAGAGGGAGGACAGCGCATGGTTGAAATTCAGCTGATAGAGCCGCTCGACCCCGATTTTTTCCAGCCGATGCGCCTTGGCCTCCGGCGACATCAGGCGAAAGGGCGGGGCATCAGGGGCAAAGAACTCGCGCGGATGCGGCTCAAAGGTCATCACCCCCAAAGGGGCATCCGGCACGGCCGCCCGGGCCAAATCAATGACCGAGCGGTGCCCACGATGAACGCCGTCGAAATTGCCGATCGCCACAGTGGCGCCGCGATCCCGCTGTTCGACGAATTGATAATCCCGGATAATGCGCATGGCGCTTCCCTAGCCGCAGGGGCTGGGCGACGCAAGGGGTCTGTGGCCTCTCTTGCCTTCGCCCGCACTCGCCGAAGCGCGGATCTCTTTCATTTCATCTTTTTCCAAATATCCCCGCCGGAGGCTCCCAACGATGCTGCACCGCAATCGCTGGCGGCTCAATCGAATTTGCGGGAGGGCGCCATCACCATGGCCTCGCCGACCAGCACCTTTTTGCCATCGACCATACAGCGGCAGTCGAGCTTGACCCGCCGTTTGTCGATCTCGATGCCGGTGACCTCGACCTCTGCCAGCACCATATCGCCAGGGCGCACCGGGGCGAGGAACTTGAGCGACTGGCTCATATAGATGCTGCCATGACCCGGCAGTTGCTCGCCGATCACGGCCGAGATCAGCCCTGCGGTCAGCATGCCATGGGCGATGCGGCCGTCAAACATGGTGTCCTGCGCATAGTCTTCGTCCAGATGCACCGGGTTGCGATCCGTTGAGACCTCGGCAAAGAGTTCAATGTCGCGGTCGGTGACCTGTTTGCGCAGATAGCGGATCATGCCCATCTCGATGTCTTCGATGCAGATGGTGCCGCGCGGAAGATTGTCCAACATCCCGGTCTCCGTGAGTTCTTGCGGAAATATAAAGACCGCAATGTGGTTAAGTTGGTAATTTTATTACCTCGCAAGTGCAGAAAGTCAAGCGCGCTTCTGCGGCGACGGCGGTGTTAGATCCAGTGGGCGCCCATGCGGGCGACAGAAAAGGCCCGCCTTCTCCTGTCGGAGAAAGCGGGCCCGTTTGGCGTGCTGGTGCAGATCTTAGCGCAGAAAGCCGATGGCATAGGTCGGCGAGACCTGTTCGCCTGCAAGGTAGTGTTCCAGCGCGGCGGCATCGGGCTGTTGCTCGGTCTTGGTGTCCCTTGCGGCCAGCCCGCCGGTGATAAAGAGCGTATCGAGCCCTTCGCCGATGCCGCCGGAGATATCGGTCTGCGGCCCGTCACCGATTGCCATGATCTCCTGATCGGAAAAATCATGCCCCAGCTCGGCCAGACGACGGCGGGCCAGATCGTAGATCGGCGGGTAGGGTTTGCCAAAGTACAGGCTCTCGCCGCCCATCTCGGTATAGAGCTTGGCCAGCGCCCCGGCGCACCATTCGCGGATCTCGCCGCGATCCACCACGATGTCGGGATTGGCGCAGAGGAGCTTCATCCCCATTTGCTTGGCATAGAGGAAATCAGCGCGGTTGACCTCCGGGTCGGCCAGGGTGTCAAAGGGGCCGCAGCAGACGATGCCTTCGGCCTCCTTGAGCGGCACGCGCGTGATTTCGACCGGATCGTGAATCACATTCATCGGCGCAAAGAAGCCCGCGTCGCGTTCCCATTCGCCCATGAAATAGACCTTCTGACCCACCGCGCCGGTAAACATCGCCGCCCGGGCGGAATCGCCGGAGGTGGCGATGGTGTCATAGGCATCATCGGGCACGCCGAATTGGGTCAGTTGTTCGGCAACTCCTGCACGCGGTTTAGGGGAGTTGGTGACCAGCACAACAACGCCGCCCTGTTGGCGATAGGCTTGCAGGGCTGCGACGGCCTCCGGGTAGGCGGTGATACCATTGTGCACGCAGCCCCAGAGGTCCACAAACAGCGCCTTATACTTGGCGGAGACGTCAGAAAGGGCGGAGATGATCTGGCTCATGGGGCGACCTCAGTGCGCAAGGAACAGGTTTATATTCCTATGGCAGAGGTCGCCCGCTTTGGCCAGTCTCAGCCCTTTTTCTTTGGCGGGGTGAAGCGCTTGGAGGTGTCGCTGGCTGGGCCGGAGGCGCGGGCCTTGTTTTTCTTGCTGTTGGGCTTGCCCTTGGGCGGCGGCGGGCCTTTGGGCTTGTCCGCGCGCGGCTTGTCGAATTTCTTGTCGCCGCGGGGCTTGTCGAACTTCGGCTTGTCGCCACGGGGCTTGTCATAGGCCGGCCTCTCGCCGCTGGGGCGGGGTTTGGCCGCGCGCGGTTTGATCGCGGGCTCGGCGCTTTCGTCCCGATCCCAGCGCGGTTTGCGCTCGCCTTTATACTCGCCCTTGCTGTCGCCACGGTCATCGCGACGGCCGGCGCCGCCCTTTCGCTCATAGCCACCACGATCACCGGCGGGTTTGCGGTCATAGCTGCCCCGTTCCCCACGGTCTCCCCGATCACCGCCACCCTTGCGGAAGGGCGGTTTGGAGCGTTGCGGCAGGTTGGGCGCCTCGTTCAGACGTTCCAAGGCGGAACCATCGTCCAGCGCCATTTCACCGGCCAGGGTCGCCATGAAGCCCTCGACCTTGTCCTGGGCGATTTCGGCATAGCTTTGCTTGTCGGTGATGCGGATCGCCCCAATGGCGGATTTGTCGATGCCGCCGGCCTTGCAGAGCATCGGCAGCAGGCGGCGCGGATCGGCGCCCGCGTCACGGCCTCCGGCAATGGAGAACCAGACCGAGGGGCCAAAGGGTGCGCGGTCTTCTTTTTTCTTGCGCGCATCCATGGCGCCCACATCGGTCAGCTCTTCCGGCGCAGAGCGCGCGGCGGACCAGAGCCGCAGATAACCAGCGGCAAGTTGTTCGGCGCTGAAGCTCTCGACCAGTTTGGCCAGCGTCTCGGCCTGGCTTTCGGGGGCGGCCTCGCTCCAGGAGGGATCAGAGATCATCCGGTCGAGATCGCGACCGCGCACATCATCGGCCGAGGGCGCATCGACCCATTCCGCCGAGAGTTTGGCATCGCGCAGCAGGCGCTCGGCCTTACGCACGGAGCGCGGCGTGACCATCAGCGCGCTGACGCCCTTGCGCCCGGCACGCCCGGTACGGCCCGAGCGGTGCAGCAGGGTTTCATGGCTGGAGGGCAGATCCGCATGTACCACCAGATCGAGGTTCGGCAGGTCGATCCCGCGCGCCGCAACATCGGTGGCGACACAGATCCGGGCGCGGCCATCGCGCATCGCCTGCAAGGCGCCGGCGCGTTCGGCCTGGCTTAGTTCACCCGAGAGCGCCACCACCTGAAAACCCCGGTTCGAAAGCCGCGTCAGCAGCCGGTTCACCGCGGCGCGTGTATTGGCAAAGACGATGGCATTGGGGGCCTCGTGAAACCGCAGCACGTTGATGATGGCGTTTTCAACATCATGCGGCGCAACCACATGGCTGAGGTAGGAAATATCGCTGTGCTGCTCGGATTTGTTGATCGTGGAAATCCGCTGCGCGTCGTTCTGATAGGTCTGCGCCAGCGTGGCGATCGGCTTGGAGACGGTGGCCGAGAACAGCAAAGTCTGGCGCTCGCTCGGGGTTTCCTGGAGGATGAACTCCAGATCCTCGCGAAAGCCCAGATCCAACATCTCGTCGGCCTCGTCCAGTACCACGGCAGCAACACCGCTGAGGTCGATGGAGCCACGGGTGATGTGGTCGCGCAGGCGGCCCGGTGTGGCCACAACGATATGCGCGCCGCGCTCCAGGCTGCGGCGTTCGTCGCGCATGTCCATGCCGCCCACACAGGAGGCCAGCACCGCGCCCGCGTCACCATAGAGCCAGGTCAGCTCGCGTTTGACCTGCAAGGCCAGTTCGCGCGTCGGTGCGATCACCAGCGCCAGCGGCGTGCCTGCGCGCTCAAAGCGGCCATCCTCGCCCAGAATCGTCGGCGCAATGGCGAGGCCGAAGCCCACCGTCTTGCCCGATCCGGTCTGGGCCGAGACCAACAGATCCACACCCGCCAGATCCGGGTCGGAGACCGCCTCCTGCACTGGGGTGAGAGAGCTGTAACCGCGGCGCTCCAGCGCCTGCTGCAAGGTGGGTATCAAGAGGGGATCCGTTCATATCGAAGAGGGGCGCGGGAGGGCAGGGCCGACAGGCGCCGAATGTATCAAGCTCGCGCCTATAGCGCACTGCGCGGCGTTTGTATAGCACCGCTGCACATCCCGCATGCATGGCAGCCTTGCGTTTTCCATGTGCCGCTGCGGATCTTTGCCGGGCTGGCGCGCGGCGGGCAGGGGACCATTGACGGGCAGCTGGTAGCGCGACATCGTTCCGCCGTGGCATGTCTTTGTGCGATGTGCCGGATATACGCGACAGGAGCCAGAGCAGAATGACATTCAGCGCCACCGATGCCGAAGCGATCCACGCCGTGCTGAGATTGATCGTCGAGGATCTCGCGCCCCAGGCCCGCTACCTGCCGAAATACGGCGGCTTGGTGATCGCGCCGACCCCTGACAGCGACCGCTTTGTCGGTGGGATCTATACCTATAGCGGGCATGTCTCGCTGGAGTTCTCGCAGGGGGCCTCCTTTGACGATCCCGATGCCATGTTGGAGGGCAAGGGCAAGATGCGGCGGCATCTGAAATTTCGCAGCAGCGGCGACGTGATGGCCAAAGGCACGGAGGGGTTCTTGCGTCAGGCGCTTGCGGGCGCGGCCTGACCAGCAGCACGGAATTGCACCCTTGTGACAGCCGCGGGGGCTGCTAATCTGCGGGCTGTTTCGACCCAAACTCCAGACAGAGCGATATCAGATGATGGTCCTGCGCGTTTCCCGATCTTCCGTTTCTGCCATTTTGGCCACCGGGGTGCTGTTGACGGCCAGCGCCTGCGGCACCACCTATCAGCTGCCCGACAGCTCGGGCGCCTATACCGATCAGGCGCGGGCGATGTTCGCCGAGGCGCGCAGCGCGCCAAAGCCCGCCCCGCTCAGCACCTCGGCGGCGCAGGCGCGGTTTGACCGGGTGGCACCACGCATCCGGGTTGCCGGGCAGCGCGCCTGTCAGGAGCTGACAGCGACGCGGGCGGGCTTTAACTGCAATGTCGATATCGCCATTGATCCCGAGATGAAGCAGCCCAACGCCTATTTCACCTATCAGCAGCGCCAGCCGGTGATTCGCATCTCCATGCCGCTGATCAAGGAGACCGCCAGCGATGACGAAGTCGCCTTTGTGCTGGCGCATGAATATGGCCATCTGATCGGCCGCCATATCGAAAAACAACAGCAGCAGGTGGTCGCAGGCGCGCTGCTGGCCGGGGCGATTGCGGGTGTGGCCACCGCTGCGGCGGGCAATTATGACGGCGGCGCGGTGGAACTGGGTCTGGGTGCAGGCGCGGCGGTGGGCTCCATCGCCTATTCCAAAGCCTATGAGCTGGAGAGCGACACATTGGGCACGCGGATCTCCTCGGCGGCGGGGTATGATCCGGTGGAGGGTGCAAAGTTCTTTGCCCGGGCGGAACCGGCGCGCGGCGCGGGGGGCGGCTATTCCTTCTGGGGCACCCATCCGGCGGATGAAAAGCGCGTCGCGACCGTGCTGGCCACGAAGGCCGAAATCGACGCGCAACAAGGGCTGCGCCCGGCGCAATAGGGTGCAATAGGGGCGCGAGAGGGCGCTGGTGTTTGGATCGGGGAGGCTGTGGCAGGAGCCTCTGTCGGCGGCGCAAGGAGATAGATGGCAGTGGGGCTCTGAACCCTAGTCGGGCTGCGAGTATTTGCCGCCCAGCAGGCCGAGGTCGAAGGATTTCTTGCTGGCGTGACGGTTTTCGCGATCCACCGTCGCGTGATCGCCAGCCAGAAGCCAGACGATAAACCACACAAAACCACAGCCCAGGTAGATCATGATCAACGCCTCGCGGCTGACCGTCATGATCAGCACGGCTCCGACCAAAAAGGCCACGAGTTTTGCATTTTCTGCCACCAGGCGATTTACCATCACGCGTCACTCCACCTACTTGGTAACTCTACCAGAAGGAAAGTTTATAGGGTTTTAAGCCGAAGGGAATTGGGCAGGGGACAGTTCGCCCTATCCGGTCGTGCCCGAGCTACGCATTCGCATAGAAGCCTCCCCAAGGTGCAAAAACGCCCCCTCGTTGGGAGGGGGCGTTGATCACAAAACCTATCGGGAAATGCGTGATCAGACCTTGAGGTTCGGGATGATCTGTTTCTTGCGCGACATGATCCCCGGCAGCACCACCAGATCGCCTTCGACCTTGGCATCAAAGGATTTTTCCGCGACGGTTTTGACCAGATCGTTGGGCACCAGCAGGGTGGCTTCTTCTTTCAGGATATCCACCACAAACAGCAGCACCTGATCGACGCCATCCTCGGCTTGGACGGTCTTGAAGCTCTCCATCAGGCTGTCCTTGCGGCCCAGCGGGATCTCCGGTGCGGTGGTTTCCAGAACCGAGACGCGGAACTTGGTGCCCTCGACCTCATATTCCTTGGAATCCATGCGAATCAGTTCCGCGTCGGAGAAGGCAGAGACGTCGGATTTGGCGGCGAACATCTCGGCAGCATAGGCGCCGAGGTCGAGGTTCAGCTCGCTGGCGAGTTTCTGCGCCAGTGCCTTGTCGTGCTCGGTGGTGGTGGGCGAGCGGAACTCCAGCGTGTCGGACAGGATGCAGGAAAGCATCAGACCCTTGATGTTGTCGGGCATCTTGGCGGCGTCATCGCCCATCAGGTCATGCATGATGGTGGCGGTGCAGGCCAGCGGGCGCACGGTGATGTCGATCGGGCCTTTGGTTTCCAGGCCGCCGACCAGCTTGTGGTGGTCGATGATCGCCACAACGTCCAGCTCGTTGATGTTGTCGGGCAGCTCGGCGGGGTTGTTCGTGTCCACGATCACGGCGCGCTGACCAGCGTCAAATTCGGTCTGGATCGCCGGGGTTTCAGTGCCCCATTTTTCCACCACAAAGGCGGCCTCGGTGTTGGGCGTGCCCAGAAGGACCGGGGTTGCGGCTTCGCCCTTGATCTCATTCAGGTACCAGGACCAGATGATCGGAGAGCCGGTGGAATCGGTATCGGGGGATTTGTGGCCAAAAACGAGCGTGGTCATCTTTTTTATCCTGTCTGCCAGGCTTGGGGGTGTTTGGGCGCTTTAGAGCAGGGCGCCGCTGTTTGCCCCCCCGCCAGTAACGCGGGAGCGGCAATGTGCGGCATGCAAGGCTCGCAGGCGGATCGTCCGGTTTCCAGCCGTGGAAATATCGCGCCGCAGGCTTTAGCCTCGGGCAGGGCGGCGCATAGGGGCGCGGTGCAGCAAAGGGGATTGACCATGGCGCGGTTTGATATCGGCGGTGTGCCGCTTGAGGTGCCGGAGGGGTTTCTGACCCCCAAGATCGCCGCGAAACTGGCCAGTGGCGGCTATGAGCGCAGCGAGGCCCGGGCGGCGCGGATGCGGGTGAAGCCGGGGCTGCGGGTGCTGGAGCTGGGCGGCGGCGTTGGCTATATCAGCTCCATCTGCGCGCAGATCACCGATCCGGCCAATATCCTCACGCTTGAGGCCAACCCCAACACGCTGGAGGTGATCCGCCATAACCTCGACCTCAATGGCGCGACAGAGGCGCAGCTGGTGCATGGGGCGGTGGTCGGGCCGGATTTCGAAGAACAGACATTGCTGTTTCGCGCGGCACCCGCCTTTTGGGGCTCGGCGGTGGCCGAGATGGGGGCGGCGGAGGAAGACCTGGTCGAGGTGCCCGCGATCCGGCTGACGGATCTTTTTGCCCGGCACCGGCCGCATGTGGTCATCCTGGATGTGGAGGGGGCCGAGCAATATCTGTTCAGCCGTCGCTGGCCGCGACATGTGCGGCAGGTGATCATGGAACTCCACCCCGCAAAATATGACAATAGCGCAATCCAGACGATGGTGGATTGCATGTCAAAAAGCGGGCTGACCTATGATCCGGGCTGCTCCAACGGGTCGCTGATCGGCTTTCGCCGTGTGAAGCCGCGCTAATCGGTGACGCGCGAGAGCGTATAGCCGCGCTGCGCCAGAAGGTTCAGGAGCCCCGCGTTGCCCGCCAGATGGGCGGCGCCGACAGCAACCACCAGCAGTTTTTCGGGTCGCGCTTGCAGGCGTTTGGCCCAGGCACGGTTGCGCTTTTCCAGCACCTGGCGGTCAAAACTGCGCAACAGCCGGTGGACCTTGGCACGGGGCACCGGCAGGTCGCGGTAGATCATCCAGCTCATCAGGATGCGGCCTTCGGTCAGGCGGTCGTCGAAATAGGATTCCGACAGGGTGACATAGAGGTCAGCGTGGCGGGTCTTGCTCTTGAGGTCCAGAAGCAGCAGTTGCAGCTGGTCGTGCAGCGGCATGGCGGCCAGGGCGGCGAGCCCGGTTTCCGGTGCCTCCAGCCCCAGCGTCGGGGTGGCGGCGCGTCGGGCCGCGCGCTCGATCCGGTCGTCGAGTCCGCGCCGCACGCCAATGCCGCGCTTGGTGCAATCGGTGCCGGTCAGATAGTCCGAGAGATACCAGGGCTGCATCCCGGCGGCGGCCTCGGCGGGGATGCCATAGACCGCCAGTCGGGCGCTGAGCAGATGCCAGTCCTCGGCCGACATCATCCGGTCGAGCCGCTGCCCACGCGGCAGCAGGATATAACGGTCCAGATGCGCGGGGGCATTCTCGGTCGTCTGCATCTGCTCCTCTGTGACCTCCAGAAAGACCGCATCGGCCTGTTCGATCACCGGTCGGATCTGCCGCATCATGGCAAACATGCGGGCGTCGCCGCTGTGCTGGGTGCCGATGATATGGATGCGCTGATCGCCCTTTTGCGCCAGCCAGTGATTGCCAAGCGCATAGGGGATCTTTTGCAGATCCTGATCCAGCCGGGCGCGGGCGGCGGCGGTAAGATGGTCGCGCAGGTCGATGCCACGGCAGCGCTCGGCGCTGGCCTGTGCAGTGCTGCCGAGAGTTAACACAAGCGCCAGGGCAAACAGCCGCGCCAGTGCGGCGAGCGCGGTGCGGAGGAGCGCGCGCGCCCTCACGGCGCCACCGGTTCGATCACATAGCCCTGCGCCGCCAGCAGCGCCAGCAGGCCATCCTCGCCCGGCAAATGGGCCGCGCCCACCGCCACCACCAGCGCGTCGCCCGCAGTGGCCTCGATGACCGGCACCCAGGCGCGGTTACGATCACTCAAGAGCGCCGTCATCAGCTCTTCGGCCTGGGCCTGCCGCTCGGCCACCGGCACCGGCGCATCCGCGGCCAGAAATTCCTTCAGCTGAAGCAGGGTGAAGGCCTGCACCTCGCCCTCAAAGTAGCTTTCCAGCATGGTGTAGAATTCATCGCCGCTGACCACCATCATCGCCATATAGCTGCGCAGCTCGGCGACCTGCTCCTCCAGCGGCGCGGCATCAAGCCTGCGGAAAATGCCCAGCGGATCTTCGAGCGAGTGCACCGGCACCGAGGCCGCCTCGGCCACCGCCATCAGCTGCATATCCAGCCCCTCGGTGACATTGGGAATGTCGCGAGCGCATTGCGGCACTGAGAGCGACATCGACAGGAACCAGGGCCGCATCTTGGCCGCCATAAACGTCGGAATACCCGCTGCCCGGGCCAGGTCGGCGATTTCCTGCCAGTCTGCATCGGGGAGCCGGTCGATCAATGTGGGACCTTCGGTGATGAACACCAACTCCGGCTCCGCCGCGAGTTCTTGGTCCATGGCGGCCTTGTCGGCAGGGTTCATCTCTACCAGCATGGCGTCGGCCTGTTCGATCGCCGGGGCCATCGCCGCCACCAAGGGCGCATGACGCGGGTCGTTCAGATGCATGGTGCCGATGATATGCAGCTGCCGGTCGCCGCGTGTGGCGATCCAGCGCAACCCATGCGCATAAGGGGTGCGGGCGATTTCGGCCTCAACCTCCGCCAGCATCGCCGGGGGTGCAATATCGCGCAGGTCCACGCCGGTGCAGGCGGCGTCGCCGCTCCCGGCGCTGGCGGCCAGGGTCCCGACCATCAGCGCCAGACGCGCAGGGCGCAGGCAAGAGAAAAATCCGGTCATCATGGCCCTGCTCGATTGTTTTGCCTCTCGCCACATTGCCATTGCCGCCCGGGCGGGGCAAGCATGGGCGCGATGCAACGTGAACAGGATCTCTACGCCCCGGTAAAGGCGCTGCTGGAGGCTCAGGGCTATACGGTCAAGGGCGAAGTCGGCGCTGCCGACGTGGTGGCAGTGCGCGGCAGCGAGCCCCCCCTAGTGGTGGAGCTGAAGCTGCGCCTCTCGCTGGCGCTGTTCCATCAGGCGGTGGCACGGCTTGCGGTGACCGATCTGGTCTATTTGGCGGCGCCGCGCCCGACCGGAAAAACCGCGCGCCGGGCACTCAAGGATAATCTGGCGCTCTGCCGTCGCCTCGGGCTTGGCTTCATCACCATCCGCGACGATGGCCGCGCCGAGGTGCAATGCGATCCCGGCCCCTATGCGCCGCGCAAATCTAAGTCAAAGCAGGCCCGACTGCTGCGTGAATTCAATCGCATCCAGGGCGACCCCAACACCGGTGGCGCCACCAGGGGCGGGCTGATGACCGGCTACCGTCAGGACGCCCTGACCTGTGCTGCCTACCTGTCCAAACATGGCCCCGCCCCCGGTGCCGAGATCGCCCGAGCCACCGGCGTTACGCGTGCAACGCAGGTGATGTACTCCAATCACTACGGCTGGTTCGAACGCGCGACCAAGGGCGTCTATACACTGACAGAGAAAGGCGCGTGTGAACCTGCGGATTGGCCGTCCCCGGCGGGCACCGCACCAACGAACTAGGCACCATCCTGTTCCTTCATCTTTTTCCAAATATCCCGGGGCGCGCGAGGGGCTGGCCCCTCGCATCCACCCGTTGCGGCTGTCACAAAAAATCCTCAAATTTTCCCGCAGCCCGCTGTTGACACACTCCCCCTCACTGCCTACCTATCCAGCAGTTAGCACTCGACTTAGGTGAGTGCTAACGTCTCTGCGGCCCATTCTGGGCGCGGGGAAAGGAAAACACTTTGAGCCTTTTGAGGAGCTGCAAAGATGGCATTGAAACCGCTTCATGACCGGGTGCTGGTTCGCCGTACCGAAAGCGAAGAAAAAACCTCCGGTGGTCTGATCATTCCTGACAGCGCCAAAGAAAAACCGTCCGAAGGCGTTGTTGTCGCCTGTGGCGAAGGTGCGCGCAAGGATAGCGGCGAGCTGATCGCGATGGCCGTGAAAGAGGGTGACACCATCCTGTTCGGCAAATGGTCCGGCACCGAAGTCACCGTCGACGGCGAAGAGCTGCTGATGATGAAAGAAAGCGACATCATGGGTGTGATCGTCTGAGCCTGCGGCTCCGACACATCTTCATCGCAACAGTAAGACAGTATTCTCAAGGAGACTGAAAAATGGCTGCTAAGGACGTCAAGTTCAATACAGATGCCCGCAACCGCATGCTGAACGGCGTGAACATCCTCGCCGACGCGGTTAAAGTGACCCTGGGCCCCAAAGGCCGCAACGTGGTTCTGGAAAAATCCTTCGGCGCACCGCGCATCACCAAGGACGGTGTATCCGTGGCGAAGGAAATCGAACTGGAAGACAAGTTCGAAAACATGGGCGCGCAAATGGTGAAGGAAGTTGCTTCCCGCACCAATGACGAAGCTGGCGACGGCACCACCACCGCCACCGTTCTGGCGCAATCCATCGTCAAAGAAGGCCTGAAGCAGGTTGCTGCCGGTCTGAACCCGATGGACCTGAAGCGCGGCATCGACCTGGCAACCGACAAGGTTGTTGAAGCGATCAAAGCCATGGCGCGCGAAGTCAAAGACTCCGACGAAGTGGCACAGGTTGGCACCATCTCCGCCAACGGCGAAGCTGAAATCGGTCGTCAAATCGCCGACGCGATGCAGAAAGTCGGCAACGACGGCGTCATCACCGTCGAAGAAAACAAAGGTCTGGAAACCGAGACCGATGTTGTTGAAGGCATGCAGTTCGACCGCGGCTACCTGTCGCCCTACTTCGTGACCAACGCCGACAAGATGACCACCGAGCTGGAAGACTGCATCATCCTGCTGCACGAGAAGAAACTCTCCTCGCTGCAACCGATGGTGCCGCTGCTGGAGCAAGTGATCCAGTCGCAAAAACCGCTCCTGATCATCGCGGAAGACGTCGAAGGCGAAGCGCTGGCAACCTTGGTTGTCAACAAACTGCGCGGCGGTCTGAAAATCGCAGCTGTCAAAGCACCGGGCTTCGGCGATCGCCGCAAGGCCATGCTGCAAGACATCGCGATCCTGACCGGCGGCCAGGTGATCTCGGAAGATCTCGGCATGAAGCTCGAGTCGGTGACCATGGACATGCTTGGCACCGCCAAGAAAGTTCAGATCACCAAAGACGAGACCACCATCGTTGACGGTGCAGGCGAGAAAGCGGAGATCGAAGCACGTGTTGCTCAGATCCGTCGCCAAATCGAGGAAACCACCTCTGATTACGACCGTGAAAAACTGCAAGAGCGCGTTGCCAAACTGGCAGGCGGTGTTGCTGTGATCCGCGTCGGCGGCATGACAGAGGTTGAAGTGAAAGAGCGCAAAGACCGTGTGGACGACGCGCTGAACGCAACCCGCGCAGCCGTGCAGGAAGGCGTGATCGTCGGTGGCGGTGTTGCCCTGGTTCAGGCTGGCAAATCGCTGGACGGTCTGACCGGTGCCAACGCCGATCAAAACGCCGGTATCGCCATCGTGCGCCGCGCGCTGGAAGCGCCGCTGCGTCAGATCGCCGAAAACGCCGGTGTTGACGGTGCGGTTGTTGCAGGCAAAGTCCGCGAGTCCGAAGACAAGACCTTTGGCTTCAACGCGCAGACCGAAGAATATGGCGACATGTTCTCCTTCGGCGTGATCGACCCGGCCAAAGTGACCCGCACCGCGCTGGAAGACGCAGCCTCCATCGCGGGTCTGCTGATCACCACCGAGGCGATGGTTGCCGACAAACCGGCCAAGGAAGGCTCCGCTGGCGGCGGCATGCCCGACATGGGCGGCATGGGCGGCATGGGCGGCATGATGTAAGCCACGCCCATCCATCCCTGGATGATTGGGAAAGGGTCGCCTCCGGGCGGCCCTTTTTTTGGTCCGGGCTTTGGAGGTCAGGTTGGATGCGAGGCTCTGCCTCGCGCTCCGGGATATTTGAGAAAAGATGAAAAGGGGGCGGGATCGCGTCAATGGGCCGCGTCGTTGCGGCGCCTGCGCCGTGCTAGCTGGAAGGCGAGCTCCTGTCTTTTCGAAAGTGCTATTATGTCCAGAATTCACAAGATCGAGGTTACCTTGCCCGGCGGCTATCTTGCGGCGGCGAATTGGGCGGATGCCTATCAGACGGGCTCTCGCATCCCGAATTTAGACGCGAGCACGGCTGTGGATATGATGTTCGGCGAGCGTCCGCCGCGCTGGATCCTGGTGTTGAACGGGCTGCGCAACAGGATCGTTGGGTTGATTGGCTTGAAGGCGGGGGAGATCTCGGTCGATCAGGCTCAGGCCGGGGGCTTTCCGATCCTCAGTCAGAGTGAGGACACGGTGGTTGCTGGCTTTGACGACTGGCATCTGGATTTCCGCATCGTGACGCGGACCGCAGCCGGGCCGGAGGGCAGCGAGGTTTCGCTTGCGACATTCGTGCGGCGGCGGCATTGGTTCGGCTATCTCTATATTTTCCTGATCACGCCGTTTCACAAGCTGATCGTGCGGCGATTGCTGGCCAATGTGAAATAGCGGGGCGCGTGCTAGCCGTCGCGGTTAGGTTCTTTCGGATTGATGGCGACCAAGGCGATCTTGTTGCCGGAGGGATCCCGGAGAGAACCGACGGAGAAGTGGGGGCCATAGGAGGTTCGGAAACCGGGTTGGCCCTCGTCCGATGTTGCCGACACCCTGGCATCGCGGCAAGGAGCGGCCCCTGCCCGACATTTATATGGCGCTGATCCTAGCCGCAGATGTTCTGGAGTTGCACCCAGTCGCGGTCGTTCAGAACCGGGGCGAGTTCGCGGCCGGCCATCGGATCGGCCTCGATCAGGCCGAGCGTGGTTTCGCCGCTGGCATCACGGGCATAGGCATAGGGTGTGGAGGGCACGGCGGCGCGGGCGAATTCGGCCAGCAAGGGGTCCTCGGGCACCGGAGGGCGGGGCGTGGCGAGCATCACGGCAGCATAGCGGTCCAGCGTGTCGCGGCGAATTTCGCCGGTGGTCAGCAGCCGGAAGGTGGCGCCAAGGCCGCCGATGTCCAGAAGATCCGCCATCGGGTCGTGGAACTGCGCCCGGGCGCGTTCCACCAGCAGTGCCCCGGCCGCGACGGCGGGGTCCTCGAAATCCTCCACCAAGCTGCGGTTCAGGAGCACGATTCCGCCGGGCAGCATCAGGCTCTCGGAGACGCCGGCGCGCATCACCGCAACGCGGCGCACGTCAGTGCGCGCTGCGAGTTTCTTCAGGATCGGATTGGCCTCGGGGCTGGAACAGGCCTGACCGGAAACCCGCTCGATCCGGCCCAGGAGCGCCTGGCCAATGGCCTTGCGATGCACATCGGAGACCACCGACAGCGCCTGCGCGCGCATGACCTGGGGCAGGGCAAAGACCAGAAGCGCGATCACGCAGGCCAGTGCCACCAGCACCCCCACGAGCCGAAGCCGTCCGGGGTGAGGGCGGGCGCGTTCGATCGCATGCTGCACGGTGTCGATGGCGGCGAGCATGGTGACCTCATCCTCGGCGATCTCCAGCGTTTCGCCGGGGTCGCCATCGGGATGGAAGATCGCGGGAAACACGCCGGGATTGGCGCGCTCCACCGCCGCCAGCGACCAATGCGCCAGCGGGCGGTCCTTCATATCGGTGACGGTCAGCGTCGCATCGCCGAGCGAGATAATCACGTCGCGTCGTTGATCCTCGGGCGAGGGGCGCCAGATCCCCGTCGCTTCGAGCCGCTGAAATTCCCGGAGTACGGTCATGGGGCCGCTCTGCCTGCTCGCTGAATGTTATCCCCAAGCTTTAGCATGCAGCGGGGCGGCGGCAAACCGATTTGGCCGTGAAACCGCCCGGCTGTGAGTGTTTTTTCGTGCCTTCAGAAGGTCTTGAACCGTTTGCGCAGCTCGAACTTCTGGATTTTGCCGGTAGAGGTCTTGGGCAGCTCGCCGAAAATCACCGACTTTGGCGTCTTGAAGCCAGCGAGGGTCTGGCGCGCAAAGGCAATCAGCGCCGCTTCATCCTCGGTTGCGCCCTCTTTCAGCTCGACAAAGGCGCAGGGCACCTCGCCCCATTTTTCGTCCGGCCTGGCCACCACAGCAGCGAGATTGACATCGGGGTGACCCATCAAGACGCCCTCGACCTCGACAGAGGAGATATTCTCACCGCCCGAGATGATGATATCCTTGGCCCGATCGGCGATTTGGATGTGGCCGTCGGGATGCTGCACCGCAATATCGCCGGAGTGGAAATAGCCGCCGCGAAAGGCCTCCTTGGTGGCTTCGGGATTTTTGAGATAGCCCTTCATCACCGAATTGCCGCGCATCACGATCTCGCCCTGGGTCTTGCCATCCAGTGGCACCTGGTTCAGCGCATCATCCAGCACGGTGACCTCTTCCATCATTGGAAAGGCGACGCCCTGACGCGCCTTGATGGCAGCGCGCTCGGCCCCGTCAAGCCCGCCCCAGGCAAGGTCGTTCCACAGGCATTCGGTGACATGGCCATAGGTTTCGGTCAGCCCGTAGACCTGGGTGATATGAAAGCCGAGCGCTTCGATCTTTTGCAGCGTGGCCGGGGCAGGGGGCGCGCCTGCGGTAAAGACCTCCACCGTATGGTCAAAGGCGCGGCGCTGGTCCGGTTTGGTATTCACCAGCATATTGAGCACGATCGGTGCGCCGCCAAAATGGCTGACCCGCTCGGTTGCGATCGCCTCATACATGGTCTCGGCGGTGATATGGCGGCAGCACACCAATGTCCCGCCCAGCAGTGGCATCATCCAGGCGTGATTCCAGCCGTTGCAATGAAACAGCGGCACGATGCTGAGGTAGACCGGCCGCATTTGCAGCCGCCAGGAGACAACGGTGCCCATGGTCATCAGATAGGCGCCGCGATGGTGATAGACCACGCCCTTGGGCCGCCCGGTGGTGCCGGAGGTATAGTTCAGCGCCAGGCTCTCCCATTCGTCCTGCGGCAGGATCCAGTCGAATTCGGGCGCGGCCCCGGCCAGCAGATCTTCATAGGCCGTGTAGCGCCCGGAGGCACTGACGCCGGCCTCGGCGTCCGGCACCTCGATGAGCAGTGGCCCTTCGCCCTCCTGCTGCGCCTTTGCCGCCTCGGCCAGGGGCAGGACCTCGCTGTCCACCAGCGCCACCTTGGCGCCACCATGGTCAAAGATATAGGCGACCGTATCCACATCAAGCCGGGTGTTGATGGTGTTCAGCACCGCGCCACAGGCAGGCACGCCGAAATGGGCCTCCACCTGCGCCGGCACATTGGGCAGAAGCGTTGCCACCACATCGCCAGGTTTGACGCCAAGGTCGGCCAGCGCCGAGGCCAGCCGGGTACAGCGGGCATGATACTGCGCATAGGTGTGGCGTGTCGTGCCATAGACCAGCGCCTCTTCCTCGGCAAAGACCTGCGCCGCCCGTTGCAAATGCGACAGCGGTGTCAGGGCCACAAAATTCGCCGCAGTCCGCTCCAATCCCGTTTCATCCGCCAACCAGCCCATGGGTGCCTCCCTCTTTTTTGGCTCGCGCCTCCCCGCGCGTCGGAAGATACTGCGCCGAGGCTGCGGAAAATGAAAGAGATGAGATGCAGCACGGGCAGTTTGCTGCGGTGCGGGGCAGCCGGTCACAGCGCCCCGTCCTGCCTGTATCTTGCCTGTATCTTGTAGCAGGGAATAGGGTATTGCTGCGATATGATCCTGTCACGCGGCCGCAACTACGTTTTTATCCATATCCCCAAGACCGGCGGAACCGCTCTGGCCCTGGCGCTGGAGGCACGGGCCATGGCCGATGACGAGATGCTCGGCGATACGCCCAAGGCGCGCAAACGCCGCCATCGGATATCGGACGTGAAAACCCGCGGGCGGCTGTGGAAACACTCAACCCTGGCCGATATCGAAGGTCTGGCGTCACGCGCGGATCTGCGCCAGATGTTTACCTTTACCCTGGTGCGCAACCCCTGGGACCGCGCCGTCAGCCTCTATCACTGGCTTCAGACACAGCGCTTTGACCACCCACTGGTGCCGCTGGCACAGCGCTTGTCGTTTACCAGTTTCATCACGCACCCGCTGGTGATGCGCGCCTTTGCCGAAACGCCGGCCTCTTCTTACATGCGTCAGTCGGATGGTCAGGAACATTGCAGCCTTTATATACGGCTGGAGCATTTCGCCTCTGATGCCCGGCCATTGTTCGACCATCTGGGATTCGCGCTGGATCTGCCCCGCGTCAACGACTCAAACCGCCAGCGAGACTGGCGTATTTACTATGATTCACGCGCAATTGACGCCGTAAGGCAGTGTTGCGCTACCGATATTGCAGCATTTGAATACTCTTTTAACGATTCACCCCTATCCCTTTGAGTATGAGCGGAACCCTAAGAGACCGCGCCCAGGCCCGACCGGACTGCTATAACGATGTCACGGAACGGCGATTGGAGCTTCGAGCCCCAGAGGACCGAAGCACAGAGAAGTCGAAAGGACAGGAACATGCTGGATTGGTTTGCAAAACGGACGACCTCCCCGATGGCGGAAGCCTTCACCACCGATTATCCGATGGTGTCCACGGGCTACGCAGGGTTTCTGGCAGGCACCATGGTGGCAACCGCCACTGGCTGGCGCCCGGTCGAAGGGCTGCGCCCCGGCGACGAGGTCCTGACCTTTGACCACGGCATGCGTCCGGTGACCTCCGTCGAACGTCAGGTTCTGGTTCTGGGCGACACCGCCTGCGCTCAGGATATGGCCCCGATCTACATCCCCCGCGACGCCTTGGGCAACCGCAACCCGCTCTGGGTGAAGCCGGAGCAGGGCATCCTGATCGAACATGACCTGCTCGAAGACGGTCTCGGCGATCCTTTCGCAGTGGTTCCGGCCTGCGCGCTGGAAGGGTACCGCGGCATTGCCCGCGC
>NZ_JAATOX010000072.1 GCF_011806385.1 Phaeobacter sp. HF9A | reverse complement strand
CGCCGGAGGCAGCGGTCGTCAGACCGCTCAGCCGCGCCTCAGCCGTGCGGCCCGTCCGCCACGACGCACCCGTGGTGCAGGGCTGCGTTGCGGCAATGCGGCAAGAACCTCGCGCCGTTCGTCATCGGTCATCCGGGACCAGCGGCTGATCTCGTCGATGGAGCGGGCGCAGCCGGTGCAGAGCCGCGTCTCCGGGTGGATGACGCAGATCTTGATGCAGGGGCTTTGCACCTCGTCGCGTTTCCAGACCTCATCCGTCATGCTTGCCCACCCTTGATATGGCGCAACCGATCCAGCGCCCCTTGCAGAATATACGAGGCCGCCACATGGTCGATCACCTCGGCCCGCCGCTTGCGCGAGGTATCGGCTTCAAGCAGCGCGCGCTCGGCGGCGACGGTGGAGAGCCGCTCGTCCCAAAACCCGATCGGCAGCTCGGTCAAGCGCGACAGGTTCCGGGCAAAGGCGCGGGTGGACTGACAGCGCGGCCCCTCGGAGCCATCCATATTGCGCGGCAGCCCCAACAGGATCGCGTTGATCTCGCGCCCGGCGATGATCTCCAGCAGGCGGGCACTGTCGAGGGTGAATTTCGTGCGCCGGATGGTCTCCAGCGGCGTTGCCACCGCGCCAATCCGGTCAGAGACCGCAACGCCAATGGTCTTTTCGCCCAGGTCCAGACCGACGATGGCGCCAAAGGCGGGCAGGGCGGCGGCGAAGTCCTCAAAATCGTCATGGATCATTGCCGCGCCTCCGCTTGCTTCATTGCCGCATCCAGCGCGTCCAGCGTCGCGGGATCTGCCGCGAATTTCTGCCGCGCCTCTGCGTGGATCTCACGGGCGTCTTCAAGCCGGCCCAGAACCCCAAGCGCGGTGATCAGCCGGACCCATTCCTCGGCGCTGCCGCCCTCGGTGGCGAGGCGATCTGACAGCCGCGCCACCATGCCTTCGATCATCTGCTGGCGGTCTTCGGGGTTCATGTCCTCAACCGCTGCCACATCCGCCGCGCTGGGGCCGGGCAGGGATGCGACAGGCGCGCCGGCCAGCGCCGCCATCTCCGGCATTTGCGCCAGGATCGCCCGCACCCAAAGCGCGTCGCTGGGGCCATCGCGCAGGGTCTCGCTCCAGAGCTGAAAGCCCCGGTCAGGCCGCCCGATCTGACCCATCATCAGGCCAAGATAATAGCGCGCGCGCCCGTCCTGCGGTGATTTTTCCAGCGCTTGCACCAGCGCGTCCTCCGCCTCGGGAGAGACATAGCCCCCCGCCGCCATGATTTGCAGCTCGGCCAGATCCACCAGATCCGCGGCGCGCACCTCCTCGCCGCGCAGCGCGACATAGCGGGCCTTAGCGGCATAGGCGGCTTTGAAATTGCCAAGCCGCGCCTCATGCTGCACCAAAAGCGCCTGGCCTTGCGGATCCTCCGGGCGATCTGCGGTGGCGCTGCGCAGTTCTTCGACCAGTTTCACATAGGCGGGATCGGCATCGGGTTTCGGGGCGGGCGGCGTCTGGGCTTCGGCTTCGGCCTGGGTGGGGCGCGTCGCTGCGCGTTCGGCGGCCAGCGCGATGCGGCGCTCCAGGCCGAAATCGCCATAGCCCGGCGCGCCGAGATCGAGATAGAGCATCCCGGTGCCGCCGATCACCACCAGCGCCACGATCAAGGCGCCGACACGGCTGGGGCCATTGCGCACCCCATTGCCCGGCACGGCGCCCTGAACCTGCGCATCCGCAGCCAGAATACGACGCGAGATTTCGGTGCGCAGCCGTTCCGCATCTTCGGCCGCCACGGTGCCGCGCGCGACATCCCGGTCAAGATCCTTGAGCTGCTGGCGATAGACCCGCAGGTCATAGGCGGCGGCAGGCTCTGCCGCGCCGTTCTTGTTGCGCAGCAACACCATGGCCAGAACGCCCGCGATGCCAAGCGTCACAAAGCCCGTCAAAATCCAAAAAGCCATCTTCACTCCGCCGTTTGGTTCCATCTATAGGGGGATGCGGCGGGAAAAAACCCCCAATGCTGCGACCCTCTGTCCCGCCATTCGCGCAAACGACAGGTTGCGCGCCGGGTGCAGCGGATGATTTACGACAGTCCAACGACAGCAATGTCGCAAACCTGACGAAACGCGACGATAAACGGCGCGGGGTTTCGCCGGATCCCGGGCATATCTGGGCACAGACACGGAGCATTGGATTCGCATATGAAACGCTATTCAGCCTTTGCAGTGGCGCGGGAAGGTCTGCGCTATCACACCGGGTGGGAACGCGCCTGGCGCTCGCCCGAACCCAAACGCCATTATGATGTGATCATCGTGGGCGCGGGCGGGCATGGTCTGGCCACCGCCTACTATCTGGGCAAGAATTTTGGCATCACCAATGTTGCGGTGATCGAGAAAGGCTGGCTCGGTGGCGGCAACACGGGCCGGAACACCACCATCATTCGGTCGAACTACCTGCAAGACCCCTCTGCCGCGATCTATGAAAAGGCGCGCAGCCTCTATGAGGGCCTGTCGCAGGACTTCAACTACAACGTCATGTTCAGCCCCCGCGGCGTGATCATGCTGGCCCAGACCGAGCACGAGGTGCGTGGCTACAAGCGCACCGCCCATGCCAATGCGCTGCAAGGGGTCACCACCGAGTGGATCGAACCCGCCCGCGTCAAGGAACTGGTGCCGATCATCAACCTCGAAGGTCCGCGCTACCCGGTTCTGGGTGGGCTTTGGCAGGCCCGTGGCGGCACCGCCCGTCACGATGCGGTGGCTTGGGGCTATGCGCGCGCCTGTTCGGCGATGGGCATGGACATCATCCAGAAATGCGAAGTCACCAATGTGCGCACCGAAGCGGGCCGCGTTGTTGGCGTGGACACCACCAAGGGTGCCATCGACTGTGACAAGATCGGCATGGTGGTTGCGGGCAACTGTTCTGTGCTGTCGCAAATGGCGGGCTTCCGTCTGCCGGTCGAATCCGTGGCGCTGCAAGCGCTGGTCTCCGAGCCGATCAAACCCTGCATGGATGTGGTCGTCATGGCCAATACCGTGCACGGCTATATGTCCCAGTCCGACAAGGGCGAGATGGTGATCGGCGGCGGCACCGACGGTTTCAACAACTACACGCAGCGCGGCTCCTTCCATCATATCGAGGAAACCGTGCGCGCGCTGGTGGAAACCTTCCCGATGGTCAGCCGCCTGAAGATGCTGCGCCAATGGGGTGGCATCGTGGATGTGACCGGCGACCGGTCGCCGCTGATCTCCAAGACGCCGGTTGAAGGCTGCTTTGTCAACGCAGGCTGGGGCACCGGGGGCTTCAAGGCGATTCCGGGCTCCGGCTGGGCGATGGCCGAGCTGATGGCGACCGGCCATTCCAATCTGGCCGAAGAATTCTCCATGATGCGCTTCAAAGAAGGCAAGTTCATCGACGAGAGCGTTGCCGCAGGGGTGGCCCACTGATGACACACGCCAGCACATTGTTTTTCACGGAGATGACCGCAAAATGCTGATCCTTGAATGTCCCTATTGCGGCGTGCACGCCGAAGAAACCGAACTGCATGGTGGCGGCGAAGCGCATCTGAAACGCTTCGGTCCCGGCTCCTCGGATGATGACTTCCACGACTACCTGTTCATGCGGGAAAACCCGCGCGGGGTGCATCTGGAACGCTGGCGCCATGTAAATGGCTGCGGCAAGTGGTTCCACGCCGCCCGCTGCACCCAGACGCTGGAAGTCTTCGCGACCTACAGCGCCCAGACCACCGAGCCGCCGCAGGAGGTCAAGGACAAGATCTCTGCCAAGCGCCCCGGCTGGAGCTGGCGCGAGTTCAAGGGCTGAACCTGCATGTTTCATCTTTTTTCAAATATCCCCGCCGGAGGCTCCCATGCCTCCTCACGCGAAAGGGTCGCACAATGAGCACGCGTCTCGCAAAACAAGGTCGCCTGATCGACCGCTCCAAGCAGGTCGAGTTCTCCTTCAACGGCACCAAGCTCAAGGGCTTTGCCGGGGACACTCTGGCCTCCGCTCTTCTCGCCAATGATCAGATGCTGGTCGGGCGTTCCTTTAAATACCACCGTCCGCGCGGCCTCGTTGCCTCCGGTTCTGAGGAGCCGAACGCGCTGGTGGGTCTCGGTGTCGGCGACCGGTTTGAACCGAACCAGCGCGCCACCACGACCGAGCTGTTCTCGGGCCTGTCGGCGGTGTCGCAAAACCACTGGCCAAGCCTGAATTATGACATCGGCGAGCTGAACTCCAAGTTCTTCAGCCGGTTCCTGACGGCTGGCTTCTACTACAAGATGTTCATCCATCCGCGTCCGCTCTGGAAGCATGTCTATGAACCCTTCATCCGTCAGTCCGCCGGTCTGGGCAAAGCCCCGAACAAGGAACTGAAAGACGCCGACACCTACGAGCATTTCTACTTCTTTGCTGATGTGCTGGTCATCGGCGGCGGTGTCGCCGGTCTGCAAGCGGCGAAAACCGCCGCGGCGTCGGGTGCCAAGGTTCTGCTTCTGGAAGAAAAATCCTATTGGGGTGGCCGCACGCCTGTTGACGGCGGCACCATCGAGGGACTTGAGGCCGAGGCCTGGGTCGAGAAAACGCTCAATGAGCTTAACGCGATGGACAATGTCACCATCCGCAACCGCACCATGGCTTCGGGCGTTTACGACCACGGCTATGTGCTGGGCTATGAGCGCCTGACCGACCATGCGCCGGGGCAGGGTGGCCCGCGCCACCGTCTGTGGCGGATCCGTGCAAGCCAGGTTGTGACCGCAACCGGCGCAATCGAGCGTCCGCTCTCCTTTGCGGGCAACGATGTTCCGGGCGTTATGCTGGCGGCCTCTATGCGCGATTATCTGGTCAACTGGGGCGTGACCCCGGGCAAGAAAGTCGTCGTCGCCACCAACAACGATGATGCCTATCGCACCGCTATCGCGCTGCATGAGGCCGGTGTGGAAATCGTCCGTCTGGTCGACGCCCGCGAGAGCGGTGGCGGCGAGCTGGCCGACAAGGCCCGCGAGTTGGGCATTCGGGTCGAATGCGGTCGTGCCATTGCCAAGGTCAAAGACGGCAAGCGCGTCACCAAGGTCGCCATCTGTGCCCAGAACGGCGAAGGCGGGGCCCGCGAGGAAATCGAGGCCGATGCGGTCGCCATGTCCGGCGGCTGGTCGCCGGTGGTCCACCTGTGGTCCCATTGCGGCGGCAAGCTGATCTGGGACGAGGCGCAAGCTCATTTCCGCCCCGATCCCGAACGTGCCCCCACCAGCCATGACGGCAACGCCTTTGTCGTGACCGCTGGCTCTGCCTCCGGTCCGCTGAGTCTCTCTGCGGTGATGGCGGATGCGGCTGCGGCCGGTGCCAAGGCGGCCGAGGCGGCTGGCCGTCCGGCACAATCGGTCGCTGCGGTAGAGACCTCCGAGGTGTCCGAGGCACCGATGGAAGCGGTCTGGTTCATGCCGGCCAAGGCCGACATCCAGCTGCGGATGAAAACCTGGCTCGATTATCAGAACGACGTCAAGGTTTCCGACGTGCAACTGGCCGCTCGCGAAGGCTATGAAAGCGTCGAACATACCAAGCGCTATACCACGTTGGGCATGGCAACCGATCAGGGGAAACTCTCCAACATCAACGGCTTGGCGGTTCTTGCCGACAGCCTTGGTGCAGAGATTCCGCAGGTTGGCACCACCACCTTCCGTCCGCCCTATCACCCGATTTCGATGGGTGCGATCGGCGGCGAGGCCCGTGGCGAGATCTTCCAGCCGCTGCGCAAGACACCGATGTATGAGTGGCACGACAAAAACGGTGCGGATTGGGAACCGGTCGGCCATTGGCGCCGTCCCTTCACCTATCTCCGTCCGGGCGAGAGCAAGCATGACGCGGTGAACCGCGAGGTGAAAAACACCCGTGAAAACCTCGGGCTGCTCGACGCCTCCACCCTCGGCAAGCTGATTGTCAAAGGGCCGGATGCGGGCAAGTTCCTCGACATGCTCTACACCAATATGATGAGCACGTTGAAACCGGGCAAATGCCGCTACGGTCTGATGTGTTCCGAAAACGGGTTCCTCAGCGACGACGGCGTGGTTGCGCGCATTGATGACGACACCTGGCTCTGTCACACCACCACCGGCGGCGCGGATCGTATCCACGCCCATATGGAGGAATGGCTGCAAACCGAATGGTGGGACTGGAAAGTCTATGTTGCCAATGTCACCGAACAGCTGGCGCAGGTCGCCGTGGTCGGCCCCAATGCCCGCAAGGTGCTGGAAAAGCTGAACGCGCAAGCGGGCGGCGGCATGGATCTCTCCAAAGAGGCGCTTGGCTTCATGGAGTGGAAAGACGGCGAGATCGGCGGCTTCAAGGCGCGCGCCTATCGCATCTCCTTCTCCGGCGAGCTGTCCTACGAGATCGCCGTTGCGGCCTCCGAAGGGCAAGCCTTCTGGGACGCGCTGATGGAGGCGGGCAAGGAATTCGGCGTCATGCCTTACGGCACCGAATGTCTGCACATCCTGCGGGCCGAAAAGGGCTTCATCATGATCGGGGACGAAACCGATGGCACCGTGATCCCGCAGGATCTCGGCCTGCACTGGGCGCTCTCGAAAAAGAAAGAAGACTATATCGGCAAACGCGCGCAGCAGCGCTCCTACATGGACAACCCGGAGCGCTGGCAGCTGGTCGGTCTGGAAACCGTGGATGGTTCGGTGCTGCCGGATGGTGCTTATGCGGTGGGTCAGGGCGTCAACGCCAATGGCCAGAAGAATACCATCGGCCGGGTGACCTCCACCTACTATTCCGCCAACCTTGACCGTGGCATCGCCATGGGGCTGGTGAAACACGGACCCAAGCGGATGGGCGAGGTCATCGACTTCCCCGGCCTCGACGGGAAAATCTACAAAGCCAAGATCGTTGATCCGGTCTTTTACGACAAGGAAGGGGAGAAGCAGAATGTCTAATGCTGTAAGTGTCCTCAATGGGGCCAGTTTTTCTGGTCTCGTCAAAGTGGCGGATAGCGGTCTTGGCGGTATGATTACCCTGCGTGGGGATCACGCCTCCGCGACGCTGCAAGCGGTGGTAAAGTCGGTGACGGGGGCCGAAGTGCCCGCCATCCGCAAGATCACCTTTGGCGCTGCGGGCGCGGTGGCCTGGATGACACCGGACGAGCTGCTGCTTCTGGTGGATTATGCCGAGGTCGACGCCGTGGTTGCCAAACTCTCCGAGGCGCTGGCGGGAGAGCATCACCTGGCGGTCAACGTCTCTGACGCGCGCGCCTGTTTCTCGGTCGAGGGCGAGGCCGCGTCCGAGGTGATCGCCAAGGTGGCCCCCGTCGATCTGGCCCCGGGCAAGTTTGTGGCCGGAGATTTCCGCCGCACCCGCTTTTCCCAGATCGCGGCTGCCTTCTGGCTGGACGAGGCCGGTGTCTACCACGTTGTCTGCTTCCGCTCGGTTGGCGAATATATGTTCAACCTGCTGAAAACCGCGGCGCATCCGCAGTCCAAGGTTGGCGTCTACGCCTGACGCCCTTCCTGCACCAGGTTGCAGTAGGTTGATGGGAGTGAAGGGAGGGCCCGCATTTCTTTTTTCTGCGCGAAAGAAGGGACGTCGAACCGGATGATTGAGCTGAATGAAGACCCATCAATCACCGTTGGTGAAACCAGGTCTTCAACGATTTCGCACCACGACAGGCCGATATCTGGCCGTCGGCTTTGCGCATGCTGCGGACCCACCGGATCGGCGGCTCGATGGTTTTTTCGTCTCTGCGGTCTTGACCCGCCGGGTGCGGAGCCGCATGTATCCCTCAGGAACGCAACATTAATTGACAGGGGGCCACCATGGCTTTTGAACTTCCCGACCTTCCCTATGCACATGATGCGCTGGCGTCCAAAGGCATGTCCGCCGAGACGCTGGAATACCACCACGACCTGCACCACAAGGCTTATGTCGACAACGGCAACAAGCTGATCGCAGGCACCGAGTGGGAAGGCAAATCGCTGGAAGAGATCATCACCGGCACCTACGACAAATCCGCCGTGGCGCAGAACGGGATCTTCAACAACATCTCGCAGCTGTGGAACCACAACCAGTTCTGGGAAATGATGGGCCCGAACGGCAACGCGATCCCGACCGAGCTGGAAAAAGCGCTGGTCGAGTCCTTCGGCTCGGTTGAGAAGTTCAAGGAAGACTTCTCCGCTGCTGGCGCAGGTCAGTTCGGCTCTGGCTGGGCCTGGCTGGTCAAGGACACCGACGGCGGCCTGAAAGTCACCAAGACCGAAAACGGCGTCAACCCGCTGTGCTTTGGTCAGACCGCGCTTCTGGGCTGCGATGTCTGGGAACACTCCTACTACATCGACTTCCGCAACAAGCGCCCGGCCTACCTGTCGAACTTCCTCGACAACCTGGTGAACTGGGAAAACGTCGCCTCCCGCCTCTGAGTTCGGCGAGAGATCACGTATTAGATTTGAAAAGCCCCGTCCGCTCTGACGGGGCTTTTTGCTTGCCGCATGGCGGTGTCACGCGGTCAGCGCGTCCAATGCGGCCTGCGGGCTGTCGACCCAGATGAGCCCTTTGCAGGTATCGGCATCGGCAAAGCCCTGATCGACCATATGATCCATCAGCGCGCGCAGCGGCGCCCAGTAGTTGTCGGTGTTCAGCAGGATGATAGGCTTGTCATGCAGACCAAGCTGGCGCCAGGTGATCGCCTCAAAGAGCTCGTCAAGCGAGCCCATGCCCCCGGGCAGCAGCACAATTGCATCGGCATTATAGAGCATCACCTTCTTGCGCTCATGCATGGTCTCCGTCACCACATAGGTGCTCAGATCGCTCTTGCCGACCTCGCGCTTGATCAGATGCTCGGGGATGACGCCGAAGGTTTCGCCACCGGCAGCCTGCGCGGCGCGCGCAACGGTGCCCATCAGCCCGACATCGCCAGCGCCATAGACCAGCCGCAGCCCGGCCCTGGCCAGCCCGACGCCCAAATCCCGCGCGGCCTCCTCGTAGCTTTGTCGCGCCCCCATACGAGAGCCGCAGTAAACGCAGACGGATGTGATGGCCATGGCGCACCTTTTCTCTGGGTGAACAAGGGGAAAGCACGATCGTGCTTTGACCCCTCATAGCCGGGTTGATAGGTTTGCTCAACCGAAGCCGGGGAGACAAACCGGCCCGGGACGGGGACATTAGGGATTGGTCACAGAATGACAAAGACAAGCGGTACGGGTGCGGGATCTGGCCTGACCATTGGGGCGGTGGCGACGGTTGTCGTTGTCGGCGGTGGGGTTTTCCTGGCGCAGGGGGGGATGTTTGGCCCCGGCGTGCAGGCGATGGTGGAGCGCCAATTGGCCGCGCTGGGGCTGATCGAGCCGGCACCGCCAGCCGCTGTCTCTGACAAGACGTCAACCTCCGCGCCTGCGGTTGCGGCACCTGTTCCGCAGCAAAACGCCGAGAGCAGCGCAGAGACACCAGCAGGCGCGCCGACAGAGCCGGTCTTTGCGCTGCTCCCTCCGGCGTTGGAGGTGGTGCGGGTCGAGCCTGACGGCAGCGGCATCATCGCGGGCTCCGCGCAGCCCGGGGTCGAGGTCAAGGTGCTGCTGGATGATGCGGTGCTGGACACGCAAACCGTGCCCGAGGCGGGGGAGTTCGTATCCTTTGTCACCATCACGCCCAGCGAGAGCGCGCGTATCGTAACCCTCGTGGCGCGCCATGACGGGCAAGAGCGCGCGGCGCTTGATAGTTTTATCCTGATGCCGATGACACCTCAGCTGGCCGCAGGATCCGATGCCTCTGGCGCTGAAATGGCGGCTGCCGAAGGCGTGGCCGCGCCCACCGCTGAAGCCCGCACGCCAGAGCAGGCGACAGAAGCCGCCACCGCCATCGCGACCGATGTGGCGACAGTGACCGAGCCAGAGCCAGCGCGCCCGCCAGAGGAAGGTGCAAGCGTGGCGCCAGAGCAGCTCGCGGCCGCAGATCTCAGCCTCGAGCAGCAGGCTGCCCTTGCCCCGGTTGGGGGCCAAGGCAACCAGACCAGCCTTGTCGAGGAGCAGGTCGCAACGACGCCGGTGGAGCCTGCGCAAGCAAAACGGGCAGGCGCGGCCGAACCTGCGCCGGTGCAGCCTTCCGACGAGCTGCCGACCGATGCGCAAACGATCTCGACCCCCAGCGCAAAACCAGAGACCGCCGATGGCGACGCCCCGATCGTCGCTGATGTCACCACGCCAGAGACGCAAAGCCCCGCGCCGGTTGATCCTGCGGGTGCCGCGCCAGATGCCGCACCCGTCACCTCCTCCGTCGCTGCGCCTGTCGCGACAGTGGAGCAGATCGAGGACAGCCCCCCGGAGGTGAACCTTGCAGAGGCGACGCCGGAGGTTGCCGCCACGCCAGAGGGGATGACCGCGCCGGTCGCGGGCGCAGCCGGGATACCGAGGGTTGAACAGACCAAAGCAACGGCGCAACCCGCATCGGCCCCCCAATCGGAGCCAGAAACCGCAGCCGACGAAGCCGGACCGCAGGCAGATGTGAAACCGGCGCCAAAACCCGAGGTCGCCGTCGCGGTGCTGCGCGCGGGCGAGGACGGCGTCACATTGGTGCAACCCTCCACGCCGGCGGTGCCGGAGCTGGTGGGCAAGGTGGCGCTGGATACCATCGGCTATACCGAAACCGGAGAGGTGCAGCTTGCTGGCCGGGCGCGGCCACAAGCGCTGGTGCGGGTCTATCTTGACAACAGCCCGGTCGCGGAGCTGCGCACCCAGGCCGATGGGCGTTGGTCCGGCAGCCTGACCTTGGTGGCGCCGGGGATCTATACGCTGCGTCTCGATGAGATCGACCCGGTGGAGGGCAAGGTGCTCAGCCGCCTGGAGACCCCCTTCAAGCGAGAATCCCCCGAGGTGCTGCAACCCGTGCTCGCGGCGGAGACGGATTCGGATCTGAAGCGGCCCCGGGTCAAAGCGGTGACAGTGCAGAAGGGCGATACACTCTGGGCGATTTCGCAGGATCGTTATGGCAGCGGCTACCTCTATCTGCGGGTGTTTGAGGCGAATAAATCCGACATTCGCGACCCGGATCTGATCTATCCCGGGCAGATCTTCACTCTGCCGGAATAAGCCCTTAGATAGGGCCTCAAGAGGGCGCGCTCCCGGAACCGGGGGCGCGTCTGTTATGTGCGCATCGCTCAACGGCCTGCGCGTGTCAGGACCGAGGACGCCTTATGCCACCTATGGATGACCCCACCGCCGCCGAGGAACGCCGTTCTGGCCTGCGCACCCTGCGCAAGGTCTGGCCCTATGTTTGGCCTGCGGATGCGCCCGGCGTAAAACTGCGGGTGATCCTGGCGATCCTGGTGCTGGTGGCGGCCAAGGGCGTCGCGGTGGTCACGCCGGTGTTTTACAAGAACGCGGTGGATGCCTTGGCGGGCGAGGGGGTGCCTGTGCTGGCGCTTGGTGCGGTGGGGCTGACGGTGGCCTATGGCATGGCGCGCATTCTCAACGCCGGGTTCCAGCAGCTGCGCGACGTGATCTTTGCGCCTGTCACACAGCGCGCCCTGCGGCGGCTGGCGCTTTCGACCTTTCGCCATATCCACGCGATGTCGATGCGCTATCACATCACCCGCAAGACCGGCGGGCTGAGCCGGATCATCGAGCGCGGGGTCAAGGGCGTGGAGTTCCTGCTGCGTTTCCTGGTGTTGTCGATCGGTCCCCTGGTGCTGGAGCTGGTGCTGGTGGCGCTGGTGCTCGCCTGGTGGTTTGACATCTGGTATCTGGTGTCGGTCGCTGTCACCGTGGCGCTTTATGTCTGGTTCACCTTTGCGGTGACCGAATGGCGGGTGAAGCTGCGCCGCGAGATGAACCGGCAGGACACTGACGCCAACCAAAAGGCGATCGACAGCCTTTTGAACTATGAAACCGTGAAATACTTCGGCGCCGAAGAGCGCGAGGCCGCACGCTATGACGTCGCCATGAAGGGCTACGCAGCGGCCGCGCTCAAGACCGCATATTCGCTGGGCTTTCTGAACTTTGGCCAGGTGGTGATTATCACCAGCGGCCTGATCTCGGTGATGGTGATGGCGGCGATCGGGGTCGAGAAGGGCCAGATGACCGTCGGCGATTTTGTCATGGTCAACGCCTATATGATCCAGATCACCGGGCCGCTGGGCTTTCTCGGCACCGTCTACCGCGAGATCCGCCAGAGTCTGGTCGATATGGGCGAGATGTTCGACCTTCTGGAGCAGCCGCCGGATGTGGTGGATGCGCCCGATGCGCGCGAGCTGCATGTCAGCGGCGGTGAAATCCGGCTGGACGCGGTGCGCTTTGGCTATGATGTGGAGCGCGAGATCCTGAAGGGTGTCTCTCTGGATGTACCGGCAGGGCAGACGGTGGCCATTGTTGGCTCTACCGGGTCAGGGAAATCCACCATCGGGCGGCTGTTGTTTCGCTTTTATGATGTCACCGGCGGGCGGGTGCTGATCGACGGTCAGGATGTGCGCGAGGTCACGCAAAAGAGCCTGCATGCCGCCATCGGTGTGGTGCCGCAGGACACCGTATTGTTCAACGATACCATCCGCTACAACATCGCCTATGGCCGGGATGGTGCCAGCGAGGCCGAGATCATTCAGGCCGCCCGCGATGCGCAGATCCACGACTTTATCTCCGCGCTGCCAGAGGGCTACGACACTCAGGTCGGCGAACGCGGGCTCAAGCTCTCGGGCGGCGAAAAGCAGCGCGTCGGGATTGCGCGCACCTTGCTCAAGAACCCGCGGATTCTGCTTCTGGACGAGGCAACCTCGGCGCTGGATACCGATACCGAGGGCGAGATCAAGGACGCCCTGGCCCGCGCCGGGCAGGGGCGCACGGTGATCACCATCGCCCACCGGCTCTCGACCATCGCAGAGGCGGACCGGATCGTGGTGCTGGAACGGGGCGAGATCGCCGAGACCGGCACCCACGAGGCGCTGATTGCGCAGGGCGGCCGCTATGCGCATCTGTGGCACCGCCAACAGTCCGATCAAGACAGCGGCGCGGAACGCATCCCGCAGCCCTGATCCGGGGGGCGGCGGCGGGCAGGATAGGTCCGCGCTCCGGTGTTTAGCCGGGCAGCCCGTCGAGTTCATCCAGGGACGCAAGGTCGTGGTCCCAGTCGGCGCGGCTGGAACAGCAAATATGCGCGTTGGGGCGGATATTGATCGGGCTATCCAGCGCCCCTGCCGGCACCATCAGAACCCCGTCTGCCGCTTGCGCGACGGGCAAGGCGGAGCCGCAGGTCGTGCAAAAACACTTCACATGCCGTGTGCCGGGGAGGTGGAAGGCTTTGACGTTTTCCTCGCCCGACACCCATGCCAGCCGCGCGGTGGAGGAAAACAGGTTCGCTGAATGGGCCGAACCGCTGTCCTTGCGGCAGCGGGAACAATGGCACAGGAAGAAACTTTCGAATGCGCCGTCGATTTGGAACCGCACCGTGCCGCAAAGGCATTGCCCGGTTGTCAGATTGTTCATTCTCATCCTCCTTGTTGGCGGCCGGCTGTGGCCTTCGGTGCGACATCTCACGGTGCGCGATCACATGCGGCAATGCGGTGAGGCCGCCCACGGCGAACAAATCAGCAGCAAGGGCGCTTCAAAAGATGCAGCGCGGGAATCGCTCGCCGTCCTGTCACGTGGCGCGAACAGGGGCGGTCGGCCCTCACGGGTTTTGCCGCAAGGCGCGTTTGGAGGCAAGATCTACCTACAAGTGTGAGAGCGCCGCTTTTGCGCGATGTCTCGCCCGTTTGGGCTGCGACCGTCGGCGGGCCTATGTTCGTACCTGAGGGAGCTGCGTTAACCCGCTCATCAGAAACGGAAATTTTGGCCGAACATCGCCCGAATTCAGCGTGGCGCGCCGACTCTCTGGCGGCGCGGAAGGGGGCTGACTAACTTCATCCTTGTCACGAGGCGCAGGACGCGCTGACGACACGACAACCCAAAGAGTGGAGTATAACGATGAAGAGTTTTGCCCTGACCACCGCCGCAATCGCAGCTCTGGCCGCAGGTCCTGCCCTGGCCGCAGGTTTTGCCGCAGAAGTCGATGCTGACGGCAGCGGCACCCTATCGCTGGAAGAGCTCCAGGTCGCCTATCCGGCTCTGACGGCTGATACCTTTGCGATGATTGATGTGAACGCCGATGGCGAGGCCGACGCCGAAGAGATCGCCGCGGCCGAAGACGCAGGGCTGCTGGTGACCAACGGCTAAGACCGCAGCACCAGGGGAGGTGCCGCCGCGCGTGGCCCTCCCCGAACCCGAACCTCTCTGCGTAAGAGTATCAATGTTGTGTGCAGAGGTTCGCGTTTTTGCCGCCCAAGGCTGGCCGGACTCCGAGGGTCACTCCTCCGACCGGACTCCCGCCTCTTCCCCGGGTCGGATCTGCGCCAAGCCTTGCTGCGTAGTCACCAAAGGAAAGGCCCTGCCGTCTGGCGGGGCCTTTTCTGTGCTTGTCGGTCTGGGGCGAGGTCAAGAGGAACCCACCAAAGCAAAAGACCCCGCCCTTGGCAGGCGGGGTCTTTCAGGGATTGGCGCTCGGGGCTTTGGCCTATTACTCGGCGGCACGCAGCGGAGAGTTGCTATTGCCCGGCGTGCCCTCGGCGGGAGAGGTCGCTTCCGCGTCACCCTCTGCCGGTCTGGGCGCGGGGGAGGCGCGGAACAAATCGCCCCATTGGATCTCGGTCGAGGGCAGGTGTTTCGCTTCCCGGGCCAGGCGGCTGTCGCGGGCGACGCGGCTTTGGCGTCCCCCTGTGAAGCGCGCGACGAGGCGGAACAGCAGGGACACATAGGTGCCGAGCCAGACCCGCATCGCCAGCAACGAGGGGGTGACCACCAGGGTCAGCACCGTCGCAACGCCAAGCCCGAACACCACCGCTGTCGCCAGCTGTTTCCACCAGAGCGCGGTGGGGCTGTCGATGGAATAGCCGCCATTGATAAAGTCGAGACTGATCCCGAACATCATCGGCGCCAGACCGGCCATCGTGGTGATGGTGGTCAGCAGAACCGGCCGGATGCGCGCCTCCGCGGTGCGGATGATGGCCTCGATCCGGGGCATGTGTTGGCTGAATTCCTGATAGGTATCAATGAGAACGATGTTGTTGTTCACAACGATCCCCGCCAGCGCGACAACCCCGGTGCCGGTCATGATGATCGAGAAGGGCTGCTGCATCACCATCATCCCGATCAACACGCCGGTGGTTGAAAGCACCACCGCCAAAAGCACCAGCACCGCGTTGTAGAAGCTGTTGAACTGCGCCAGCAGGATCACGAACATCAATCCGAGCGCCCCGGCAAAGGCCTTCATCAGGAAGGCGCCGGATTCCGCCTGCTCCTCCTGATCGCCGGTCCATTCCCAGTCGATCGAAGCGTCAAAGGGATCGGTTTCCAGCCATTTGGTGAGCGCGGCGATGCGCTCGTTGGCATTGACGGGCACCACATGGGTGTCGCCGGCGGTCATCGCGGTGCGCAGGGCTGCGCTATCCTCTGCGCCGGTCAGCAGAAAGATGTCGGCGAAGGAGCCATTGGGCAGCTCAACCGCCTGATCCGAAGGCGTGACACCCTCCGCCACGGTCTTGACATAGGCGAGCGAGAAATCCTCGCCGTCGTCACCCTTGGTCAGGATCTGGGTCAGCCCGGGCACGATATCGGCCTTCACATCGTAATAGCGCTGCTGCTCGATCCGGGAGATGGTGGCGATCTTTTTCACCGGTTGGCGGGAGATAAAGTTCGCCAGCGGCACCAGCCCTTCGCTGGTGCGCAGTTTCAGCGTGTCCAGCGTTGACAGAACGCGCTGCTGTTCGGGCAGGCGCAGACGGATGTCGATTTCTTCGTCCGAGCTGTCCACCCGCATGGTATCAAGCAGGATACCCCGCGTGACCAGCTGAACCATCGCCCCGACGGTGGCCACATCGGCGCCATAGCGCCCGGCCTTGGCCACATCGACGTTGATCTCCCAGTCGATGCCGGGCAGGGGCAGGCTGTCTTCGATGAGGGTGAGGCCCGGGGTTTCCTCAAAATGGGCGCGGGCGATGTTGGTTGCGTCGCGCAGCGGGCCCCAATCGTCGCCGAGCAGCCGCAGATGCACCGGCTTCCCGGAGGCGGGGCCGCCCTCCAACGCCTTGATTTCGACCTTGAACCCGGGCAGCGAGGCCACGGCGTCATTCAGCTCCTCGATGACGGTGTTGCCGTCATACTCCTTGGCGGTGACTTCGCGCTGAAAGAGCCCGCCGAGGATCGGCTCGCTCTCGGTGGGGCGATCTTCCCAGGGGATCATCTCGAACTGCACCTGACCCACGGTATCGGGCGGCGTGCCCGCGCCGGAGGCATCGGTGTTCAGCCCGCCCTCGCCAGCGAAGGAGAAGACATTGACCACGGCCGGGTGCTGCATGATGACATCTTCGGTCGCCCGCACCATTTCGTCCTTTTCATGTAGCGACAGGTTGCCCCTGGCGCGCACATAGGCGGTGGCCTGTTCCGGTTCGCTTTCCACAAAGAATTCAACGCCGTAGTTGTTCTGTTGAAACAGGCCAAACACGGTGATGATGCCAAAACCGACAGCAACAAGCGTGACGATGGGCATCACCGGATTGCCAACGATCAGTTTGATCAGCCAGCCGAACCCGCCAAGCCTGTGGCCCGCCTCAACCCTGCGCGGGCGGCGTTGCAGCTCTGCCGCGCCAAGTGTGATCGAGGCGGCGACAGCGGAAAGAAGAAAGATCAGCACACCCAGCAGCGAGGCTCCCATGCCTTCGCCCCCGGCGATCAGATAGGCCGGGTTCAAGAGCTGCATGGCGCCTGCGAACATGCCCCAGATCGCCAGCGGCACCAGCGCCGCGCGCACCACCCAGGGCAGGCGCGCGCGCAGTGCGTCGGAGGCCATGCCAAAGAAACGGCTCATGCGCCCGGTGACGCCACCCATAACCGGCAGGTAGATCAGCGCCACCACCAGAGAGGCGGTGAGCACGAAGATCAGCGTGACTGGCAGCATGCCCATGAACTCCCCCGGCACGCCGGGCCAGAACAGCATCGGCAGGAAGGCGCAGAGCGTTGTCGCGGTGGACGATACCACCGGCCAGAACATGCGCTGTGCGGCCTCCACATAGGCGTGCATCGGGCCGGTGCCCTCGGAAATGCGCTTGTCGGCATATTCCACCACAACGATGGCACCATCCACCAGCATGCCCACGGCCAGGATCAGGCCGAACATCACGATGTTGGAGACAGAGATCCCCATCAGCGCAAGGAAGGCAAAACACAGCAGGAAAGAGGTCGGAATCGCAAAACCCACCAGCAGCGCGGCGCGGCTGCCAAGGGCAGAGAGGATCACGATCATCACCAGCGCCACGGCCGTCAGAACCGAGCCTTCAAGCTGGCTCACCATCGAGCCCACCACGCGGCTCTGGTCGTTGGACGTGCCAAGCCGCACCGCCGCCTGCAATTCGGGGGGCCATTTCTTTTGTGCCTCGGCAATAATGTCTTTCACCAGATCGACCGTGTCGATCAGGTTGAAGCCCTTGCGCTTGACCACCTGCAAGGCGACGGTGTCATTGCCATCAAACCGCGCGGTGCCCTTGCGGTCCTCAAAGGTAAAATTGATCTGCGCCAGCTCGCCCAGCGTCACCACCCGGTCGCCATTGGTTTTCACCGGCAGGCCGTAGATGTCCTCGACGCTGTCAAAAGAGGAGGGGATCTTGACCGAAAACGCGCCCTGATCGCTGTCTACTTCGCCCGCCGCGATCAGCTGGTTGTTGTTCTGCACGACCGAGATCAGCTCCACGGCGGTGACGTTATAGGCTTCCAGTTTCAAAGGGTCGATCAGCACCTCGACCATCTCGTCGCGGTTGCCGGCGATGCCAGCCTCCAGCACCGCATCCAGCGATTCCAGATCGTCCTGCAAATCCTTGGCCAGCCGCGCCATGGTGCGTTCCGGCACCGGGCCGGACATGCTGACGATCACGATGGGAAACTCGGAAAAGTTGATCTCGGTGATCGAGTATTTCTCTGCCCCATCGGGGAACTTGGCTTCGGCCTTGTCCATCGCGTCGCGCACATCGGCCATGACGGCGGTCTTGTCCCAGCCAAACTCGAACTCCAGCGCCACCCCGGCATAGCCTTCGGCACCGGTGGCCGACATCTTGTCGAGCCCATCCAGATCGGCGAGCTCGGTCTCCATCACCTTGACCAGCAGGGTCTCAGAATCTTCGGCGGAAATGCCGGGGAAGGGGACCGAGATAAACAGCGCCGGGATTTCGATATCTGGCTCGCCTTCCTTGGGCAGGCTCATATAGGCAAAGCCGCCAACAAGGATCGAGATCGCGATAAAGGCCAGAACCATCCTGGCCCGGTTTGCAGCCCAGTTGACGACGCCAATCATTCGCTTTCCTCCCGATAGGTCGGATCAAGCGCCACCCCTTCGGTGACAAAATCCTGGCCAACGACGATCACATCGGCCTGTTCCGGCAGCCCGTCGAGCCAGACCCCGGACGGTTCGTCGCGCAGCAAGGTGACAGGCATGAAACCCGCCGTCTGATCCGCGCGCACCACGCGCACGCCCAGCTGACCCTCGTTGTTGAGTGTCAGCGCCGATTGCGGCAATTGATGCGCCTTGACGCCATTGGCGGAGATCATGATCTCTGCGGTCTGGCCGTCGCGGATCGCAAGGTCGGGGTTGGGGACGGTAATATCTACCTCAAAGGTGCGGGTGTCCTCATCCGCCGAGCGGCTGATAAAGGTCACATTGCCGCGCACCTCCTGACCAGTGGTCAACCGCGCCCCGGCGGGCGCGCCAAGGGTGACGCGGCTGACGGCGGTTTCGGGGACATATCCGACCAGTTTGATGGTATCGAGCTGAATCACCGTCGCACAGAGGCTGCCCGGTTGCAGCAGGCTGCCAATTTCGGCGGTGTCGGATTCCAGGATGCCGTTGAAGGGCGCGTGCAGTACCAGCCGCTCCATCTCCTTTTCGGCGGCACCGACGGCACCGATCGCGGCCTCGATGCCTGCGCGGGTCGATTCCAACCCGCCCTGAGCCGAGGCAATGGCCGCCTGCGCTGTGCTTTCTGCTGCCTTGGCCGAGGCCAGACGGGTCTCCGAGGCATAACCGCCTTCCGAGAGTTTCTCTGCGGCGGTCAGGTTAATGCGGGCTTCTTCCAGCACCGCGTGGGCCTCTTGCAGCCGGGCTTCGGCCTCGGGCATGCGGGCGCGGGCTTCTTTCAGGCGGGCGCGGGCCTCATGCAATGATGCGGGGCGGGTGCCTGGGTCCAATTCGCAGAGCACATCTCCGGCCTCCACCGTCGCGCCCTTGCGCAGCGGCTCCGAGATCACGGTGGATGTGGTTTCCGCCATCACGTTGACGGATCGAAGGGCCCGGGTCTGGCCGCGAATAAGCACAGCGTTATCAATGGCGCGGGCGCGGCTGTGCACGGCCACGACCGCGATTTGCACGCCAGAGGGCTGCGTTGTGCTCACCTCGTCTTGTGACGGGGTGTCCGGGCTTTGGGTGGTGTCCACATCTGTTGCGGTCTCCCCCCGGGCGAAGGCGAGAAGCGCGTCACGCTGCATAACCAGACCGTAAAGGCTCGCGGTGACAACCAGAGCGGTCAGAGGGGGAATAATGCGCATGTTAAACGTCGACTCCAAATTGAACACGTTATTGTTATCTATAGACTGTCGGCAGCTACAGGACTGTGAACCACATTACTCAGGCCGCCGCAAAACAGGCCGATGGTCTTGGCCATACCAACAGCTGCCGCGGCACGGGCCGCAGCAAAAGAGGTTGCGCGTATCCAAAAAGCTTCGGCAGGCGCTTGTCACGCGAAAATGCGGCGCTGGCGGGTATTTTCTGCCAAAGACGTCGGGTTCGAAGGGCTTTGGCCCGATTTTGTAGCGCCGGAGACAGGAGTTGGCTTGTCTGGAGAGGCAGGCTGTGCCACATCGGCAGGCAGGATTTCAGCCCCGGGCGGGCGACAGACGTAAAGGCCGTTTCATGAGCGATACCGACAGTTTCATCGACGAGGTGACCGAGGAGGTCCGCCGCGACCGCCTGTTCCTGATGTTCAAACGCTACGGGTGGATCGGCGCGGTGGCCGTGGTGGCGATCGTCGGTGGCGCGGCCTGGCGGGAATACAGCCAGGCGCAGGAGCGCGCTGCGGCGCAGGCCGTGGGCGATGCGATGACGGCCGCGCTGGCCTCTAACGAGGCCGACGCCCGTGCCGCGGCACTTGCCAAGGTCAGCGCCGAGACGGTCGGGGCGCAGGCTGTGGTGGATATGGCGCGCGCCGCGGCGCTGGCGGATGCGGGACAGGCCGACGAGGCCGCCAAAGTGCTGGACAAGATCGCCTCCGATGGCGCATTGCCACAGGTGTATCGTGATATCGCAGCGTTCAAATCGGTGATCCTGCAAGCGGGAACGCTGGCGCCGGAAGAACGCCGTCTGCGCCTGGAGACCCTGGCCGCGCCCGGTGCGACGCTGCAATTCCTCGCCGGGGAGCAGCTGGCGCTTCTGGATATCGAACAGGGCAAGACCGAGGCGGCGCTGACACGCCTGCGCGACATTGCGGCATCGGCTGGCGTGTCGAGGGACTTGCAAGAACGGGTTTCGCAAGTGATTGTGGCTCTTGGCGGTTCAGAGGACAGCGCAGAGCAAGAGGGCTAGGCGCAGCGTGACCGTGGCGCCAAGGTGACATGAGCACCGACGCAACAGACAAGAGACGACCCAGGAACGATGACAGGGGCAGGGGAATGACGGTAAGTCCAGGCGGTTTCGGCCTTCGCGCAAGTGTGATGGCCACAGCTGTGGCCGCGCTTCTATTGGGGTGCACCGAACCGGAGGAGATCCTGCGCGGCCAGCGTGAGGACATTCGCGGCGGTCAGTCCGCATCCATCGAGAACCAGGCGCGCGCGATTTCTCTGCCACGGGCGGTGAACAACAGCAGCTGGACCCAAAGCCCGGGTCAGGCAAGCACACGCACGACCCATGCCGCCCTCGCCGCGGCGCCTTCGTTGCTATGGTCGGTCAATATCGGTGCTGGCGACAGCCGCAAGCAGCGCATCACGGCGGCGCCGGTGGTCGGCGATGGGCGGATCTATACGCTGGATGCGTCGTCGCAGGTTTCCGCGGTGTCGCCGGCTGGCGCGATCCTGTGGCAACATTCGATCCTGCCCTCCGCCGATAGTGAGGGCGACGCCACCGGCGGCGGTATCGCCTATGCGGATGGCGTGGTCTATGTCTCCTCTGGCTTTGGCGTGCTGACGGCGCTGAACGCAAAAACCGGCGCGCAAGTCTGGCGGCAGGAGCTCGACGCGACCGGATCTGGCAGCCCGACGATTCGCGATGGTCTGCTCTATCTGGTGGCCGGTGACGATACCGGCTGGGTGATCGACACCAAGGATGGCCGGGTGGCCTGGCAGCTGGACGCGACGCCGAGCGCCTCCAACTTCCTCGGCGCGCCGGCGCCGGTGATTGGACAAAAGATCGCGGTCTTTGCCTTTGGATCCGGGGATCTGATCGGCACCTTCCGCCGTGGCGGCTTCCGGCGCTGGATCGCCTCTGTGACGGGTGGGCCCGCGGGGCGCGCGATTTCGCAGATCAGCGATGTCACCGGCGCGCCCTTCCTGGTGGGGGATACGGTCTATGTCGGCAACCACTCGGGGCGGACGGCAGCGTTTGATATCAGTTCCGGCGATCGGCTCTGGACCGCCTTTGAGGGCACATTCGGCCCGCTCTGGGTTGCTGGCGGCAGCGTGTTCCTGGTCAATGATCGCAACAAGCTGGTTCGACTGGACGCGCGCGATGGCTCCGCGATCTGGGCCACTGACCTGCCCGGATATGTTAAAGACAGGCCGCGCAAGCGGGCGGAGATCGTCGCCCATCACGGGCCGATCCTGGCGGGCGGGCAGCTGGTGGTTGCCTCCAACGACGGCTTGCTGCGGTTCTTTGACCCGGTGGATGGCAGCCTGACCCGGAGTGTGCCCGTCAAAGGCGGCGCCACCACCGAGCCCGTGGTGGCCGGGGGAACGCTTTATGTGGTGAGCGCCGACGGCGATCTGGTGGCTTACCGCTGAGCTGATCTGACCTGCCTGAGGGTTTGCGCTGCGCTTTGCGCATCGCCCGGGGGCGGCG
>NZ_JAATOX010000007.1 GCF_011806385.1 Phaeobacter sp. HF9A | reverse complement strand
ATCAAGGAGCTGAAAGGCACGACCGGCCGCAGGCTGGTCCGCGGTATCCTCGGCGGCTTGTTCAAGGGCCGCTGAGGCGCGCCAAAAGAAAACGCCGCCCGGTTTGGGCGGCGTTTTTTGTTATTTTTCAGGGATCAAGCCACGCGGATTAAACCTGAGCATCAAGAGCAGGATAAGCCCCATGGTAAAGAGCCGCATATGCGCCGCGCTCTCCAGAAGATGCCCGCGCGGCCAGCTGTCCTCTGCCATGCCGGAGGTCGCCAGCTCGATCAGCATGATCCCCAGCGGCTCCACCTTGATCCAGAGGAACCAGACCAAAATCCCACCAAGCACCGCACCAAAGTTATTGCCAGAGCCGCCAACGATCACCATGACCCAGATGAGGAAGGTAAAGCGCAGCGGGTTATAGGTGCCCGGTGTCAGCTGACTATCCAGCGTGGTCATCATCGCGCCGGCAATACCGCAAATCGCGGATCCCAGAATGAAAATCTGCAAATGGCGGCGGGTGACATCCTTGCCCATCGCCCTGGCGGCGATCTCATTGTCGCGAATGGCCCGCATCATCCGGCCCCAGGGGCTCTTGAGCGCCATTTGCGCCATCCACAGCAGCACCAGGAGCACCGCCGTAAACAGCAGCGCATAGCCAAGTTTGACATAGAGCGTGGAGGCCGTGGTTGGATCAAACCCCCAGTTCGCTGCGCTGGCGACAAAACCCGGATCGTTTTGCAGATCGACCTCATAGGGCAGGGGCCGCGGCAACCCAACGACGTTCTTGACCCCGCGCGACAGCCAGTCCTCGTTTTTCAACACCGACAGGATGATCTCGGCAATGCCCAGTGTCGCAATCGCCAGGTAATCAGAGCGCAGACCCAGGGCCGTCTTGCCAATGACCCAGGCCGCGCCCGCCGCAAGCAAACCGCCGACCGGCCAGGCCAGCAGCACCGGCAGACCGAGGCCGCCGATATTGCCGGCCAGCGCAGGGTTGATGCTCTCGACCGCGTCCACGCCCGGATCCAGCACCACACGAAAGAGAAAGAACCCAACCACCAACAGCACAATCATGCCGAGCACACGGGTCAGCCCAGCAGCGAGTTTGCGATAGGCCATGATCGCCGCCGCGATGGTCAGCGCGCCCAACACCAGCGCCAGCAGGATGCGACCACCGCCTGCGCTCCAGGCCCCCGGGGTGGCCGGCATGGCGGTCAGCACCACAGCAAGCCCGCCAAGCGCCGTGAAGCCCATGATGCCAACGTTAAAGAGGCCAGCAAACCCCCATTGCAGGTTCACCCCCAGCGCCATGATCGCCGAAATCAATCCCATGTTGAGGATCGTCAGCGCCGAATTCCACGACCCGGAGAAGATCCCCAGACCCGTCGTCGTGCCCTCCAGCAGCAGCAAAACGCCAACGGCGACAAACAGAAGCGTATGTTTCACGGTCTCGCTCATACTGCTTTCCCCTTAAAGATTCCGGTGGGTTTGAACAGGAGCACAACAACAAGGATCGCGAAGGAGACCGCAAATTTGTAATCTGTGCTCAACAGCTGCGCCAACCCATCCGGCGCGAGGCTTTCCGGCAGGAGGTATCCTGCAACTTTCTTCCAGGCGTAGGTCACGGTGACTTCGCTCATGGCGATCACAAACCCGCCGGCGATCGCCCCCAGGGGGCTGCCCAGCCCGCCAACGATAGCGGCCGCAAAAATCGGCAGGAGAAGCTGGAAATAGGTGAAGGGTTTGAACGACTTGTCCAGACCATAGAGGGTGCCCGCGATGGTCGCCAACGCCGCAACGATCAGCCATGTGATGGTGACCACCCGCTCCGGGTTGATGCCCGACAGAAGCGCCAGATCCTCATTGTCGGAATAGGCGCGCATGGATTTGCCGGTGCGGGTCTTGTTCAGGAACCAAAACAGCAGCGCCACCACGATGATGGCGGTGACAACGGTGATCCCCTGCGATGTCTTGATCGCCAGCCCCTCGTCCAGCCCGGTCATCTGCTTGAAAGTGCGGGCCTTGATAATGAAACGCTCGCCGTCGGCAAAACGTTGATCGCCAGGGCCGATGATAAAGCGCACCAGACCGTTGATCATGAACATCACCCCAAGCGAGGCCATGACAAAGATCACCGGCTTCGCCTTTTGGGCCCGATAGAAGCGATAGACAGCACGGTCCGTGACCACCACCAGCCCCATGGTCGCAACAATGCCGATCGGCAGCGCAAGCAGCGCCGTCGGCAGCGGCCCGGCCGAGATCCCCATCGACTGGAACCACCAGGTAAAGAGGATCGTCACCATTGTGCCAAACGCCATGGTGTCGCCATGGGCAAAGTTGGAAAACCGCAAGATACCATAGATCAGCGTCACACCCAGCGCGCCAAGCGCCAGCTGGCTACCATAGGCGATGCCGGGGATCAGAACGAAATTTGAAAGCGCAACAAGCGCGTTGAGGACATCCATCGCTTAACCCCCAAGGAACGATTTACGGACTTCGGGATCGGCCAAGAGCTCCTGCCCGGTGCCACTATAGGCATTGCGCCCCTGCACCAGCACATAGCCTTTATCCGCGATTTCAAGGGCTTGCTTGGCGTTTTGCTCCACCATCAGGATCGGTAGACCGGTGCGAGACACCTCGATGATGCGGTCAAACAGCTCATCCATCACGATGGGCGACACACCCGCAGTGGGCTCGTCCAGCATCAGCACCTTGGGCTTGGTCATCAGCGCACGCCCCACGGCAACCTGCTGACGCTGCCCGCCAGACAGCTCTCCGGCTGCCTGATTGCGCTTTTCCTTCAGGATCGGGAACAGGTGATAGACCTGCTCCATCGTGTCGGAAAAATCATCGGTGCGAATAAACGCGCCCATCTCCAGGTTCTCCTCCACCGTCATCGAGGTGAAGATATTGCTGGTCTGGGGCACAAACCCCATGCCCTTGATCACACGATCCTGCGGGCTGAGCGCGGTGATATCCTCGCCCCCCAGCCGCACCGCGCCAGAGCGTACATTCAGCATGCCAAACACCGCCTTCATGGCGGTGGATTTCCCGGCGCCATTCGGCCCGACAATCACGGCAATCTCGCCCGGGTTCACGGCGATGGTACATTCATGCAGGATATCCGGCCCCTTGCCGTAGCCACCTGTCATGGCATCGCCAATCAAAAAGGGTTCAGACATCCGCGCCCCCATATTTCATCTTTTTCAAAATATCCCGGGGGCGCCGCAAAGCGGCGGGGGCAGAGCCCCCAATCAACAGCCGCGGCTTCATCATGCCTGCTCCAGTTTGTCTTTGTTTTTCAGGCCAGTGCCCAGATAGGCCTCGATCACCTGCTCATTCGCCTTGATCTCGTCCAGCGTGCCTTGCGCAAGCTTCTTGCCCTCCGCCATGCAGATCACCGGATCACACAGGCGCCCGATGAATTCCATGTCGTGTTCAATCACCACAAAGGTATAGCCACGTTCCTCGTTCAGGCGCTTGATCGCATCGGCGATGGTATAGAGCAGGGTGCGGTTCACCCCGGCGCCGACCTCGTCGAGGAAGACAATCTTGGCATCCACCATCATGGTCCGGCCAAGCTCCAGCAGTTTTTTCTGACCGCCGGAAATCTCACCCGCCTTCAGATCGGCGATATGGCTGATGGTGAGGAAATCCAGCACCTCATCGGCCTTGGCGCGCAGGGCGCGTTCCTCCTCGGCGATGCGCTTGCGGCCAAACCAGGTGTTCCACAGGGTCTCACCCGATTGCCCACCCGGAACCATCATCAGGTTCTCGCGACACGTCATCGAGGAAAACTCATGCGCAATCTGGAAAGTGCGCAGCAACCCCTTGTGGAACAGCACATGTGGCGGCAGGCCGGTGATATCCTCGCCATCCATCAGGACCCGGCCTGAGGTTGGCGACAACACGCCCGCTATCACGTTGAAAAGAGTGGTTTTCCCCGCGCCGTTCGGCCCGATCAAACCGGTTATGGAGCCCGAAGCGATTTCCAGTGATGCACCGTCAACCGCATGGAACCCGCCGAAGTGCTTGTGCAAATCCTCGACGACGATCATGTCATTTCATCCCCTACCGCGTTTTTGCGGTTGTTTTAATTTGGATCAGCCCGGACACGCGCAAGCGCCCGGGCTGATCAGGGTCATGTCTCAAACCGCAAGGCGACTCAGCGGAATTTCACCGTAACGTTTTTACCGTCCTGGACTTCAATTTCACGGTAGGAGCCAGCGCTCTCACCGGGGCCAATCAGCTCGACGCCGGTTGCGCCCTCATAGTCAACGTCCCCACCATTGGCGAGAATTTCCAGCGCCTTGTCCAGCTCGCCAGGATTGATTTTCTCACCCGGTGCGTTGGCCACATCCATGATCTTGGCGCCATATTCCGCCGGATCCATGGAACCAGCCGCCTGCATCGCCAGCAGGAACAGCGCTGCCGCATCATAGGATTCCGACGCATAGGCGGAGGTGCCATCAAAGCCGGCTTCTGCGGCCATGCCGGCAAAGATCTCGGCGCCTTTGCTGTCAGAGCCAGCGATCTGTCCAAAGGAGCCATCCAGATCCGGGCCGACATTGGTGGGCAGCGAATCGCCGATCATGCCGCCGGGCAGGCCAAAGGTATCAAAGGCACCAGTATCAAGCGCACCCTGAATGATGCCCAGGCCACCTTGATCGAGATAGCCAGCAACAACCAGAATATCACCACCGGCAGAGGCCAGTGCTGCAACCTCGGCAGAGTAGTCGCCTTTGCCATCCTCATGCGCGGCGACGATGGTCACCTCACCGCCGACGGCCTCGAACGAGCTCTGGATCGCATCCGCCAGACCCTTGCCGTAGTCGTTGTTGGTATAGGTCAGCGCGATCGAATTGATGCCGCGATCCTTGAGCATTTCGGCCATTACCTGACCTTCACGCGCGTCGGACGGCGCGGTGCGGAAGAACAGGCCGTTGTCTTCCATCGAGGACAGACCCGGAGAGGTCGCGGAGGGCGAAATCATCACCATCCCGTTGGGAATGGCCACGTTTTGCAGAATGGCACCGGTCACGCCGGAGCAATCGCCACCAACAATCCCGTTCGCGCCATCCGCCAGCAGCTTTTCACCGTTTGCGGTCGCCAGGCCATTGTCGATACAGCCGGTATCGGCCCGCAGCGATGTTACCTTGGCGCCGTCCAGCAGCTTGCCCGATGCGGTGACTTCATCCATCGCCATTTCGGCTGCGCCAGCCATTGCGGAGGTGAGGGATTCGATCGGTCCGGTAAAGCCGATCAAGACGCCCAGTTTCACTTCCTTGGCATGACCAGCGGCGAAGGCGGTGCCGGCGCTCAGGGCGATGGCTGCTGTCGCGGTGAGCAGTTTTTTCATTGTTGAACTCCCTAATTGGAACAATCTTGTTCATCGCAAACCCTATGCAAGGTTTTTGACAAAGGGAAGAGACTTCCGCGCCGCTTTATCCCCCTGCTGCGACCATGGGCAACACAAGGCAGCAGCAAGAGAAAATCCGCAGCGACGCCGGGAAAGGCGGTTCAGCTCGGCGGTCGCACGCCCTTGCTGCCCCGCTCCCGATAGGGGGTGGTGTCATAATGCGACCGATAGCATTTCGAAAAATGCGAGGGTGAAGCAAAACCGCAGGCCAGCGCCACGTTGATCACGCTCATATCGGTTTGCATCAACAGGTTGCGCGCTTTTTGCAGGCGCAGTTCCATATAATAGCGTTTCGGACTGCGGTTTAGATAGCGGCGGAACAGGCGCTCCAGCTGGCGGGTGGACATGCCGACATCTTCGGCCAGCACAGAGGGGCTGATCGGCTCCTCGATGTTCTTCTCCATCATCTGGATGACCATCGAGAGTTTGGGATGGCGCACGCCGATTCGAGTCGGAATTGACAGGCGCTGGGTATCCTGATCGGTCCGAATCGACGAATAGATCAGCTGATCCGCTACCATATTTGCCAGCTCTTCGCCGTGATCGTCGGCGATGATCTTCAGCATCAGGTCAATGGAGGAGGTGCCGCCGGCGGTGGACATGCGATTGCCATCTATCACGAAGACCGATTTGGTCAGATCAACCTCTTCGAATTCCTCGGCAAAACTATCGGCGTTCTCCCAGTGGATTGTGGCGCGCTTACCGTCCAGAAGCCCTGCCTTGGCCAGGGAATAGGACGCGGTGCACAGCCCGGCAATCATCAACCCCTTGCGCGCCTCGCGCCGCAGCCAGGACAGCATCCGCTTGCTGGTCGCCGCCTGCACTTCGATCCCGCCACAAAGCAAAATCGTGTCATCGCGCTGAAGCTCCTCCAGGTCGCCGTCAATGCGAAAGGCCGTTCCGGCAGAACAGGTTACCGTTTCGCCGCCCTCGCCAAGCAGGCGCCAGGAATAAAGCTCCTTGCCCGCCATGCGGTTGGCAACGCGCAGCGACTCCAACGCCGCCGAGAAACAGAGCAGCGTGAACTGGTCCAACAGAACAAACGTGAATCGGCGATGCTTGCCGCCTGATTTCAGCTCCGGGAGCGTCTCTGGCTTTGTTTGCATGGCTCGGGTCCTTACAAAACGGGTCTTCTCAGACGGGCGTTACAATGTGAGCTGGGAACACGATGCGACGCGGCTCCGCACATGAGGGGCAGCCTGTTCATAGCTTGGCGGCGGGGTCAAGATACCGCAATTCTAAACTGGCCTCTGTTAGCGCTCTACTATATATGCTTCCTTCGAAAAAACGGATCCCAAAAGTCTATTCGGAGTGAAGCCCATGAGCGATTGGCAAAAAACCAACTGGCGGGATAAACCGCGTATCCAGATGCCAGACTACATGGATCAGGATGTGCTGAACAGTGTCGAGGCACAGCTTGGGAAATACCCGCCGCTGGTCTTTGCCGGCGAAGCACGTCGTCTCAAGACCCAGTTGGGCGCGGCCGGTCGTGGCGAAGCCTTTCTGCTGCAAGGGGGCGACTGCGCCGAGAGCTTTGAGCAATTCAGCGCTGATGGGATTCGTGACACCTTCAAGGTGATGCTGCAAATGGCCATGGTGCTGACCTATGGCGCCAAGGTTCCGGTTGTCAAAGTCGGGCGCATGGCCGGACAATTCGCCAAGCCGCGCTCCGCTCCGACCGAAACCGTGAATGGCGTCGAGCTGCCCAGTTATCGTGGCGACATCATCAACGAGCTGGCCTTCACTGCCGAAGCGCGCATGCCCGACCCCAAGAAGATGCTGCAAGCCTATACGCAGGCCGCCGCAACGCTGAACCTGCTGCGCGCCTTCTCGACCGGTGGCTATGCCGACGTGCACCAGGTCCATGCCTGGACGCTTGGCTTTACCGAGAGCGACAAGGCCGAGGCCTATCGCGAAATGGCCAAGCGGATCACCGACACGCTCGATTTCATGCGCGCCGCTGGCGTCACCACCGAAACCGCGCATACGCTGCAAACGGTTGAGTTCTACACCAGTCACGAAGGGCTGCTGCTGGAATATGAAGAGGCGCTGACCCGTCTGGATTCGACCTCGGGCAAGTGGCTGGCAGGCTCCGGCCATATGATCTGGATCGGCGACCGCACCCGTCAGCCCGACGGCGCACATGTGGAATTCTGCCGCGGTGTGCTGAACCCGATCGGGTTGAAATGTGGCCCCACCACAACGGCGGAGGATCTCAAGATCCTGATGCAAAAGCTGAACCCGCAGAACGAAGAAGGCAAGCTGACGTTGATCGCCCGTTTTGGTGCTGGCAAGGTCGGCGCGCATCTGCCCAACCTCATCAAAGCGGTGAAGGAAGAGGGCGCCAATGTCACCTGGGTCTGCGATCCGATGCATGGCAATACCATCAAATCGGCCACCGGCTACAAGACCCGGCCATTTGACTCGGTGTTGGGCGAGGTGCGCGACTTCTTTGGCGTGCATCAGGCCGAGGGCACCATTCCGGGCGGCGTGCATTTCGAGATGACCGGCCAGGACGTGACCGAATGCACCGGCGGCGTGCGCGACGTTACCGAAGAAGACCTGAGCGCGCGCTATCACACAGCCTGCGATCCGCGCCTGAATGCGGACCAATCGCTGGAGCTTGCCTTCCTGGTGGCAGAAGAGCTGTCCAACCTGCGCGGCGGCAGTGAAGCGCGCGAAGCGGTCTGATCCAGCATCGCAGCCTAGCCAAACACCGGCGGCCCGCATCATGCGGGCCGTTTTTTTATGGCGGCGACATTTTTATGGGGCGACAGGCGTGCAGACACAAAAAAGCGCCCGGGGCGTTCTACTCCCGGGCGACAGTCTTTCAACGTCTATGTCCAGTAGGTTGAAAGTTAATCGTATTCGTCGATAGTTCGACTAGAATTTTAATGATCAGTCGTGAGAAACCACCAGACGCAGGTGCGGTGCCGATTTGTTCAGCTTGCCGCCGCGCGGTGGGCGCGACACCAGGCTTTCGGCATCGTTGTTCACAACGGTTTCCAGACCAACAGGGCGGGACTTTTGATCCTGGCTCGACTGGGGCTCTTTGACGGGCGCGGGGGTGCGGGCCGATTTCAGCGCATCGGCGTTTTCGCGACGGGCCCGATCCAGCAAAGAGCGCGCTTCATCCAGCAGGCTGGTGGACTTGCGCTCGAACGCGGGGCGTGTCTCGGCAAAGCCCTCGGTGGCCGGCGCGGTCGGGCGCGGCGCGGCCTTGAATTCCGGTGTGCGGCGCTCGGGTTTTGCGGGGGCCTGTGCAGGGCCGACCCGACGCATATCGCAGGATTCGACGATGAAACGCTGCGACATCCGGCTGGCGGCGCCCGCTTCGGCGACCAATACGCCCAGCGCGCGGCTGACATCGCCCAGATCGCTGCGCAGGGGCAGCAGGATCATCCGGGCCGTGCGGCTGCCCCGCAGACGGGTGGCCGTGGTTTTCAGCTCGAATTCAACAATCGACGGCTCTTCGAACATATGCTCCAGCGCGGCGCTGACGTCTTTGCGGGCCTCGGCGGTAAAGAAGGCCGTCAGCGGCATGCCGCGCACTTCCATGCCGGCCAGTTCGTTGACCTTTTGGCCGGCCAGACGGAAACGGGCAATACCCGGGGCAACGCGTTCCAGAATGAATGTCTGGCTCAGGATATTCTCCAGCCCGCGTGGATCAATCTGCGACCGGCTAGGAATCTCGTCACCGCGACGAAGGGCGGACCAATAGGCCTCGGCCTGGCGCAACGGTGACACGTTGGAACGTGCACGAAAGCGATCCATTGCTACCACTTTGCTCACCCCTGTCTTTTCGTTTGCGCCGTCACGACCGCGAAAAATCATTGTCTTGCCCTCTAGCTGCATCCGGTTTCAGCACCAAACCCAGCAAGAGACCCTTGCCCAAGTGTTAACGCCGAAGTGGTTACCATGGAGTTAACATGACACAGTCTGACTCAAATTTGGACCAATAGTTTAATCAATGGTTAACACTTTCGGATAGCTCGCCTCTGCCATTGGTGCGAACCCTATCCCTCGGGCCATTGACCTCGCACCGTGCCCCTGTATGCAAGACAGAGGAGGGTCGCATATGACATTGCATTCCATGACAGGCTTTGCCTCCGGGCAAGGCAGCGCGGGGGACTATAGTTGGACCTGGGATATCCGGTCCGTCAATGCCAAGGGGCTCGATGTGCGCACGCGCACACCCGAATGGCTGGAAGGTCTTGAAACAGAACTGAAAAAAAGAACCTCCAAGGCGATCAGCCGGGGCAATGTCTCGATCAGTCTGCGGCTCAATCGCGCCGAGGAAAGCCGGGGCGAAATGCAGGTCAACGCGGCCGCCCTCAACGCGGTTCTGGCAGCCGTCAAGGCAACCGAGGAGCAGGCGGAGCAAGCGGGTCTGGTGCTTGCACCAATGCGCGCGACGGATCTTTTGGCGATGCGCGGCGTGCTGGAATTTGCCAGCGCCGAGCAAGATCCTGAACCGCTGGTTAAGACGCTCCTATCCGAATTCGACTCACTTTTGGCCGCGTTTGTTAACATGCGCCAAAGCGAGGGGCAGGCCCTCTCTGAGGTGTTGAGCAGCCAGCTTTCGCGGATCAGTGAGCTCTGTACGATCGCCGCCCAGCGCGCGGAGGACCGTTTGCCGCAGATAGAGCAGAGCCTGCGCGGCAATCTCGCCCGGATCCTGCAAAACAGCGAGGGCGCCGACAGCGACCGCGTGGCGCAGGAACTGGCAATGCTCGCCGTCAAGGCGGATGTCACCGAAGAACTGGACCGGCTCGCGGCCCATGTCAAAGCGGCGCAGCGCCTTTTACAGGCCGGCGGCCCGGTCGGGCGCAAGCTCGATTTCCTGATGCAGGAATTCAACCGCGAGGCCAATACGCTCTGTTCCAAAGCCCAGAACGCGGCCTTGACCGACGTGGGATTGGAACTCAAAACCATAATCGACCAGATGCGAGAGCAGGTCCAGAACATCGAATAGAGGAGGGGCCCTGTGATGGCACCACAACAGGCAAACCGCCGCGGTCTTCTTATTATCCTGTCTTCGCCCTCTGGCGCGGGGAAATCCACCCTGGCCAAGCGGCTGCGCGCCTGGGACAGCGATATCCGCTTTTCCGTCTCCGCCACCACCCGCGCACCGCGCCCGGGCGAGGTGAACGGGCAGGATTACCACTTTGTCTCTGTCGAGGCATTCAAACATGATGTCTCCAACGGCGACATGCTGGAGCACGCCCATGTGTTCGGCAATTTCTACGGCTCGCCCAAGGGGCCGGTGCAGGACGCGATCAACGCGGGCCAGGACGTGCTGTTTGACATCGACTGGCAAGGCGCCCAGCAGATCACCAACTCCGATCTTGGCAAACATACGCTGTCGATCTTCTTGCTGCCGCCGTCGATCACCGAGTTGCGCCGACGGCTGGAGGGCCGCGGCCAGGATGATGCCGATACCATCGGCCGCCGCATGGAGAAAAGCTGGGACGAGATTTCCCACTGGGGCTCCTATGATCATGTGCTGATCAATGAGGACCTGGATGAAACCGAAGAGAATCTGAAAACCATCATCAAGGCCACGCGCCTGCGTCGTATTCAGCAGCCCGCGCTGATCGAGCACGCGCGCAATCTGCAACAGGAATTCGAGGAGCTGCAATGACACTCTATGCGCTAGGAGACCACCGCCCGCAGATCCACCCCGACACCTGGGTCGCGCCGGACGCCAATCTGATTGGCCAGGTGGTGCTGGAGGAGGGGGCCTCGGTCTGGTTCGGCGTCACCATCCGCGCCGATCACGAGGAAATCCGCGTTGGCCGTGGCTCCAACGTGCAGGAAAACGTGGTCATGCATATCGACGCAGGTTATCCGCTCAGCATCGGCGAGAATTGCACCATCGGCCACAAGGTCATGCTGCATGGCTGCACCATCGGCGAAAACTCCCTGATCGGCATGGGGGCGACGATCCTGAATGGCGCCACCATTGGCAAAAACTGTCTGATCGGGGCGGGCGCGCTGATCACCGAGAATAAGGTCATTCCTGATAATTCTCTGGTCATGGGCGCCCCGGGCAAGGTGGTACGCGAGGTTGATGCGGCGCTGGAAGCCAAGCTCGCCGCCAGCGCGCTGCACTATCAGGAGAACATGCGCCGCTTTCGTGCAGAGCTGACACCGCTCTGATCCACCCCTAGGCCCGTCGCGCGACAGCACGGATAGGTTGCGCCATCCACAAACCGCCACAACTGCCACGTTCCGGTTACATTCACCGTCTAAGACCACTGGACCATTAAACCGGCATACGAACGGAAGCGAGACACGATATATGACGCAGGAACTGGTGGAGGGTGTGCTGGCAGCGATTCCGTTGCCGGCCGTGATGGTCGACCAAACCGAACGCTTTATTGCCACCAATCTGGAAGGCGCGACCCTGCTCGGCGCGCAGATCATTGGCCGTCACTTTGCCACCATCCTGCGCCAGCCCAGCGTGACGGCAGCGATCGAAGCCTGCCTTGTGGATCGTAAACCGCGTGTCGCGCGCCATCTGTCCAATGACGGGGCGCAGGACACCACCTTTGAGGTCAACCTGCGCTATGTGCCCGGCGTCGGCGCGGTCAACGGCGGCGCGGTGCTGATCTGTTTTTCCGATATCACCGACCGCGAACAGGCCGGTCAGATGCGGCGCGATTTTGTCGCCAATGTCAGCCACGAGCTGCGCACGCCGCTGACCGCGCTGATGGGATTTATCGAAACCCTGCGCGGCGCGGCGCGCAATGATGCCGATGCCCGCGACCGGTTCCTGAACATCATGGAGGGCGAAGCCAGCCGGATGAATCGTCTGGTGGGCGATCTTCTGTCGCTGAACCGGGTCGAAAGCGAAGAGCGCGTGCGCCCCAAGGAGCGGATCGACCTGGTCGAACATTTGCAATCCACCATCAAATCCCTGTCGACCCTGGCCGAGTCCAGCGGCACCGCATTGACGTTGGACGCGCCCTCCATGCCGGTGGAGATTCCCGCCGATCCCGACCAGATCCAGCAGGTCTTTGTGAACCTCATCGAGAACGCGCTGAAATACGGCGGCAGCGAAGTCACCGTATCGCTGACGGTCCTGGACCGCGATCCCGCACTGCGGGGCCCGGCGGTGCGGGTGCAGGTGATCGACAACGGCCCCGGCATCGACCCGGTGCATCTGCCGCGTCTGACAGAGCGCTTTTATCGCGCCGACAATCACCGCTCGCGAGAGCTCGGCGGCACCGGCCTTGGGCTCGCGATCGTGAAACATATCATCAACCGCCACCGTGGCCGGCTGCGGGTCGAAAGCGATCTGGGGCAGGGCGCGACCTTCACCGTGATCCTGCCACAGTGATGCGCCTGCGGCTGGCGTCCCGGCCTCGCCCGACCTTCGCGCCAGGCCGTCCGTTCTGAGCAAACCCCGCACCACGCCTCGCCTGTTCTACCAACCCAGGTGGGGCCAGGGTGCTGTCATGCCCGGTTAAGGGTTTGATCGCCGAGCGGCGGAAACCTCCCGCAATTCCCCGAAAAAACCGCAAATTGACCGTAAGGAATTGGCGTTTTTTTCGATCTGCCCCGGCAACTGTCATATAACCGTTACATAGCTGTCACAAAAGCCACATCGAGACCTTCTAGACGGGGGCCAAGATCATCTTGGGGGTGATCGTAAACTTCTTAAACTCATGGAGACGTGAATGTCCTTTGTGAAACTGACCGCATCGACCCTGGCGATTGCCGCCGTGTCTGCCACCGCCGCTGCTGCTCGTGATCAGGTGCAGGTCGCTGGTTCGTCCACCGTTCTGCCCTATGCTTCGATCGTTGCCGAAGCCTTTGGCGAAAACTTCGACTTCCCGACTCCGGTTGTTGAATCCGGCGGCTCCTCCGCTGGCCTGAAGCGTTTCTGCGAAGGTGTTGGCGAAAACACCATCGACATCGCAAACGCTTCCCGCGCTATCAAAGACAAAGAGATCAAAGCCTGCGCCGACGCCGGCGTGACCGACATCATGGAAGTCCGTATCGGCTATGATGGCATCGTCTTTGCCTCCGACATCAACGGCAACCATTTCGAATTCACCCCGTCCGACTGGTTCCTGGCCCTGTCCGACGAAGTGCTGGTTGACGGCAAAATGGTCGCCAACCCGAACAAAAACTGGCACGAAGTGAACGCGAACTTCCCGGAACAGCCGATCCAGGCCTTCATCCCGGGCACCAAACACGGCACCCGCGAAGTGTTTGAAGAGAAAGTGATCCTGGCTGGCTGTGAAGCCACCGGCGCATTTGACGTTCTGCTGGAAGCCGCAGAAGGCGACAGCGACAAAGCCAAGAAAAAAGCAGCTGAAAAAGCCTGCATCGGCCTGCGCACCGATGGCGTTTCCGTGGACATCGACGGCGACTACACCGAGACCCTGGCCCGCATCGAATCCAACAAGGATGGCCTCGGCGTCTTTGGTCTGGCCTTCTACGAAAACAACACCGACAAGCTGCAAGTTGCGACCATGTCCGGCGTTGTGCCCTCCACCGAATCCATCGCGACCGGTGAATACCCTGTGTCCCGCCCGCTGTTCTTCTACGTGAAGAAAGCCCACATCGGCGTGATCCCGGGCCTGAAAGAATATGCTGAGTTCTTCGTCTCCGACGAAGTTGCAGGCCCCGATGGCCCGCTGGCAGCATACGGTCTGGTCTCCGACCCGGAGCTGGCCAAAACCCAAGAGGCAGTCGCTGCCGAAACCACCATGGGCGGCAACTCCTAAGCTCCCCGTGCAAGGTTGATCTGGCCGGGGTGGGTGATCCGCCCCGGCCTTTCGTTTGAATTTCTCTCACTTCGCACCGTCGAACGGAGCTTTTGATGCCCACCATTTGGCTTGTCCTTGTCCTGATCGCCCTGTCGATCACCGGGTTTTTCCTCGGTCGTCATCGCGCGTTGGCCTCTGCCAACGGCAATTCGAAGGACCTTCATTCGTTGCCCGTCTACTACGGCAACAACGTGGCGCTGACCGCCCTTGTGCCGGCGCTGGTGGTTATGGCCATCTGGTCGATGGCCCAGCCGCTTATTATTGACTCGCGCGTCTCCAGCATGATCCCGGAGAGCGCAATCGACGAAGGCTCCACCCGTGGTCTGGTCATGAGTGACGTTCGCCGCGTGGCCGAAGGTCTGAACATCGCCGTCGCCGAAGGCGCCATGACCCGCGAACAGGCCCATGACCTGCGCAGCGGTTTTTCCGATATTCGCGGCCGTCTGGGCGAAGTTGGCGTGGCACTCGGTTCCGAAGTGCGCCCCGAGGTGCTCCGCGCCGCGCAGCGCTATCGTCAGGCCTCCTCGACCGGCAACCTGGCGATGACCATCGTGGTGGCTCTGACCGCGCTCGCTGGCTTTGGTTGGTCCTACAGCCGCACCCACAAGGATTTCCGTGCCCGCAATGTGGTGGAACGCGGCATTCTGGCGCTCTTGATCATCGCGGCCTCGCTGGCGATCCTGACCACTGTCGGCATTGTGCTGTCGATGCTGTTTGAGACCCGGAACTTCTTTGGCCTGCATTCCTGGCGCGACTTCTTCTTTGGTGGCACCTGGGCGCCGAACTTCCGGGGCGACTCGGAACTCTCGTTCCTGCCGCTTCTGTGGGGCACGCTTTATATCTCTGTGATCGCCTTGCTGGTTGCCGTACCGGTTGGCCTCTTTGCCGCGATCTATCTTTCCGAATACGCGGGCAAGGCAACCCGCGCCATCGCCAAGCCGCTGCTGGAAATCCTGGCCGGTATTCCCACCATTGTTTACGGTCTCTTTGCGCTGCTGACCGTCGGCCCGGCGCTGGTGCGCTTCTTTGGGCAGGGCGAAAACGGCATTCTTGGCGTGGAATGGATGAGCGGTGCGACCTCGGTTCTGACCGCGGGCGTGGTGATGGGCGTCATGCTGATCCCATTTGTGTCCTCGCTCTCTGATGACATCATCAACTCCGTGCCGCAGGCGATGCGTGATGGCTCGCTCGGGCTTGGTGCCACCAAATCCGAAACCGTGCGTCAGGTGGTTATGCCCGCCGCGCTGCCCGGCATCGTCGGCGCCATCCTGCTGGCCGCCTCCCGGGCGATCGGTGAAACCATGATCGTGGTGATGGGGGCAGGGGCGATCGCCAAGTTCTCGCTCAACCCGCTCGACTCGATGACCACGATCACCACCCGTATCGTCAGCCAGCTGACCGGCGACACCGATTTCGCCAGCCCCGAAACCCTGGTGGCCTTTGCCCTCGGACTGACCCTCTTTGTCCTGACACTCGGCCTCAACGTGCTCGCGCTCTACATCGTGCGCAAATACCGGGAGCAATATGAATAATGACCGATATCCGCTCAACCTCCGATGCTGGAGACGCCCCCATGCCGAAGAAACACGGCAACTCGCTTCTTGAACTCACCGACCGGACCAAACGGCGCAATGCGGCCGAAACCCGGTTCAAAGCCTACGGGATCGCGGCCATCGCCATCGGTCTGCTGATGCTGGTGATCCTGATCACGACCATCGTTGGCAAGGGCGTCGGTGCCTTCCAGCAGACCTTTGTCACGCTCAATGTGGAGCTTCTGGAAAACAAGCTCGACAAGAACGGCAACCGCAATCTGGACGACATCAAGAAGGTGACAACCTTTGGCTATGCACCAATCATTCGCGGTGCGATCGAGGCGAAGGTCAAAGAGCTTGGCATTGAAACGCCGCTCAAATCCAAGGACATGGCGCAATTGCTGTCCAAGGATGCCGCCGCACAGCTGCGCGAATATGTGCTCGCCCATCCCGACGAGATCGGCAAGACGGTGGAATTCCGCTTTCTCGCCCAGAGCCGGGTTGATGGCTACCTCAAGGGCCGTGTCAGCCGCGACAGCATTGGCAACGACAAGAATATCTCAGCCGCGCAGCTCGATCTGGTCGATGCGCTGGTCAAGGTCGGCGTGATCAAGAAGACCTTCAACAGCGCCTTTATCTTTGGCTCTGACGCCTCTGATGCGCGCCCCGAAGCCGCCGGCATGGGGGTCTCCATGGTGGGATCGCTCTTCATGATGCTGGTGGTTCTGGCACTGGCGCTACCGATCGGCGTTGCTGCTTCCATCTACCTGGAGGAATTCGCACCGCAGAATTGGCTGACCGACATTATTGAGGTCAATATTGCCAACCTCGCGGCGGTTCCGTCGATCGTCTTTGGTATCCTCGGGCTTGCGGTCTTCATCAACTATATGCATCTTCCGACCTCGGCGCCGCTGGTGGGCGGACTGGTGCTGACACTGATGACGCTGCCGACCATCATCATCTCCACCCGGGCCTCGCTGAAGGCGGTTCCGCCGTCGATCCGCGATGCAGCGCTGGGGGTAGGGGCCTCGAAAATGCAAGCGGTGTTCCATCACGTGCTGCCGCTGGCCGCACCGGGGATCCTGACCGGCACCATCATCGGCCTGGCCCAGGCGCTTGGTGAAACCGCGCCGCTCCTGCTGATCGGCATGGTGGGCTTCATCGCCTCCAACGCGCCCGACAGCGTCGCCTCAGGCCTCTTGGATCCGAACTCCGCCATGCCCGCCCAGATCTATGAATGGGCAAAACGCGCCGACCCGGCATTTTACGAACGCGCCTGGGGCGGTATCATCATCCTGTTGGTCTTCCTGATCACCATGAACACCCTGGCCGTGATCTTGCGCCGCCGCTTTGAACGCCGCTGGTAAGAAGGGCAATTGACATGAACGATATGACAGTAGTGGATAACACCGTGGAAACTCAAAGCATCAAGATCGCCGCAAAGGACGTCAACGTCTACTATGGCGAGGCCCACGCGATCAAAGACGTCAACGTCGAGATCGAAGACAAGACCGTGACCGCCTTTATCGGTCCCTCCGGCTGCGGCAAATCCACATTCCTGCGCTGCCTCAACCGGATGAACGACACCATCGACATCTGCCGGGTGACCGGGGATATCCTGCTCGACGGCGAGGACATCTACGACAAGCGCGTCGACCCCGTGCAGCTGCGTGCGCAGGTTGGCATGGTGTTTCAGAAACCGAACCCGTTCCCGAAGTCGATCTATGACAATGTCGCCTATGGGCCGCGCATTCACGGGCTTGCCAAGAACAAGGCAGAACTCGATGAAATCGTTGAAAAATCCCTGCGCCGCGGCGCAATCTGGGACGAGGTCAAAGACCGTCTCGACAAGCCCGGAACCGGTCTGTCGGGGGGCCAGCAGCAGCGTCTGTGCATCGCCCGCGCTGTCGCAACCGAGCCCGAAGTGCTGCTGATGGACGAACCCTGTTCGGCGCTGGACCCCATCGCCACCGCCCAGGTGGAAGAGCTGATTGACGAGCTGCGCAAGAGCTACTCGGTGGTGATCGTGACCCACTCGATGCAGCAGGCCGCCCGGGTCAGCCAGAAAACCGCCTTTTTCCACCTTGGCAATCTTGTGGAATTCGGACCCACTGGTCACATCTTCACCAATCCCGAAGATCCGCGCACCGAAAGCTACATCACCGGCCGTATCGGCTAAGGCAGAGAGAAAGTCTCATGGAAGAACAACATATTGCATCCGCCTTTGACCGGGATCTGGAGGGCATCCAGGCCCGTATCATGAAGATGGGCGGGCTGGTCGAAGCCTCCATCAAGGACGCCGCCCGAGCCCTGGAAACCCGCGACGAGGAACTGGCCGCACGGGTCATCAAGGATGACCTCGCGATTGACGGCCTCGAAGAGCTGATCAACGAAGACGCCGCCCGCGTCATCGCCATTCGCGCTCCGGCAGCGGTGGATCTGCGGGTGATCCTCAGCGTGATCAAGATCTCCGGCAACCTGGAACGCATCGGCGACTACGCCAAGAACATGGCCAAGCGGACCAGCGTTCTGGCTCAGAGCCCGGCCGTCGCTGACAGCGCCGCCGCTGTGCGTCGCATGGCGCGTGAGGTGGAACTGATGCTCAAGGACGCGCTTGACAGCTACATCCAGCGCGACGCCGAGCTGGCACAGGTCATCATCGAACGCGACCGCGATGTTGACCAGATGTACAACGCGCTGTTCCGCGAATTCCTGACCCATATGATGGAAGATCCGCGCAACATCTCGCCCTGTATGCATCTGCATTTCATCGCAAAAAACGTGGAACGCATGGGCGATCATGTCACGTCGATCGCCGAGCAGGTGATCTATCTGGTGACCGGCGACAAACCCGACGAGGACCGCGCCAAGGCGGACACCACCTCGACCACGGCGCAGGGGATCTAAGACATGGCAGCCGATCAGCCAACAGTTCTGGTCGTCGAGGACGAACTGGCGCAGCGCGAAGTGCTGTCCTATAATCTCGAAGCCGATGGGTTCCGGGTGATCAAGGCCGAGAACGGCGAAGAGGCGCTGCTCCTCGTGGATGAGGACATGCCAGATATCATCGTTCTGGACTGGATGATGCCCAATCTTACCGGGATCGAAGTCTGCCGACGCCTGAAGACCCGCACCGAAACCCGGGGCATTCCGATTATCATGCTCTCGGCCCGGTCAGAGGAGGTGGACAAGGTCCGCGGCCTAGAAACCGGCGCCGATGACTATGTGGTCAAACCCTATTCGGTGATTGAGCTGATGGCGCGGGTGCGCACCCAGCTGCGCCGCGTCCGGCCCGCCACGGTGGGGATGCGGCTGGAATTCGACGACATCATTCTGGATTCCGAGACCCACAAGGTCAGCCGCGCGGAGCATTCGCTGAAACTCGGCCCGACAGAGTTTCGTCTGTTGTCCACCTTCATGGAAAAACCCGGCCGGGTCTGGAGCCGCGAGCAGCTCCTGGATCGGGTCTGGGGCCGCGATATCTATGTCGATACCCGCACGGTGGATGTTCATATCGGGCGCCTGCGCAAGGCGCTGACCCAGCACGGCGGCAATGATCCGGTTCGCACGGTCCGCGGCGCAGGCTACGCGCTCGGCTAACTTCCCAGTGACTTATTTGACGATTGAACGGCCCCGCATGCGGGGCCGTTTCATTGTGTTTCCAACGGATCAAAGCCTCCCAAATTTGCATTTTTGCAGGTTATGCGTCGATTCAATTCTCATAGACCTGCAAAATCACAATGATTTTCTCAGGATATCGCCAGATGGGCACAGTTCAGAGCGACCTTTTCTACCGCTCAATCCCTTAACGCGACGCATTCCTGCAAAACCTTCGTTGCGATTTTGCAAAAGCGTTCATTTTGCGGGGACACCAGAACAAAAACAAGGGACGCGCGAACTCTGTCAACATCGAGATCTTAACGGCATTCCTAACAGAGGCTTCGAAAACTACGCGGTTCTAAGCATTGCGACTAACACTAGTAAACTGCCACAGTATAGCTTTGCGCACTCTCTTGATTCAACACGGCATCTCAGCCATTGGTTTGCACAAATGCAGATCTACCATTTGACCCGTATATCGCGCCGAACTCAGGTGATTTTGCAAAGTACCCTGAAACCCTGGGGCAAAATGCGCCCGATATCGGGTTAACAAGCACAGCATGCATGCAAGCCAACGCCAAGAAAATAGAAGGTAGACTTGCGATATCGCAAGTCGCGATACAGCGATCACGCTCAGAGCCTTCCGATGGAACGCTCCAAAGCAGCTCTCAGCACTCAAGACCCATCCGCAAGCCGCCGGGTCATGATCTTTGAGGTGTGAGAGATTGAGCAAAGGGCATGCACGGCACCCTGGCATTTCTGTGTGAACTCACGCTGAAGCGCAATTTCTGCTTTTCTGTTTTACCTCAGCCGGTTCTGGATTTCCATCAGCCCGCTCTCGAAGACTTCGGCTGGTGTGCGGTAGCCGAGGCATTTCCGTGGTGTGGAGTTAAGGCGGTGGCAAATCGACCTCAAATATCGATTTGTCAGCGCCGTCGGCTCAGTTGATCGGGGCAGATAACGCCGCAGCCTGTTGTTCGTGTTTTCAATCGTGCCTTTCTGGTACGGCGCTTGTGGATCACAGAACCACGCGTCCGCACCGACGCCAGCCGTCAGGTGCCCCCAGGCCGAAAACTCGGTGCCTCGGTCAAAGGTGATCGACTGGCGTGCGTCGGCGGGCAGGGGAGCTAGGCCCTGGATCAACGCCTCCATGATCGGTTTGGACCGGCGATCCTCGTTGCGCATCACCACGGCATAGCGGCTGACGCGTTCGACCAGCGACGTTACGTTCACCTTCCCATACTCTTTGCGGAACATCATCAAATCGCGTTCCCAGTGGCCGAACTCGACGCCGTCCGCGATGCGCTCTGGTCTGTGTGACAGGCTTTGAATATCCAAGATATGCGTTCGGTTGTGTTTGCGATGTCCGCGCGGCCTGCGGCGCCTGCGATGCTCGGGAAGAAGACGATAGAATTGCGCGTCACGACCGTCCTTGGAATAGGCGAAACGGTAGATCGTCTCATGGCTCACGCGGATCGGATGGCGTTCGAGCCGCATACGACCTGCGATCTGCTCCGGTGACCATCCAGCCTTGAGCCGATCTTAGACGGCGGCCTTGAGTTCGGGATGCACGATCATCTTGCGATGAATGGCGCGGCGTTTCTCATACATGTCCTGCGCATTCAGTGCGTAGTAGCCGTTCAGCTCCGGCAATTCCTTGTCGTCAAAGAAGTTGCGCTTCAGTTCCCGGTAGATCGTGGACGGCGCGCGGCCCAGCCGATCTGCAATCTCCGAGATCGGCATTCTCGCTTCACGCCACTTGGCAAGCTTCCGCCGGTCTTCCAAACTCAGGTGAGGGTAGCAACGTCCCATCCGCTATCCTCCATGCAACATTCTGTTTTGATACAGAATTTGCACTTCGGATGTGAATCCACCCAGGCTCCAATCTTCATCCCATAATCAGTATTATGTAAATATTACAGTTGCACAGGACTGGAGCCCATGCCATGCTTTTCCGTCACCTAAGCCACAAATGGCTTAGGCAAAAAGCTCATGCGCGAGTTCAAGCGCGTCGATCAGGCGATCAACTTCCGCCTTGGTGTTATACATGCCAAAGGATGCACGGCATGTCGCGGTCACGCCGAGATGATCCATCAACGGCCCCGCACAGTGATGACCGGCGCGCACTGCAACGCCTTTCTTGTCGAGAATGGTCGAGATGTCATGCGCATGCGCGGCACCATCCAGCGTCAGGCTGAAGATCGCGGCTTTGCCGGGTGCATGGCCCTGGATGTTCAACCAGTTCAGCCCCTTGAACCGCTCCGACGCATAGTCATGCAGATCCGCTTCATGTGCGGCGATCTGCGCCATGCCGATCTCCATCATATAGTCCAGCGCAACGCCGAGCCCGATGGTCTGCACGATCCCGGGCGTTCCGGCCTCAAACTTCATCGGCGGATCATTGTAGATCACGCTGTCCTTGCTGACCTCCTTGATCATGTCACCACCGCCAAGAAACGGTTGCATCTCCGCCATCCGCTCAGGTCGCACATAGATCGCACCGGAGCCTGACGGACCATAGAGCTTGTGCCCGGTGATCGCATAGAAGTCGCAACCGATATCCTGCACATCCACCGGCATGTGAACCGCGCCTTGTGAGCCATCCACCAGCACCGGAACGCCTTTGTCCTGGGCGCCACGGCAGATCTCTTTCACATCAACAACGGTGCCCAAGACGTTGGAACAATGAGTAACCGCGATCAGTTTCGTGCGCGGGCCGATCGCCTCCAGAACTTTTTGGGGATCAAGGCTGCCGTCTGGCTCGCAATCAATCCATTTCAGCACCACTCCCTGACGTTCACGCAGGAAATGCCAAGGTACGATATTGGCGTGATGCTCCATCACCGAAAGGATGATCTCATCCCCGGCCCTTAGCTGCGGCATCGCCCAGGCATAGGCCACCATGTTGATGCCCTCGGTAGTGCCGGAATTCAGGATGATGTGATCCTCATGCCCGGCATTCAAGAAACGTGCGATGATGCCGCGCACGCCTTCGTATTTCTCGGTCGCAAGGTTAGAAAGATAGTGCAAGCCACGGTGAACGTTAGAATATTCCTCTGCGTAGGCTTTGGTGATCGCATCAATCACCACCTGCGGTTTCTGCGCTGAGGCGCCATTGTCAAGATAGGTCAGCGGCTTGCCGTTGACCTCGCGCGCCAGGATCGGAAAGTCAGAGCGGATTTTTTCGACATCATACATTGGACGTCTCCAGTAGCGTGGGCACGAAGGGACCCATCAGGAACATCAAGGCGGTCATACTTGCAAGACCGGCCAGAACGACAACCCCAAGCGCGCGCGCCAGTGAGGTGAAGCCAAAGCTTTCTTTGGAGAAATGCGCGAGCACATAGAGACCATAGCACAGCGTCACCAGATTGAGCAGGATGGCCAGAGGCGGCATTAGGAAAAGAAGAGCAAAGGCAACAGCTTCGACGACGTTCTTTACAAGCCCTAGCCAAGTCAGAGCGGCAAACAGCGGCAAGAAAGCCGCGTGCCCGCCAAGACGATTGCCGATCAGGATGCAGGCAAAAGTATAGATAAGTTGCCCGCCGATCAGAAAAAGCCCGAACAACTTTGGGCTCAAGCCCGGAAACAGCGCATTGTCAGGGATGCCCAACAAGAAGCCCTGCCCGGCGTAAATCAACACGCCAAGCACGATATTCAATGCAAAGGCGCTCCAGATCACATCTGCGCTGAGGTTGAGCGCCAGAAACTTGCGCGCGGCATGTGCCGGGCTGGTGAGCGTCTCGACGGCGAGCGATTTGAAATCCATCAGCTTTTTCCCCAGTAGGCCTCAAGAATACCGGAGACCCAGAACCAGAGGAACACCGCAACCCAGAGGATGCCAACCGCATTCAGCGCAGGACTGGCACCGATAAAGCCAGCCACCAAACCGTAGAGAAGCAACAGCGGCGTTGCCGCGAGGAAGGCCCAGAACAGCGCTAACCGGGCCCGGAAGCCTTCGCCCTGCCCGCCCAAAACGCGGATGATCAGATGTGAAATAAAGGCCAAGGCATAAAGCGCCAACGGAGCAATCACGACGATCCCCAGGAGCGCACCGCCAAGAAGCATGTTCAGCTCTTGTCCGCTGAGATAGGCCTCGCGCGACAGACGCGGCATTTGCGCGATGAACATCAGCGCGCAACCCACCATGACAAAAGCCAAAAAACGATCTTCACGTTGGCCCATGGCAAGAAGCCGCGCAATCACCTTGCGCGGCCCCCGATAGGTCGCCGTGATGTCTGTGGTCACAGCCATGCTGACCTCAGCGCCGACGGGCGAGCCAGCCGTAAAGGCGGTCGTTGATGCTGGCTGCGATCTCGCTGTCGTCGATTTCCTCCACCGCTTCGGCAAGGAAAGCCAGCGTCATCAGATCGGTGGCCTCGCCAATCGGAACGCCACGAGAGCGCAGGTAGAAGAGCCCGTCCTCGTCAATCGCACCAGAGGTGGAGCCATGCGAGCAGGCCACGTCGTCGGCATAGATTTCGAGCTCTGGCTTGGCCAGGAACTGGCTGTCGTCGTCCAGCAGCAAAGACTGAGAAATTTGATATCCGTCAGTCTTTTGCGCGCCTTCCTTCACCAGGATCTTGCCCTGAAAAACGCCCGTCGCCCCGTTGCGCAGCACCTTCTTGAAAACCTGACGGCTTTCACAATTCACCGCGTCATGGGTGATGAAAACCGTGTCATCATGATGGAAGTCCCCGTCCCCGACGCAGGCGCCAGCCACATGGGCCATGGCATTGTCGCCGGTGAACTCGACCACCGCCTCGTTGCGGGTGAGAACGCCATTGACCGTCAGGGTGAAACTCTTGAATGCCGACTCCTCGCCCAGGTGCGCAAAGAGATGCGTCGCAGCGCGACGTTCGTGATCACGACCCTGAGCGCGCAGCAGATGCAAGGTCCCCTTGTCGGCGATGTCGATTTCCATCACCTTGTTAAAGCGCGCAGCGGCCGGTCCGTTTTCCAGGATTGTCGCCTCGGCGCCGCTGTCCACCTTGATCACGTGATGCAGGATCGCATCAGAGCTGTCATTCGCGTGCCGATAGGTCAGATTGATCGGTTTTGAGGGCGTGCCGGTCACATGGATCACAACACCATCAGTTGCAAATGCGGTGTTGAACGCCGCAAGGGGACGCTCCACCGGGGTCTGTCCACGCGCTTCAAGAACGCCGTACAGGTCTTTGACCCAATGGATATCTTTGCCCTGCACATCGGCGAGCCGCTCAATGCTGACCCCTTCAAGTGACAGATCATCCGACGCCTCGGCATCAAAGACACCATCAACAAAGACGATCTGAAGACGATCAAACTCGCTGAAGGCCGGCGTTTCATCGGTTTCGAACACTGCCGCCTTGGTCACATCGACCGAGATCAGCGTGTCCGGGCGGGTGTATTTCCAATATTCATCCCGACGATCCGGCAGGCCCATGCCCTGCACGCGCGACAACGCGGCACGGCGTGCGGGCTCCAGGCAGCCACCTTCGGGCAGAGTAACAGAGGCCAGTCGCGCCTCTGTCGTGGTTTGTTTCAACTCGGGAAGCGCCATTATGCCACCTCGGTGAGAATATCTGCATAGCCGTTGTGCTCGACCTCAAGCGCCAGCTCGGGGCCGCCGGTCTTGATGATCCGGCCGTTGGCCATGATGTGCACGACGTCGGGTTTGATATGGTCCAGCAGACGCTGGTAGTGGGTGATCACCAGGAAGCCGCGGCCCTCATCGCGCAGCGCATTCACGCCATCGGCGACCAGTTTCATCGCATCCACATCAAGGCCGGAGTCGGTCTCGTCCAGGATGCACATTTTGGGTTCCAGCATCGCCATTTGCAGGATCTCGTTGCGCTTCTTCTCGCCGCCGGAGAAACCGACATTGACCGGGCGCTTCAGCATCTCGGCGTCGATTTTCAGCGTCTTGGCCTTTTCACGCACCACTTTCAGGAAGTCGGAGGCAGAGAGTTCTTCCTCGCCACGTGCCTTGCGCTGCGAATTCACCGCGGTGCGCAGGAAGGTCATATTGCCAACGCCGGGGATTTCGACCGGGTATTGGAACGCCAGGAAGATACCAAGTGCTGCGCGCTCTTCGGGTTCCAGCTCCAGCAGCTCCTCGCCACCCAGCGTTGCGGAGCCTTCGGTGACCTCATAACCATCCTTGCCCGAGAGCACATAGGACAGGGTCGATTTGCCAGAGCCGTTCGGCCCCATGATCGCATGCACCTTGCCAGCCTCGACAGTCAGGTTCACACCCTTGAGGATCTGCTTGTCCTCATCTTCAAGTTTCACGTGCAGGTTTTTGATTTCGAGCATTTTTTCCTCGTCTCATATCTAGTGGAGCAGCTGCCCCATGTTCCTTTGCCCCGAAGGGCGAATATCCTAACCGATCACCACGGCGGTGCCGCTGGCGGAGACCATCAGCATCGACTGGCCGACAACCTCGTAATCCAGATCCACGCCAACCACCGCATTGGCCCCGAGCGCGCGGGCGCGCTCTTCGAGCTCGTGCAGCGCGGTTTCGCGGGCATCTTGCAGCTTGCTTTCATAGGCGCCGGAGCGGCCACCGACGATATCGGTGATGGAGGCAAAAACATCGCGGACCACATTCGCCCCCATGATCGCCTCGCCCACGACGATGCCTTTGTAGTCGGCGATCTGATAGCCTTCGACGGTATTCGTTGTGGTGATGATCATGGGCGTGTCTCCTTTGCGTTTTTGCCAGGGGCCTGCCATTAGCCCACAGAACCTTCCAGCGAAATCGCAACGAGCTGCTGGGCTTCCATCGCGAACTCCATCGGCAGCGCTTGCAGCACGTCCTTGCAGAAGCCGTTCACCACCAGAGCGACCGCCTCTTCCTCGTCCATGCCACGCTGGCGGCAGTAGAACAATTGATCGTCGTCCACCTTGGAGGTGGTCGCCTCATGTTCCACGCGGGAGGAATTGTTCTTCACCTCGATATAGGGCACCGTGTGCGCGCCGCATTTATCGCCGATCAGCAAGCTGTCGCATTGGGTATAGTTGCGCGAATTCTTCGCTTTGGGGTGCATCGACACAAGGCCACGATAGGTGTTCTGCGCCTTGCCGGCCGAAATCCCCTTGGAGACGATGCGCGACTTGGTATTCTTGCCGAGATGGATCATCTTGGTGCCGGTGTCGGCCTGTTGCATATTGTTGGCGATGGCGATCGAGTAGAATTCGCCCTGGCTCTCGTTGCCACGCAGGATGCAGGAGGGATATTTCCAGGTCACGGCAGAGCCGGTTTCGACTTGCGTCCACATCACCTTGGCGCGGTCGCCCCGGCAATCGGCACGTTTGGTCACGAAGTTATAGATGCCGCCCTTGCCGTTTTCATCACCGGGATACCAGTTCTGAACGGTGGAGTATTTCACCTCGGCATCTTCTTCTATGATGATCTCGACTACGGCGGCATGCAGCTGCGCGGTGTCGCGTTGCGGCGCGGTACAGCCTTCCAGGTAGCTGACATAACTGCCTTTATCGGCAATAATCAGCGTGCGTTCGAACTGACCGGTGTTTTCCGCGTTGATGCGGAAATAGGTGCTCAGCTCCATCGGGCAGCGCACGCCCGGCGGCACATAAACGAAGGAGCCATCAGAGAACACGGCCGAGTTCAGCGTCGCATAGAAGTTGTCAGACGCGGGCACAACGGTGCCGAGGTATTTCTTGACCAGCTCGGGATGTTCGCGGATCGCTTCCGAGATGGAACAGAAAATCACGCCCGCTTTTTTCAGCTCGGCCTGAAAGGTGGTGCCGACGGAAACCGAGTCAAATACAGCATCCACGGCAACTTTGCGCTCTTCGGTCTGGGCCTCTTCGGCACCCTCTACGCCCGCAAGAATCATTTGTTCTTTCAACGGGATACCGAGCTTAGCATATGTATCGAGCAGCTTGGGATCGACCTCATCCAGCGACTTCGGCTTCACTTCCATGCTCTTGGGGCGGGCATAATAATACTGGTCCTGAAAGTCGATCTCGGGATAGTTCACCATCGCCCAGTTCGGCTCTTTCATGCCGGTCCAGCGCTCAAAGGCTTGCAGGCGCCATTCGGTCATCCACTCGGGCTCTTCGTTCTTGCTCGAGATCAGCCGCACGATATCCGGGTTCACGCCTTTGGGGGCGTATTCCATCTCGATATCGGTGTTCCAGCCGTATTTATAGGTGCTGACATCGCGAACGGCATCCACCGTTTCCTGATCAACGCCTTCCTTTGCTTCGAATTGGTCCAGAGCGGCCATTTTCTTCTCCTGAACTCACGCCGAGCGGGCGCGATGTTTCTTCTGTTTGGCGCACCATGCTTCGGTGAAGCGCAGCACATCCGTTTCTGTTGTTTGCGGCCCGAGCGATACGCGGATCGCACCCTGGGCCGTCATCTCGTCAAATCCCATCGCGGTCAGAACCGCGCTGGCGCGCACCTTGCCACTGGAACAGGCACTGCCCGCGCTGATCGCGAAACCGGCCAGATCCATCTGCATCACCTGCGTTTCGCCCTTCCATCCGGGCGTGGCAAAACAAGAGGTATTGGGCAGGCGGCGCGCGCCCTTGCCCACAAAAATCGTCTCGGGGCACGCGGCCTCGATGCTCTTCTCCATCAGGTCCCGCAGCGCTGCAACCCGATCCCAGAGACCTGCGTCAAGATCCCTGGCCGCTGCTTCAGCTGCGGCGCCGAACCCTACGATTCCAATGACATTTTCCGTCCCGGAGCGCCGCCCCATTTCCTGACCACCACCGCGGATCTGCGCCGCAAGCTCTGTGCCGCGCTTCAACACAACCGCGCCGACCCCCTTGGGTCCGCCGAGCTTATGCGCCGAGATCAGCGCCATGGTCGCGCCCATCCAGTTAAACGCCACCGGCAGCTTGCCAAAGGCCTGCGTGGCATCCGTCACCGCCAAGCCTTCGGGCAGGTCCTGAATGACACCGGTTTCCGAATTAGCCAGCTGAACGCAGCTCCTGGCCGCATCCGTTACCGTGACGCGCCCCAGCGTATCAACCGAAAGATCTTCGATAATTCCGGCCCTTACGGCATCATGTTCAACCACAGCACCATGCAAGTCACGCCCGGCCAACGCTAACGCCGCCCCCTCGGTTGAGCCCGAGGTAAAGACCACATCCGCCCCATCCGCACCAAAGGCAGCCGCGACCTGCGCCCGGGCACGCTCCACCGCGGCCTTGGCGGCGCGACCTTCGGCATGCACGGACGAGGGATTACCGCAGATATCCATCGCCGCAATCATCGCCGCGCGCGCCTCTGGGCGCAGCGGGGATGTGGCGTTATGATCGAGATAAACACGGGTCATGGATGCATCTTTTACACTGTCCGTTGGCCGGCGCAAACGGCATTACTCGTCCACCACAGCAAACAGGTTCGGAACCGCCGGACAAGGCGCCAGATCATTTTCGATCACATCCGAAAGCCGCGTTTGATGAAGGAAAACATAGACATGGGCGCTGAGTCCTTCCCAAAGGCGATTGGTCAGCGATTGCGCGCGGCTGCCACAAGACCCGCCGGAGACCCCGGCCCCCTTGTGCATTGCATCCACGGTTTCATCCACCGCCGACAGGATCTCGACCACGCGAATTTCCGACGTGGGACGCGCCAGACGGTATCCACCGCCCGGACCACGCACAGACGCCACCAGCCCCGCGCGGCGCAGCTTGACAAAAAGCTGTTCCAGATAGGGCAAGGAAATATCCTGACGCTTGGAAATATCGGCAAGCACGACCAGCCCGTCAGCGGGTTGAAGCGCGATATCAGCCAGCGCCACCATCGCATACCGTCCCTTGGTTGATAGCTTCATTTGCTCACCCTCTCGCGAAAACGCAGCAAATGATTGACGATACCCCTGTCAATGCGTATCTCAGCTTGACAAGGTGCTGGTGTCCACCTGCGCCTCTTTAGAATAGTTCTAAGGTGCCGGAGAAAATTCGTCAAGTATTTGTCTTCTGCATCCGCGCCAAAAAGAGAATAGGATCCATCCCCCCATGCCTGAGGTCATTTTCCCCGGACCCGAAGGACGCCTGGAAGGCCGTTATCACCCGCAAAAGGAAAGGGACGCGCCGATCGCGATCGTGTTGCATCCGCATCCTCAATTTGGCGGCACCATGAACAACAAGGTGGTCTATAACCTCCACTATGCGTTCTATAATATGGGTTTCACGGTCCTGCGGTTCAACTTCCGCGGCGTCGGTCGCTCGCAGGGCGAATATGATCAGGGCGTGGGCGAATTGTCCGATGCGGCCTCGGCGCTGGATTACCTCCAGTCGATGAACAACAACTCCAAGCATTGCTGGGTTGCGGGCTTCTCCTTTGGCGCCTGGATCGGCATGCAGCTGTTGATGCGCCGCCCAGAGATCACCGGTTTCATCTCGGTCGCACCGCCGGCCAATATGTATGATTTCTCCTTCCTCGCGCCCTGCCCGTCTTCGGGTCTGATCATCAACGGCACCGCGGATCGCGTCGCACCGCCCGCCGATACCGTTGGTCTGGTCAACAAGCTGCACGAGCAAAAGGGCATCACCATCACCCATACCGAGGTGGAAGGCGCTGACCATTTCTTCCAAGATCAGCATATGGACACGATGATCGGCACCGTTTCCGATTATGTGAAACGCCGCCTGACAGAGACCTCGCGCTAATGGCAGGACTGGATAAGCTGGCTGAAAAGCTGGCGGAGGACACGTTAAAAATCCAGGACGTTCTCAATGAGGACCGCATCTATATGGAGGTTGCCCAAGTCCTCGGGGCGGCCTCCCAATCTCTGGAAGAAGCCTTCCTGACAGAGATCCGCGTGCGACTGGCCGAGCGCAAGGCACGCGAGTTTCTCAACAAACGCCTGGCGGATGCCAAGGCTGCACTCGAAGCAGAGGCTCAAAACCAACGATGACGACCGACACCCTGACGCAGCAGTTCGACTTTCTCTCTCAAATCGAAAGGCTGCGCGAGGTGGATCGTCAGAACCTGTTGCTGGACGGCAGCCGGGTTGAAAACTCCGCAGAACATTCCTGGCATCTGGCGCTCTATGCGCTGGCCTTTGCACCCTATGCGCCCGAAGCCGTCAGCCTCACGCGCGTTATCCAGATGTTGCTGCTGCATGATATCGTGGAAATCGACGTAGGCGACCATCCCATCGACGAACCCACGGATTGGGAGGCCGTCGCACGGGCAGAAGAACGCGCACAGCGGCGGATTTTCGGCCTGCTTCCCCTCCCTCAGGCGCAGGAGCTCAGCGCCATCTGGCAGGAGTTCGAAGCCGCCCAAAGCGCCGATGCCCGCTTTGCAAAAGCGTTGGATTACTGCCAGCCGATCTTCCAGACGCTTTGCGCGCCTGTGCCTCCGGCGGACCATCTGCGCGTGGTCAAGGAAAACCTGACCACCGGGCGCGCGACAAGCTTGCAGGACCGCTTCCCCGAGGCGTATCGCGCGGCCAAGCAGTTGCTGAAGGGCGAGGCAATTGAGGATCCGATGTTTGCCGCCCGCCTCGCTTTCCTCTCCGAGGCGGATCGGCTCAAGACCATTCTCAGGGCTTCGCGGATCGCATCGGGCATCCGTCATGAGAATTCCGCCGAACACAGCTGGCACATCATGATATACGCCTGGATCCTGTCCGGGCATAGCAACACCGATATCAAGCTGGATCGCGTGCTTATCATGTTATTGCTGCATGACCTTGTTGAAATCGACGCGGGCGATGTGCCAATCCACAGCGCACTCGACGCCGCCGCGCTTGCGCGCATTGAGGCGGCCGAACTCTCTGCCGCGCGGCGGATCTTTGGCCTGCTGCCCGACGATCAGGCCGACGCCTGCCTGAGGACCTGGCAGGAGTTTGAAGCCGCGCAAAGCCCGGACGCCATTTACGCCAAATCGGTGGATCGGGTGCAGCCGGTTCTGTTGAATATGGCGACCGGCGGCGGCAGCTGGGTCGAATATGACGTCACCCTGTCCCAACTCGAAACCCGGGTTGGGGCCAAGGTCGCCCTCGGCGTGCCCGCGGTCTGGGACCATCTGCGCGCGCAGCTGCTGCCCTGGTTCACGGCGCAAAACAGGATCTGACGCCGATCCAGACGAAACCGACCCGATCCGCCGCGAGAGACTGTGCGCTTTGCGGCATCGCAGCATATGAAACACGCGGATTTGTCTTTTCTACTGGCCATCGGGCCAGTATCGCGCTATTCGCGCGGCAACCCCAATCAAAGGCATACCTTATGGACCTGCGCAATATTGCGATCATCGCGCACGTTGACCACGGCAAAACCACACTGGTTGACGAGCTTCTGAAACAATCCGGCGCCTTCCGCGAAAACCAGGCCGTGGCAGAACGTGCCATGGATTCCAACGACCTGGAACGCGAACGCGGCATTACCATTCTCGCCAAATGTACTTCGGTGGAATGGAACGGCACCCGGATCAACATCGTGGACACCCCCGGCCACGCCGACTTTGGCGGCGAAGTGGAGCGGATTCTGTCCATGGTTGACGGTGTTGTGCTGCTGGTGGACGCCGCCGAAGGGCCGATGCCGCAAACCAAATTCGTGACCTCCAAGGCGCTGGCCCTGGGTCTGCGCCCCATCGTGGTGCTGAACAAGGTCGATAAACCCGACGCCGAGCCGGACCGCGCGCTGGACGAATGTTTCGACCTCTTTGCCAACCTCGGCGCCGACGATGATCAGCTCGATTTCCCCTCCATGTATGCCTCCGGTCGCTCCGGCTGGGCCGATATGGAGCTGGACGGCCCGCGCAAGGACCTCTCTGCGCTGTTCGATCTGGTGGTCAAACACGTCCCCGCCCCCAAGCAGATCGCCCATAAGGAAGAACCCTTCCGCATGCTGGCGACCACGCTGGGCGCGGATCCCTTCATGGGCCGCATCCTGACTGGTCGCGTCGAAAGCGGCACGCTGAAAGTCGGCGAAAGCATCAAGGCGCTGAGCCGCGATGGCGCGCTGATCGAAAACTTCCGCGCCACCAAGATCATGGCCTTCCGTGGTCTGGCGCAGCAACCGATCGATCTGGCTGAAGCGGGCGATATCGTCACCGTTGCCGGCATGACCAAAGCCACCGTTGCGGATTCGCTGGTTGATACTTCGGTCAACGAGGCCCTGCCCGCTCAGCCGATCGATCCGCCCACCATCACCGTGACCTTTGGCATCAACGACAGCCCGCTGGCGGGTCGTGACGGCAAAAAGGTTCAGTCCCGCGTCATCCGTGATCGCCTGATGAAAGAAGCAGAGCTGAACGTGGCCATCCAGGTCAGCGACACCCCCGGCGGCGAAGCCTTCGAGGTTGCAGGTCGTGGCGAACTCCAGATGGGCGTTTTGATCGAGAACATGCGCCGCGAAGGGTTCGAACTGTCGATCTCCCGTCCGCAGGTTCTGTTCAAGGAAGAAAACGGCCAGCGTCTGGAGCCGGTCGAAGAAGCCACCATCGACGTTGATGACGAATACTCCGGCGTGGTGATTGAAAAACTCACCGGCAACCGCAAGGGCGAGCTGGTCGAGATGAAACCGGCCGGTGTCGGCAAAACGCGGATCATCGCGCATGTTCCGTCGCGCGGCCTGATCGGCTATCACGGCGAATTCCTGACCGACACCCGTGGCACCGGCGTTCTGAACCGCGTGTTCCACGGCTGGACCCCGCATAAGGGCTCCATTCCGGGCCGTCGTGCCGGGGTGCTGATCTCCATGGAGAACGGCCAATCCGTGGCCTATGCGCTGTGGAACCTCGAAGAGCGCGGCAAGATGTTCATCGGCGCGCAGGCAGATGTCTACACCGGCATGATCATTGGCGAGCACAGCCGCGAAAACGATCTGGAAGTGAACCCGCTCAAAGGCAAGAAGCTGACCAACGTGCGCGCCTCCGGCACCGATGAAGCGGTCCGCCTGACCACGCCGATCACGCTCTCGCTGGAAGAGGCCATTGCCTATATCAACGACGACGAGCTGGTCGAGGTCACACCGCGCTCCGTGCGTCTGCGCAAACGCTATCTGGACCCGCATGAGCGCAAGCGGATGGCCAAAGCGAACCAGTAGTCGCTACAAATCTACAAAAGGCCGCCGAATTGGCGGCCTTTTTTGTGTTTTCCTGACGGAAGAGGAACGTGCATTCCATATACCTGTCAGACACCCCAGAGACGCAAAGAAAAAGGCGCCAAACGGCGCCTTATCTTGCAATAGTGCTGGAATGATCCGCTATTCGCTGGTCTCGACGACCATCAGCTCGCGTTCGGATGCGTCACGCGCGTGGCTCAGCGCCTCCTGATATTCAGGGCTGTTGTAGCACGCCACCGCAGCATCAACGCTGGCGAATTTCGCCACCACATTGCGCGGCCGCTCCTTGCCCTCAAGCTGAACAAACCGTCCGCCGCGCGCGATAAATGTACCGCCATGTTTGGCGATCGCCGGACCGGCAAGCTCGGCGTATTTTCCATAGGCCTCCGCGTCGGTCACTGTCACATGTGCAATCCAGAGTGCAGGCATTTGGGTCTCCCGTCAGAATGGTCTTTCCGGCACCCTAAGGCATTTGCCGAAAAGACCAAGTGATTTTTGACCAAATGGTCAGCCAGCAAGGAGCGCTTCGGCGGCTTTGATCGCCTCTTCGGCACCGGCAAAATCCTTGCCACCACCCTGCGCCATATCCGGTCGTCCACCGCCGCCCTTGCCGCCAACCGCAGGCACAGCGGCCCGCAGCACATCAACGGCGGAGATCTCGCCGGTCAGATCATCGGTCACCCCAGCCGCAACGGCAACCTTGCCGTCATCTTCGGCGATCAGCAGGATCACGCCGGAGCCGATTTTCTGCTTATGCGCATCAATCAGACCGCGCAGATCCTTGCCCGACACCCCTTGCAGCGCTTGGCCGACAAAGGTCTTGCCGCCGATCTCCTTGGTTTCGGCGCCACCGCCCGCACCGCCGCCCATGGCGATCTGCTGCTTGAGGTTGGCGATCTCGTTCTGCAACGCGCGGCGTTCGTCCATCAGCGCCTTCAGCCGGTCCATGACCTCGCCCGATTGCGCCTTGAGAGATCCGGCAACCTCAGCCATCCGGCCAGCTTCACGCGTCAGATAGTCAAAGGCCGCAGCCCCGGTGAGCGCCTCGATCCGACGCACCCCCGCAGAGGAGGCACTGTCGCCCAGGATCACAAAGGTGCCAATGTCGCCGGTCTGTTTCACATGCGTGCCGCCGCAAAGCTCGATCGAATAGGTCTCGCCGTCATGGCCCTTGCCAGTTGCGGCCCGACCCATGGAAACCACGCGCACCTCATCGCCGTATTTCTCGCCGAACAGCGCCTGCGCCCCCAGGGCCCGCGCGTCATCCGGCGTCATGATGCGGGTTTCCACGGCGGTGTTTTGACGGATGAAACGGTTCACATCCGTCGCGACCTGGCTCAGCTCGGCTTCCGAGAGCGCCTTGCCATGACTGAAATCGAACCGCAGACGGTCGTCCGCATTGAGCGAGCCGCGCTGCGCAACGTGATCACCAAGCGCCTCACGCAGGGCCTCATGCAGCAGGTGCGTGGCGGAGTGGTTTGCACGAATAGCGGTACGGCGCGCGTTATCGACCTCCAGCTGTGCAGAGGCACCGGTGGTCACAAGACCGTCAGCCACTTCGGCAAAGTGGATGAAGACGCCAGCAACCTTCTTGGTGTCACTCACGCGCAGCAGGCCGCCTTCGACGCGGATCACACCGCTATCGCCGACCTGACCACCGGATTCCGCATAGAACGGCGTCTGGTTCAGAACGACCTGAACACTGTCGCCCTGCCCGGCCTCCTGGACGATCTCGCCATCCTTGACCAGCGCAACAATCTGGCCCTCGGCGCTCTCGGTTTCATAGCCGAGGAACTCCGTGGTGCCCTTGCTGTCAGCTACATCATACCAGATGGTGCTGTCGGCAGCTTCACCGGAGCCCGCCCAGGCGGCGCGCGCCTTGGCTTTTTGCTCGGCCATGGCGCTGTCAAAGCCATCGGTATCGACCTCGCGGCCCTTTTCGCGCAGCGCATCCTGTGTCAGGTCGAGCGGAAATCCGTAGGTATCATAGAGCTTGAAAGCTGCGGCGCCAGGCAGCGGCGCCCCCTCTTCCAGATCGGACAGTTCATCATCCAGCAGCTTCAACCCGCGATCCAGGGTCTGCTTGAAGCGGGTTTCTTCCAGCTTCAGCGTCTCCTCGATAAGCGCCTGCGCGCGGCCAAGCTCCGGGTAGGCGGCGCCCATCTGCTGCACCAGCGCGGGCACCAGACGGTGCATCACCGGATCCTTGGCGCCCAGCAAATGCGCATGACGCATTGCACGGCGCATGATGCGGCGCAGCACATAGCCGCGACCATCATTCGAGGGCATCACCCCGTCGGAAATCAGGAAGGAGGTGGAGCGCAGATGGTCCGCAATCACCCGGTGGTGCACGTTCTGATCGCCGTAAGGATCGACGCTGGTCACATCCGCTGACGCCTCGATCAGCGCCTTGAACAGATCGGTATCGTAGTTGTCATGCGAGCCTTGCAGCAGCGCGCCGATGCGCTCTAACCCCATGCCGGTGTCGATCGACTGCATATCCAGCGCCCGCATGGAGCCATCTTCGAACTGCTCGTTCTGCATAAAAACGAGGTTCCAGATCTCGATGAAGCGATCCCCGTCTTCTTCCGGGCTGCCCGGAGGGCCACCCCAGATATGATCGCCATGGTCATAGAAAATCTCGGTACAGGGACCGCAGGGGCCGGTCGGGCCCATCTGCCAGAAGTTGTCGGAGGTCTCGATCCGAATGATCCGATCTTCGGGAACGCCGACTTTCTTCCAGATTTCAAAGGCTTCGTCGTCGGTGTGATAGACCGTGGTCAAGAGCCGTGACTTGTCGATGCCGAATTCCTTGGTCACCAGTTCCCAGGCATAGGGGATAGCCTGTTCCTTGAAATAGTCGCCAAAGGAGAAGTTCCCCAGCATTTCAAAAAACGTGTGGTGACGGGCGGTATAGCCGACATTGTCCAGATCGTTGTGCTTGCCGCCGGCGCGCACGCATTTCTGTGCGGTGGTGGCGCGCACATAGTCGCGTTTTTCCAGCCCGGTGAAACAGTTCTTGAACTGCACCATACCGGAGTTTGTGAACATCAAGGTCGGATCATTGCGCGGAACCAGAGGGCTCGAGTCCACAATCTCATGGCCTTGCTTGGCAAAATAGTTGAGGAAGGTCGACCGGATGTCGTTCAAGCTGGGCATGGCAACGCGGCTTTCTTGATGTGAATGGTTCGTCTAAGGCGGTTTATCGCGCTGATGCAGGGCTGTCCACCGCGCAAAGCAATCGCGGCCAATTCCCTTGAAACACAGGGAATTGGCCTCAGATTTTGATCAAAACATCACCGGTGCAAAAGCGGCCTGCTCGCTCCACCGAACACAGGATCCCCCGCAGGCGCAGCGCAATGTTATCAGGATCGACGATCCAGTCTTTTGCCGCGGTGCCATAGCGTACCTTCCATTTCACGCAGCCCTCGTTGAACACATCCGACACCCGCAAGACCGCTGATCCGACCTGCAACAATTGGCCTGTGGGCAGGTTGGCCTCAGAGAGGTCCATATCCACGATGAAACTATCGCCCGGATGCGGCAGGTTTTCACGGTCGCGCCAGACCAGATCCAGCACCCGTTTGGACAGAATGCTGATCTGAATCCCCGGATGCGGCGCGCCATCCGGCAGGGTCAGCCAGGGTTTTGAAGACCAGCGCTCGCCGGGGATGCCCTCCTCCGGCGTCACGGCGATCTCGTCTACAAACTGGCGCTGATTATACCCGGGGCGCAGGCACAACATGAAAATGGCCGCCCGATCCTTCGGGGCGGCCATCACATGCGGCAGCGCCGCGTTCAGCTCTTCACGGCTGACCTGCATGTCAGCCTTCATCAAACAGGACGTCGTCGTCCTTCTCGCCCGGGGGCATATCAAATTCGAGCCCATGGGCGGCGCGGATCTTGTCCTCAATCTCCAGCGCGACACGGGTGTTTTCCCGCAGGTAGGTCTTGGCGTTTTCGCGCCCCTGCCCGATGCGCTCGTCCCCGTAAGAGAACCAGGCCCCGGATTTATTGACCACCCCGGCCGCCACACCCAGATCCAGCAGTTCACCCATTTTGGAGATGCCTTCGCCATACATGATGTCGAATTCCACCTGTTTGAACGGCGGCGCCACCTTGTTTTTCACGACTTTCACGCGGGTGGCGTTGCCGACAACCTCGTCGCGGTCCTTGATTGCGCCAATGCGGCGAATGTCCAGACGCACGGAGGAGTAGAACTTCAGCGCGTTGCCGCCTGTCGTGGTCTCGGGCGAGCCAAACATCACGCCGATCTTCATCCGAATCTGGTTGATGAAGATCACCATGCATTTGGAACGGCTGATGGAGCCGGTCAGCTTGCGCATTGCCTGGCTCATCAGGCGGGCATGCACGCCAACGCTGCTGTCGCCCATATCACCTTCGAGTTCCGATTTCGGCGTGAGCGCCGCGACGGAGTCCACGATCACCATATTCACCGCCCCGGAACGCACCAGCGTGTCGGTGATTTCCAGCGCCTGTTCGCCGGTGTCGGGTTGCGAAATCAGCAATTCGTCCAGATCCACGCCGAGTTTGCGCGCATATTGCGGATCCAGCGCGTGCTCGGCATCCACAAAGGCGCAGACGCCGCCTTTTTTCTGTTGTTCCGCAATGCAGTGCAGCGTGAGCGTGGTCTTGCCGGAGCTTTCCGGCCCGTAGATTTCAATGATCCGCCCCATCGGCAGGCCGCCGATCCCCAGCGCGATATCCAGCCCGAGAGAGCCCGTCGAGCTTGCCTCGATCTCCTGCAAGGCGGTGCCATCGCCCAGTTTCATGATCGAGCCCTTGCCGAACTGCCGTTCGATCTGGGCGAGCGCGCTGTCCAGAGCTTTTTTCTTGTCGCCGCTCTTCTTGTCGTCCTTCATGGTCAATAGATCCGCCATAATCCCGTGTCCTCTTCTATGTGTCACACCCGAGGGCGGACGACAATCACTGCTTTGTTCTCCTCTTGTTCCTTATGAGTTCAAAACAAGAACATTGCAAGCCCAAACATAAGGTCTCCAGCAGGCTGGAAACGTGGTTAAAGAATGGTTTACAAGTCAGGAACGCTTGGAATTATTGCCGGGGCTTTCACGACATGATGGTATTTTATCGTGCAAAATTGGCGCTCCTGTCGGTGCCGAAGACCGGCACAACCGCCCTGCAAACGGCGCTGAGACCCCACGCGGATATCGTGATCTCCGACCCGCCAGAGCTGAAACACGCGCCCGTCTATCGCTACAACCGCTGGATTCGCCCGATGTTCGAACGGGTCTGCGACACCGAGCTGGAGCTGGCGGCGGTGATGCGCGAGCCCGTGGACTGGCTTGGCAGCTGGTATCGCTTTCGCCAGCGCCCGCATCTGGACGGCAAGCCTGTCTCGACCAAGGGGCTGAGTTTCGATGCCTTTGTACAGGATTACTGCAAGGGCAAGCGCCCGCCCCATGCGAATGTCGGCAGCCAGGCGAAATTTCTGGAACCCCAGCCCAATGGCTGCCGCGTGACGCATCTCTTTGCCTATGAAAACCTGGCGCCGTTTCACAGCTTTCTGGAAGAGCGCACCGGGATATCCATTGAAACCCAACAGGAAAACGTCAGCCCAAAGGCGGATCTGACGCTGGAGCCGCGCACGCTGGAGAAGCTCAGGCGCAAACACCCGGAGGAGTTCGCGCTCTACGGCTCAATCCCCGCCTGACCCTAGGCTCAGGACCCATTAATCCTGCGCCACTGGTTTGTCAGTTTTTTGTCCTGACAACGAGCCATACTGAAGGAATAGTGGTTCTATTTCAAGGAACTGAGAGGCGGTCAGGACAAAAGACCGTCAAATCCGAAGGACGCGAAATCCACTTCATCTCAGCACTTTGGCCTGCTTGGAAATAGAACCACTATTCCCGGCGCAGGCCAAAGCACTGATCTTTCGTGGATTTCGCGCCAGTGATGCAGGATTAATGGGTCCTGAGCCTAGTCCTGCAACTGCAATTGTACCGTCTCGGTCAACTGGCTGAGCGAGAAGGGTTTGGCGAGGAAGACCGAATTCGGCACTTCCGGCTCGGCATCGCCAAAGGCGCCCTCGGAATAGCCGGAAACGAACACCACCTTGGTGCCCGGGCGTTCCTTCAGCGCTTCGCGCACCCAGCTGGGCCCATCCATACCCGGCATAATCACATCGGTCACAAAGACATCGACGCTGAGGTTCGGATCTTCCAGCGTGTGCAAGGCTTCCTCGGCGGAATCCGCCTCCAGCACCGTATAGCCGCGCATGCGCAGCGCCCGGGAGGCAAAGGCGCGCACCGGGGCCTCGTCCTCGACCAAGAGGATCACACCATCGCCATGCTGCGCGGCGAGTTTGGGCTTGGGGGCGACCTCCGCCACGGCCTCGGCCTCTTCCGCACCATCGCTGCGATAGACCGGGAAATAGAGCGTGAACTTGGTGCCCACGTTGACCTTTGAATCCACAAAGATAAAGCCGCCGGTCTGCTTGATGATCCCATAGGCGGTAGAGAGACCAAGCCCGGTGCCCTCGCCGGTGCGTTTGGTGGTGTAGAAGGGTTCAAACACCTTTTGCAGCTTATCGGGCGCGATGCCGCTGCCCTCGTCGCTGACCTGGATGGTCACCCATTCGCCCGGCGGCACCACCGCACGGTTGCGCTCCAACGGCGCATCCAGAGAGATCACCTCGGTTTCGACCCGGATTTCGCCGCCGCTGGGCATGGCGTCGCGGGCATTCACGACGAGGTTCATCAAGACCTGCTCCAGCTGCCGCTTGTCGGCACGGATCGAGCGCATGACCGGATCGTGGCTGAGCGTGAGCGAGACCCGCTCTCCCACCAGCCGGTTCAGCAGATGGGTCAGATCCGACAGCGTTTCGCGCACATCCAGCACCTCGGGCTGCAAGGTCTGCTTGCGCGAGAAGGCCAGAAGCTGGCTCACCAAGGCCGCTGCCCGGTTGGCATTTTCATGGATCTGGATCAGGTCGCCATAGTCCTGGTCGCCCTGATCATGGCGCAGCAACAGAAGGTCGCAATGGCCCGAAATTGCCGTCAGGAGGTTGTTGAAATCATGCGCAACGCCGCCAGCAAGCTGTCCGATCGCCTGCATTTTCTGGCTCTGGACAAATTGCGCCTCCAGCGTCTTGAGCTCGGTGGCGTCGTTCAGCACCGCCATCAGCAGCGTTTCGCCCTCCTCGATCACCCGGGTCAGCGTGACCTGAACAAAAACCTCCTTATCCTCGCGCGAGACCCGCAGGAATTCGGATTTATGCGGCGCGAGCCCCTTAGCGGTTTCCTGCAACCAGTCGTTCATCGGCCGGCCAAGCCCTTCCATCAGCTGACCAAGATGCACGCCTTCGGCCTTCTCTGCCCCGAGAAGGCGCAGCGCCATGCGGTTGATCGCCATGACCTCGCCGCTTGGCCGCACCTTCAGGAGCGGCACGGGCAGGGTTTCAAAACCGGTATGGGGGCCGCTGTCCTCGACATCCGCCTTCAGGAAATAAAGCTCGCTGCGGCCCTGGCCATGGCAGTGTTCGCTGACCAGCACCTCCACCGCGCCGGTCTTGGTCATGATGGTGTTGATCCGCCCCGGCATCACCGGCAGCGAGGTAAACAAACGTTCGGTGGATTTAACCCGCGCTCCAATCAGGCTGCGCGCCGCCTCGTTCATGAAAAGCACCGCCCCGGTCCGCCCGACAGAGATCATCGGCACCGGGCTGGTATCTGACGCCCGCCCCGACGGACGCTCGACCCGATCCTCAACCCGCCAGAGGAAGCTCCCGGCTGTCATCTCATGCACCGCAAGACGCAGCTGGCCACGGCGGGTCACGAAATCCTCGCTTGCGGCGCCGTCCTGCTGTGCCCGCGTCTGCAACCGCAGCAAGACCGCCGAGGGATTGGCCAGAACCGACCGCAAGGTGCCGGAGATGGTCTCGCTCTCGCTGCCCTCAAACCGTTTCAGCGCCGCAGAGTTGCAGGCGTGGATCACACCGGCATCATCGGTCACGAAACTCGGCGTCGCGTCCTTGTCGATAAAGCCGCCAAGCAGCTCGCTTGCCATGGTTTTCGCCGCAAGCCGGGATCGGCTTTGCACAAATACCAGCGCCGCCACACCGGCCAGTGTCAGACCGACGGCGATCAGCGCCCGCCCGATCCAATCCGGCAGCGTCAGCAGCCAGGGGCAGGCCACAAGCAGCAGCGCCAGGCAAAAGGTCACGGCAAGCCGCGCCTGTTCGGGCGTTTGAACCTTCAGGTTCGGCACAAAGGAGGAAGTGCGACCGATCATTGCGGCTCCGTTATCAATCTTCACGTCGCAATATCGCGTTAGTCTTGGTTAAGGCGGAGTTAACCGAAAGGCCGAATTGCAACACTTTCCAATAGATTAATCGCTTTGTGGACGTTGGAACACGCTCACATAGAACCCGTCCGTCCCTTGATGAACCCGCCAGGCCGCCTCAGTCACCGCTGTCCAGCCGGGGTGGCGGTCCAGAAAGCCACGCGATTGCGCGCCGTTCTCGACCTCCAGCATGGAGCAGGTCGCAAAGGCCAGATAGCCGCCCGGTGCCACATGCGCGACCGCCCGATCAAGGATCTCGGCCTGAAGGCGCACCAGCTCATCCAGCCCCTCCTGGGTCAGGCGCCATTTGCCCTCGGGGTCACGCCGCCAAGAACCGGAACCGCTACAGGGCGCATCACAGAGCACCAGATCAAACGGCGGCTGCGCCGCGAGCGCCTCGGGCGTCAGACAGGTGATCTTGACCCCGGCACGCGCGGCCCGGGCAGGAATATCCGCCATGCGGCGCGGCGCGGCGTCATGGGCATAAAGCGCCAGATCTTCCCGCATCGCCATCGCGAGGGATTTTCCACCACCGCCGGCGCAATAGTCCAGCACCCGCATGCCGCTTTGCAATGGCAGGGCCTCAACGACCGCCTGACTGGCCGCGTCCTGCAATTCCACAAAGCCCAGCGTATAGCTCTCGGTATTCTTGATGCGCCGCGCGCCCTCGGTGACAAGCAGTGCGGCCTCGGATGCGGCGTGCGGCTCTGCGACAACACCCTCCTCAGCCAGACGCGTGATTGCCTCCGCGCGACTGGCTTTGCGCAGGTTGACCCGCAGATGGGCCGCCGCGCGACTGCGCAGCGCCTCGGCTGCGGGAATCGCCTCATCGCCAAGGCTGCGCGAAAACAGCGGCCAGAGCCACTCCGGGATGTCCTTCGCCTCTGCCGAGCTCTGGAAATTGCGCGGCTCGGCCTGTTCCGCCTCGCTCAACGGCGCAGGGGCATGACCTTCGCCGGTAAAGAGACTGCCCACCTCGATGCCCTGATCACGCAGCGCGCCAATCAGCAGCCCGCGACCGCTCAGACTGCCGCCGAGCACCGCATGTGAGCGCTGACAGCGCAACGCCTGGAACACATGATCGCGCACCGCGGCGCGATCTTTGGAACCGGCAAAGCGGCTGCGACGCCCCCAATTGGTCAGCGCCTTTTCAGCCGCCTGCCCGCCAAGGATGTCATCAAGAATTTCGATCGCCGCCTGAACGCGCGCTGCGGGGGTCATTGGGCTGCCCCCGCATGTTCACTCCGGGCCACCTCAGCCGATCCGATAGTTGGGCGACTCGCGGGTGATCTGCACGTCATGCACATGGCTTTCTTTCAGACCGGCGCCGGTGATGCGCACAAATTCGCAATTGCTGCGCATGTCGTCCACCGTCGCGCAGCCCGTGTAGCCCATCGCCGCACGCAGACCGCCCACCAACTGGTGGATGACCGCGCCTGCGGCCCCTTTATAGGGCACCTGCCCTTCGATGCCTTCGGGCACCAGCTTGTCGCTGGCGGCGTCTTTCTGGAAATAGCGATCCGCAGAGCCGCGCGCCATGGCGCCCATCGACCCCATGCCCCGATAGGATTTGAAGGACCGGCCCTGATAGAGGATCACCTCGCCCGGGCTTTCATCGGTGCCCGCGATCATCGACCCCACCATGGCGCAAGACGCACCCGCGGCGATGGCCTTGGCAAAATCGCCAGAGAACTTGATGCCGCCATCGGCGATCACCGGCGTATCCCCCGCAGCCCGCGCGCAATCCATGATCGCGGTCAGCTGCGGCACGCCGACGCCCGCCACCATGCGGGTGGTGCAGATGGAGCCCGGCCCGATGCCGACCTTGACCGCATCCGCGCCCGCGTCGATCAGCGCCTTGGTTGCATCGCCGGTGGCAACATTGCCCGCAATGACTTGAACATCGTGCGACAAAGCCTTGACCCGCTTGACAGCTTCAATCACCCCGGCAGAGTGGCCATGGGCGGTATCAATCACCACAACGTCAACCCCCGCTTCGATGAGCGCGACGGACCGTTCATAGCCGCTGTCGCCCACTGAACTTGCCGCAGCCACCCGGAGACGGCCCAGATCGTCCTTGCAGGCCGTCGGGTTCAGCACCGCCTGTTCACTGTCCTTGAGGGTCAGCAAGCCGGTCAGCTTGCCGTTCTTGTCGGTCACCAGCAGCTTTTCGATCCGCCGCGCCCGCATCAGGGATTTAGCCTCTTCGCGCTCGGCCGGTTCTTGCAGCATGGCGAGGTTTTCAGAGGTCATCATCACCGAGACCGGCGTCTTGTCATCCGAGGCAAAGCGCATGTCGCGATTGGTCACGATACCCACGACCCGACCGCCCTCGTCCACCACCGGAAAGCCGGTGACGCGGTAGCGCTCTTGCAGCGCCTTTGCATCGGCCAGTGTCTGATCGGCGCGCAGGGTGATGGGGTTGTAGACGATCCCGCTTTCAAAGCGCTTGACCCGACGCACCTGGCGCGCCTGCTCTTCCGCGTCGAGGTTCTTGTGGATCACCCCCATCCCGCCCGCCTGCGCCATGGTGATTGCCATGCGCGACTCGGTCACCGTATCCATGGCCGAGCTGAGCAGCGGGATATTGAGCGAGATGGCGCGGGTCACCCGCGTGCGTGTATCCGCCGTACTCGGCAGGACATTGGATGCGGCCGGAACCAACAAAACATCGTCAAAGGTGAGAGCCTCACGAATCTGCATCTGTCTTCCCCATGCAAAACACCGTTTGGCGGTGACCCTATTGCACAGTTCTACCAAAGGGGAAAGAGGGCGCCGGCATTTTTCGCCGCGCCGCGGCAGTTGCTCGGATGCCCTGACATAGGTCAAGGAACTGTCGTATCCTGCGACTATAGCACGACACAGATGACACCAAGCTGCGGAGACCCACATGAGCGCGCCCCTTGACGGAGTGATTATCCTCGACCTCACCCATGTGCTGGCGGGGCCCTATGCCTCGATGACGCTGGCGGATCTCGGCGCCCGGGTGATCAAGGTCGAACGCCCCGGCACCGGTGATGACACCCGCAGCTTCCCCCCCTTCAAGAATGGCGAGAGCGCCTATTTCGCGACCATCAACCACGACAAGCAGAGCATCGCGCTTGACTTGAAGAACACCGATGATCGCGCTGTTTTTGAACAATTAGTCGAGCAATCAGATATCATACTTGAAAACTATCGCCCTGGCGTGATGGAGCGGCTCGGCTATGGTTGGGAGGATCTTCATGCCAAGCATCCGAGGCTGATCTACGGCGCGGTTTCCGGCTTTGGTCATAGCGGCCCTGACAGCCAGCGCCCCGCCTACGACATGGTGGTGCAGGCCCGGGGTGGCGTCATGTCGATCACCGGCGAGCGCGACCGGGAGCCGGTGCGCGTCGGCGCCTCGATCGGCGATATCGCCGCCGGAATGTTTCTGGCGCAGGGGATTCTCGCGGCGCTGCTGCATCGCACACAAACCAGTCTCGGGCAGAAGATCGACATCTCCATGCTCGATTGCCAGCTCGCGCTGCTGGAACATGCCATCGCCATGACCACGGTGAACGGCGAACCACCGCGCCCCTCTGGCGCGCGCCACCCGTCGATCACCCCGTTTGAGACCTTTCACGCCGAGGACGGTCTCTTTGTGATCGCCGCCGGAAATGACGTTCTTTTTGCGCGCCTCTGCGAGGCCCTGGAACTGCCGCTGGCGGGTGATCCCCGCTTTACCAGCAATCCGGCGCGATGTGAAAATGCGCGCCTTCTCAAACGGTTGATCGAAGCTGTTACACTTGGCCAAAGCAAGGCGCATTGGATCTCCCTGCTGACGGACGCGGGCATCCCCACGGGGCCAATCCAGAATGTGGCCGAGGTGCTGAAAGACCCGCAGATCCTTGCACGCAACATGGTGGTTGATGTGCTCGACCGCGCTGGGCAGCCCGCCTATGTGGCTGCGGGCAATCCGATCAAGATGAGCGCCCTGGCCGATCCCGGCACCCGTGGCCCGGCGCCAAAGCTGGATGAGGATCGACAAGACATCCTCGACTGGCTCGCAACGCAGCAAGCTGCCGCAAATATTCGCTGATTTGCCGCCCCTGAGCCACGAAATGACGGTGCTTGCCTTTCTCACTTCGAAAAGTGACATATGGTCCGCATGAATAGCGAGAGATGAAGGCTAGAGGCATGTCAAACGATCCCCTTGTTATGTTCACCCCATCTGGCAAGCGCGGCCGGTTTCCTGTTGGCACCCCCGTGCTGACTGCGGCGCGGCAACTGGGTGTGGATCTCGACTCGGTCTGTGGCGGGCGCGGCATCTGCTCGAAATGCCAGATCACCCCGGGATATGGCGAATTCTCCAAACATGGTGTCACCGTTGAGGAGGACGCCCTGTCGGACTGGAACGCGGTTGAGCAGCGCTACAAGGACAAGCGTGGCCTGATTGATGGCCGTCGCCTGGGCTGTCAGGCCAAGGTGCAAAAAGACGTCGTGATCGACGTTCCGCCCGAAAGCCAGGTCCACAAACAAGTGGTGCGCAAACGCGCCGAGGCCCGCGACATCGTTCTGAACAGTTCGATCCGGCTCTGCTATATCGAGGTCGAAGAGCCCGATATGCACAAGCCCAGCGGCGATCTGGAGCGGCTCTGCGACGCGCTGGAAAACCAGTGGGATATCAAAGGCGTAAAAGCCGACTTTCACATTCTGCGCGCGCTACAACCGGTGCTGCGCAAAGGCGGCTGGAAGGTCACTGTCGCTGTGCATCAGGGCGATACCACGCAGCCGCCGCGCATCATGCATATCTGGCCGGGTCTCTACGAGGGGAGTTTCTACGGGCTTGCCGTCGATCTAGGCTCCACCACCATCGCGGCCCATATGTGTGACATGAAAACCGGCGAGGTCATGGCCTCCTCCGGCATCATGAACCCGCAGATCCGCTTTGGCGAAGATCTGATGAGCCGCGTCTCCTATGCGATGATGAACAAAGGCGGCGACCTGGAGATGACCCGGGCCGTGCGCGAGGGCATGAACACGCTGTTTGGTCAGCTTTGCGACGAGGCCGAGGTGCCGCGCGAGCTGATCATGGAAGCGGTTTTTGTCTGCAACCCGGTGATGCACCACCTGTTTCTCGGCATTGATCCCTTTGAGCTGGGTCAGGCACCCTTTGCGCTTGCAACCTCTGACTCGCTGTCACTTGAGGCCCGCGATCTGGGCCTACAGATCCATCCCGCCGGTCGGATTTACCTGTTGCCCTGCATCGCTGGCCATGTTGGTGCCGATGCGGCGGCGGTTGCGCTCTCCGAGGCGCCCGACAAATCCGAAGACCTCGTCTTGGTCGTCGACGTGGGAACAAATGCCGAGATCCTGTTGGGAAACAAGGAAAAAGTTCTTGCGTGTTCTTCTCCCACCGGGCCTGCGTTTGAAGGCGCGCAAATCTCCTCCGGCCAGCGCGCCGCGCCGGGTGCGATCGAGCGGGTCGAGATTAATCCCGCCACCAAGGAGCCGCGCTTCAAGGTGATCGGCTCCGATCTCTGGTCCACCGACGCCGGATTTGAAGAAAGCATCGCAAGTATCGGAATTTCCGGCATTTGTGGCTCCGGCATTATCGAGGCCATCGCCGAGATGCGCCTGGCCGGGGTGTTGGATGCCTCTGGGCTTATTGGCTCTGCCGAACAGACCGGCACCAGTCGCTGTATCTCCGAGGGGCGCACCAACTCCTATCTGCTCTGGGACGGCTCGGCCGAGGGCGGACCGCGCATCACCGTCACCAATCCCGACATTCGTGCGATCCAGATGGCAAAGGCGGCGCTCTATTCCGGTGCGCGTCTGCTGATGGACAAATTCGGCGTCGATAAGGTGGATCGCGTGGTCCTGGCCGGAGCCTTTGGCGCGCATATCTCCGCCAAACACGCGATGGTATTGGGCATGATTCCCGATTGTCCCATCGACAAGGTGACCAGCGCCGGCAATGCCGCTGGTACAGGGGCCCGGATCGCGCTTCTGAACACCAACGCTCGCAGTGAAATCGAGGACACGGTGCGCAAGATCGAGAAGATCGAAACCGCCGTAGAGCCGCGTTTTCAGGAGCATTTTGTCAATGCTTCCGCCATTCCGAACTCCGCCGAACCCTTCCCGATTCTAAACTCCGTGGTGAGCCTGCCGGATGTGTCTTTCAACACTGGTGGCGGCGATGGCGACAGCGCTGGCGGTCGGCGGCGTCGGCGGCGCTGATCGCATGCAGAAAACCGTGGCGGCGCTCTTGACGATCTTGGCGCCGCCGCATAAAGCTCTGCCTGCGCGGGTATGGTGAAATGGTATCACACGAGCTTCCCAAGCTCTTGGCGCGGGTTCGATTCCCGCTACCCGCTCCAACACTCCTCGGATCGTAACGTCACATGCAATCTTCGGCCCCTTTGCCGCGCAATTCGCTGTTGCGCCCGAAGACAAGCCGTCTTACCTCACCCTCATGGATGCACGTTTTCTCACCCCGTTGAACCCTGCCGAGCAACTCTCCTATGGCCTGTCGCTGCCCGCCCCTATGGCGATGGCGGATCGGGTGCGGTTTTCTGAAATCGACCTCCTGCATCATGTGAACAACAAGGCGTACCTTGATTGGTTCGAGGCACTCCGGGTTCAGTATTTCAACGACTTCTTCCTCGAACATTTCGACCTCGATGCCCTGCCGCGGCACGTGGTCCGCAATGCGGATATTCACTACATCAAAGAAATGGTGCTCGGGGAAAGCTATATGACCACGGCGCGGGTTCTGTCCTTCCGCCGCACGTCCTACACGCTGGAGCAGCAAATCTGGTCCGGTGATCTGCGCGCGAGCATGGTTGGGGTTATGGTCTTTCGCACCCCGGATGGCAGCGCAGGCTACCCCATCCCGGACAGCCTGCGGCAACAGTTTATTGACCTAGACGGTGCGACGGACGAATCCTAGTCGCGATTTACCTTTTTGGCCAACAAGTTACGGCGCCCAGTGAACCTGACATTCTGACAGAACCGCCTGAACGGGCGCCTCTTCCGGCGGCAGGCTCACGGCCCGCTCCAGCGCCGCGCGTTTCTCATCACCAAAGATCACCAGGTGCTTGGCCATGGCGCCGTCCAAGACCCGCGCCGTAAGCGAAATCCGCGCCTCTGGCTGGCTGTCCGGGCGCATCACGGCGACCTCGGGTGCATCGGGCGACAAGGCCTCCGCCAGACCGGCGACGCCGGGAAACAGCGAGGCCGTATGCATATCATTGCCCATGCCCAGCAACGCCACTGCCAGATTGCCCTGCGCACGCACCTTGGCCGACAGCGGCTCGATCGCCTCGTCCGGCTCCATCCCGTTGGTAAAGAACGGCAGGAATTCCGCCCGCGCCGCGCGATTGGTCAGCAGACGCTCGCGGATGAGCCGAGCATTGGAGCGCTCGCTGTCCTCTGGCACCCAACGCTCGTCAGAGGCCATGACGCAGACGTTTTCCCAATCGAGCTCCGCCGCGCAGAGATCATCAAAGATCGGCCCCGGCGAGGTTCCGCCCGCGACCGCGATCGCGGCCCGCCCATGGCGCAACAGGTGGTTTTTCAGATCACCCGCAATTCGGTTCGCAACCGAAATGGATAGCATCTCCCTATCCGGGTACTCATTTAAATTCATGGACTTGCTCCTCAAACCTAAGACGGCGCTCGCCGAAGGTATTCACCATTGGGCGGAGTCTGTCACAGGTTGCGCGAGAGGCCAAGGGCATGAAGAACGGCAAGGCGCGTCACGAGTCAGCTAGTTCAGGTAGAATTCGCCGACCACATTGCGCCACTCGCCGCTGGACATTTGTTTGCGATGCGAAAATCGCACGTGATGCAGCGGCCCTTCGATTTCCTCTCGCCAGTAGTCAATAAAGGAAAACAGCCGCGGATGATCGGGAGCCAGGTCATAGTCCTGCCAGACAAAGGTGTTCAGCACATGGGCGAAATCTGGCATGTGGTAGGTGAATTCCGCCGTGGTGAGCCCATAGCCCTTGAGCATCAATTCGGTTGCAGACGGGTCCATTTTGGTCCTCCATTCACTGATCGACCCGACCAGCCTACATACGACAGGTAAATTTTCAGCTAAATCAGCCTGTTAGCAGATAGACCCGCTGGCTGCCACCGGAATGGGAGCTGCTTGCTTGCACGTCATATGCCCAGTCTGATAAGGTGTTCACACAATATATAGATCCCCAAGAGAAGCGGACAGCCAACGTGAGCGATACGCCGGAAACCCCTGAAAATCCTGATGAAAACACACCGGAGCGGGCAGTTTACGATGGCCCCAGTGTGTCCATCGAATCCGAGATGCGGACATCGTACCTCGATTATGCGATGTCGGTCATCGTCAGCCGCGCGATCCCGGATCTGCGCGACGGGCTGAAACCCGTGCACCGCCGCATCCTCTATGCGATGCATGAGACGGGGAACAGCCACGATAAATCCTATCGCAAATCTGCGCGTCCCGTCGGCGATGTGATGGGTAAATACCACCCTCACGGCGACAGCGCGATCTACGACGCGCTGGTGCGGATGGCGCAGGATTTCTCAATGTCGCTGCCGCTGCTCGATGGTCAGGGCAACTTCGGCTCCATGGATGGCGATAACCCCGCCGCCATGCGCTATACCGAGGTCCGCATGGACAAGCCTGCGGCCTTTATGCTGGCGGATATTGACAAGGAAACCGTTGATTTCCAAGACAACTACGACGGCAAGGACAAGGAACCCACCGTCCTGCCCGCGCGCTTCCCGAACATGCTGGTCAATGGCGCTGGCGGTATCGCCGTCGGTATGGCCACCAATATCCCGCCGCATAACCTTGGCGAGGTCATCGACGCGACTCTGGCGCTGATCGAAGACCCCGATCTTACGTCTGAGCAGTTGATCGAATACGTGCCTGGCCCGGACTTTCCGACCGGCGCTCTGATGCTGGGTCGTTCTGGCGCGCGCAAGGCTTACCTGGAGGGGCGTGGCAGCGTCATCATCCGGGCAAAGACCCGCGTCGAGGAGATTAGGAAAGACCGCTACGCCATTGTTGTGGATGAGATTCCCTATCAGGTGAACAAAGCCTCCATGATCGAGAAGATCGCCGAGCAAGTGCGTGAAAAGCGTATCGAAGGCGTCGCTCACGTGCAGGATGAATCCGACCGCAACGGCGTGCGTGTGGTGGTCGAGCTGAAACGGGACGCCACCGCCGAGGTGGTGCTGAACCAGCTCTATCGCTTTACACCGATGCAGACCTCCTTTGGCTGCAACATGCTGGCGCTGAACGGCGGTCGCCCCGAGCAATTGACGCTGCGCAAATTCCTTACGTCTTTCATAGACTTCCGCGAGGATGTTGTTGCGCGCCGCACGGCCTATCTGCTGCGCAGGGCGCGCGAGCGGAGCCATATCCTCTGCGGTTTGGCGGTGGCTGTGTCCAATGTGGATGAGGTGGTTGCCACCATCCGTTCCTCCGCCGATGCCGCCGAGGCCCGCCACAAGCTGATGACCCGTCGCTGGCCCGCCGCCGAAATTGCTGGCTACATCCGCCTGATCGACGATCCGACCCATACGATGAATGACGACGGGACCTACAACCTGTCCGAGGCCCAGGCGCGCGCGATCCTGGAGTTGCGGTTGCAACGGTTGACCCAACTGGGTGTCAAAGAGGTCACGGACGAGCTTGAAGAACTCGCTGCAAAGATCAAGGAATACTTGGAGATCCTGTCTTCGCGCGAACGGATCATGGCCATCATCGCAGAGGAGCTCAGCGAGGTAAAAGAGAACTTCGCTGTCCCCCGTCGCACCGAAATCGTCGACTGGTCGGGCGACATGGAGGACGAGGATCTGATCGAGCGCGAGGACATGGTGGTGACCGTGACCTCTGGCGGCTATATCAAACGGACTCCGCTGGCTGATTTCCGGGCGCAAAAGCGTGGCGGCAAGGGCCTCTCTGGCATGCAGACCAAGGAAGAAGACGTGGTGACAACGCTGTTTGTGGCCAATACCCATACGCAGCTCTTGTTCTTCACCACAGACGGCATGGTCTACAAGCTCAAGACCTGGCGCCTGCCGCAGGGTGGACGGACCTCCAAGGGCAAGGCGATCGTCAATATCCTGCCGATCCCAACCGGGGTATCCATCGCGGCGATCATGCCTGTCGACCGCGCCGAGGAAGAGTGGAACGATCTGCAAATCATGTTTGCGACATCTGCTGGAACTGTGCGCCGTAACCGTTTGTCAGACTTCACAAATGTGATGCGTAACGGCAAGATCGCGATGAAGTTCGACGACGAGAACGCCGACACCAAACTGATCAATGCGCGCATCTGTTCCGAAGAGGACGACATCATGCTGGTGACCAACACCGGCCGCGCGATCCGCTTCCCCACCACCGAAGTGCGGGTGTTCAATTCGCGCAACTCGGTCGGCGTGCGTGGGATCAAGCTCGGCGACGAGGATGAGGTCGTTTCCATGTCGGTGATCCGCCACAGCAAATACACGCCCGAACAGCGCACCACCTATCTGAAAATGCGCCGCGCCATGGCTGGGCTGACCGACGAAGATGCCTCGGATGAGGATGCGCTGGAGGATCCGAATTTCTCCAACGAGCTCTTTGCCGAAATGTCGGCTGCCGAGAACCTGATCCTGACGATTACATCAGGTGGGTCTGGTAAGCTCTCGTCCAGCCACGATTATCCGGTTCGCGGACGTGGTGGCATGGGTGTCACCGCGATGGATAAGGCGATGCGCGGTGGCGCGCTTGTTGCGTCCTTCCCGGTCGAACTGGATGATCAGATCATGCTCGCCACCTCCAAGGGGCAGTCCATCCGGGTGCCGGTGGATGGCATTTCCTTCCGCTCGCGCTCTGCTGGTGGTGTCAAAATCTTCAACACCGGCAAGGGCGAAGAGGTCGTCTCGGTCGCGTGGATCGCCGATAGTGGTGACGACGAAACCGTGGAAGAATAATCTTTTACACGAGTTATCTAAATTGAAACGCCGCCTTGCAGACCAGGGCGGCGTTTTATTTACGCTTCCCACATCTTTGTCGCCCATCCTGTTCATCGCAGGAGTTATCGAGTTCGGAGGAGCGACAGATGAACCTCTATCATTGCCAGATTGATCTCGCACACGAGGCCAAGGCGCTGGCCTTTGCGAGTGCCGTGGAACAATGGATGGAATATCTCAAGGGGCGGCAAGCGATCAAAGGCTGGCGTTTGCTGCGTCGCAAGCTCAACCTCGCCAGCGACTCCTGCAAGGATTTCCTGTTGGAAATCCAGTTCGATAACCTGACTCAGCTCGACCAAGCCTTTCGCATTCTGGGCGAACATGACGAGGAGGTCGAGCGGCTCTATGCCAACGTACGTGCGCTGATCGCCCGGGCGGATTTCGGTCTTTACCGACCGTTCCCAGATCCTGAGCGCGCCGAACGAATGGCGTTGATCTAGCGACCCTATTCAATAAAGAGCCCGGGTAAAACACCCGGGCTTCTGTGTTTCGAATATCGCTACGTTCGCCTTACAAACCATAGATATCAGAGAATTTTCTCTCCAGATATCCCATCAGCGGTGCGTGGTCAGGCTGTTGACCAGAAGCATGCTGGATCGTCGCGCGAGGGGCGCGAAGGCTACCAAACTGCTGAAGATTGTCACGCAGCCAGCCAGTCGCAAAGCTGGTATCACCGGCAGCAAGCTGCGCGTCCAGCTCAGGAACATCACGGCGCAGGGTCTCAAACAGGCAGCCCGCGTAGACATTGCCAAGCGCGTAGGTCGGGAAGTACCCAAACAAGCCAACCGACCAATGCACATCCTGCAAACAGCCGTTTGAGGGCTTGTCCACAGCATAGCCAAAATCTGCCAGGAAGCGATCATTCCAGGCGGCTTCCAGGTCTTGAACCTCCAGATCGCCTTGCATCAAGGCACGTTCCAGATCGAAGCGCAGCATGATGTGCAGATTATACTGCAATTCATCCGCCTCGGTCCGAATGTAGCCGTTTTGCACCCGGTTCACCGCAGCATAGAAGGCTTCAGCCGAAGAAATCCCAATATCGCCAAAGAGATCGGTCATCTCCTTAAACAGCCAACCGGTAAAGGCACGGCTGCGGCCAAGCTGGTTCTCATAGATCCGACTCTGGCTTTCATGCACCCCCATCGACACACCACGCCCCAGCGCGGTCAGAAGATAGGCCCGATCAATATTCTGCTCATAGGCGGCGTGGCCGACCTCGTGAATGGTCGAATAGATGCAGTTAAACGGATCCTCGGCACTGGTGCGGGTGGTGATCCGCACATCGAGACCGCTGCCGGAGCTAAAGGGATGCACTGCCTTATCGACCCGGCCGTGCTGCATGTCGTAGCCAAAGACCTTTGCGATCTTGCGGGCCAGCTTCATCTGGGCGGCCTCGTCAAACTGACCGCTCACGCCCTTTGGTGTCGCTTTCTCCAGAACACGCGCACGCAAATCCACCAGACCTGGACGCATCGCGTCAAAGATTTTCGCGATATCTTCGGAGGTTGTGCCCTGTTCGTAATCCGCGACCATCGCGTCATAGAGGTTGCCACCCGCGGCCAGGGCGTGGCCTTCTTCGCGCTTCAACACCACGACCTCTGCCAGAACCGGCAGGAAGGCGGCAACATCCTCGTCCGCGCGGGCCTGGGCCCATTTGCCTTGTGCCTCGGAGGTGACCCGCGCGATGCGGCTGGCCAGCGCGCCGGGCACCTTGACCGCACGGTCATAGCTGCGACGAATCTCGCGCAGTTGCGCGGCGCCGGCCTCGTCCGGGGCCTCGGCGCTGTTCAGCCAGTCCTTGATGCGCGGATCAGAGCGGCGGGCGTGCAAGACACCTTCGAGCGCGGCCATTTCCTCGCCACGTTGCGGCGCCGCGCCGCGTGGCATCATCGTTTCCTGATCCCAACCCAAACGCCCGGAGATTTGACCCAGCGCCTGGGTTTCACGTTCAAACGCAATCAGTTCGTCAAAAGAGTTCATGTGATTTAATGCCCTTTGATAGAGGTTGTCCGGGGATAGGCCGCCAAGAAACGGGCGCGCAGGATCAATACCCAGACAACCACGGCCGTCACCTGGTGCACAATGGCGATTTCAACCGGCGCTGCGGTCAGAACGGTCACAATGCCGATCGCCACCTGGAGGCTGAGCACCGCGATGACAGCGTTAAAGGCAAAGCGGGTCGCCGCATGGGCGCTGCGCCGTCCGCGCAGCCAGACGACAATGGCAAAGACATAGAGGAGATAGCCGCTGACACGGTGAATAAACTGCACCAAGGCTGGATTTTCAAAGAAATTTTTCCAAATTGGCTCGATCATGAAGGGCTTGGGCGGCAGGATTTGCCCGGCCATCAGCGGCCAGTCGGTATACGATCGGCCCGCGTCGATCCCGGCAACCAATGCACCGAGCAGGATTTGCAGGAAGGCAAAATGCAGCAGTCCGGTGCTGAGGCCAAAGAGCTTGGCCTCTTTCAGGCGGCGCGCCTGCATCAGATCGCGCTCTTCCCGGCCCAGCATGAACATGAACCATGCCAGGTAACCCAAGATAACAAAAGCAAGTCCCAGATGGGTCGCGAGCCGGTAGGAGGCCACGGAGGTCATGCCTTCGCCCTGCGTCACCCCAGAGGACACCATCCACCAACCGATCGCGCCTTGCGCCGCACCAAGCACACCGGGCAACAACAGCCGTCCCGCCCATCCGGCTGGGATATTGCGCGTCACCAGGAAGCCGAGATAGCCAAGCGCCCAGACAAGGCCGATCACGCGGCCCAATTGGCGGTGGCCCCACTCCCACCAATAGATCTGTTTAAAGTCAGACAGTTCCATCCATTTGTTCAACAGATGGTACTGGTCGATCTGTTGGTATTTCTCGAACTCTGCTTGCCAGGCCGCCTCAGTCATGGGCGGCAAGGCACCGGTCACCGGACGCCATTCGGTGATCGAGAGGCCCGAGTCCGTCAGCCGCGTCAGCCCGCCCACGGCGATCATTGCCACGACCATCGTGAACATCACGGCCAGCCAGATGCGGATCGCCTTACGCGCACCGCCACGCCCGCGATCAATGCCACCCGGCGTTGGGCTGGCGTTCTGTTTGGTGTCCGAGGAAACTTCCTCAAAAATCGTGCGATTGCTCATCTTGGCCTCACATCTTCATCTGGCGGGACGCTAGGATTTCGGGAGCGAAAGGTCCAGCAGGAGTTAGTCCTTACCGTGGTTCTTCCAACGGACCATCTGTCGCATCACCCCATGCAGCATCTGCACATCGGCCCGGGTCAGCGGCATGCGGCTCCAGAGGTTGCGAAATACGGTTTTCATGCCCGGCGCCTTTTCGGGCGGGAAAAAATAGCCGGCCTCGCTCAGCCGGTCCTCGTAATGGGTGACCAGCGCCTCGATTTCCTGGTTGGTCGCCCAGTCGGATTTACCGATCTCATAGGTTTCATCCGCGACGCTGTCTTGTTGGCGACGCCATTCATAGGCAGTCAGCAGCACACATTGCGCAAGGTTCAGCGAGGCGAACTCCGGGTTCACCGGAACGGTGATGATGGCATTGGCCTTGGCGATATCGTCGTTTTCCAGACCGGCGCGCTCTGGGCCGAACAGGACCGCAACTTTCTCTCCTTTGCCAAGGAGTTCTGCGGCTTTCTTCATCGCGCCTTCGGGGCTGAATACCGGTTTGGTCAGCTCGCGCGGCCGGGCGGTGGTGGCAAAGACATAGGTGCAATCGGCCAGCGCCTCCGGCAGGTCCTGCGCCAGCTGCGCCTCGTCCAGCAGACGCCCGGCCCCCGAGGCCATGGCGACGGATTTGGGGTTCGGCCAACCATCGCGCGGCGCCACAAGGCGCATCCGGTCAAGGCCAAAGTTCCACATGGCCCGGGCGGCCCCGCCGATGTTCTCGCCCATCTGCGGGCGCACGAGCACAAAGTGAGGTTGGGGGCGGTCAGTGGGCATCAGGCATACTCCGGGAAAATCGCATCTGCCTTACTGTCTGTGCCGCGATGGGGCAAGCCTTGCGGCGGTGGAAAGTCGGCCAATCTCCTCCGTGATCCTTGCGTTATGCGCGATTTCGGGTAAATACCCGCCAATCATGCCAACAGGAGCCCTGACAATGGACAGCGCAGAGCAGACACCGGAGCAGCCGCAGATTTACCTCGTCACGCCGCCGAGCTTTGAGCTGGGACAATTCCCCGGCCAGCTGGCCCGCGTTCTGGACGAGATTGAAATCGCCTGCGTGCGCCTGGATCTGGTGAGCCGCGACGAGGATACCCTCAGCCGCGCCGCTGACGCGCTGCGCGAGGTGACCCATGCGCGCGACATCGCGCTGGTAATCTCTGACCATCAAATCCTGGCGGAGCGTCTGGGGCTGGATGGCGTCCACCTGTCGGATTCCTCAAAATCCGTGCGCACCGCGCGCAAGGCGCTGGGGCCGGATGCGATTGTCGGGTGTTTCTGTGGTGCCTCACGTCACGAAGGCATCACCGCAGGCGAGGCCGGCGCGGATTACGTCTGTTTCGGCCCCGTGGGGGCCTCCGGGCTGGGCGATGGCGCCAAGGCCGAGCTGGAGCTGTTCCAGTGGTGGTCGGAAATGATCGAAGTTCCGATCGTTGCCGAGGGTGGCCTGACCAGCGACGTGATCCGTGAGGTTACCCCCTATACCGATTTCTTTGCCCTGGGCGAAGAGATCTGGCGCGAGGAAGATCCCGTCGCGGCGCTGAAAAAGCTCCAGGCCGCGATGGGCTGACGCCCGTCCCTGCCTACCAGAAGACGCGCTCCACAAACCAATAGGCGCCAATTGCGGCGATGGTCGCCGAAGCCGGGATCGCCACGCGACCCCGGTATTTTGGATGTTTGCCGAACCAGAATCCGACCAGCGCATAGGCGATGGCGATCACCGTCAGCTGTCCCAGCTCCACCCCGACGTTAAAGCCCAGCAAGGCGGGCAGCAGCTGCGCCGAAGGGATGCCAAACTCGCCGAGCACCGAGGCAAAGCCCAATCCGTGCAAAAGCCCAAAGCAGAAGATGATGATCGGCCGCCAGGGATGCAGCCGCCGCACAAAGATATTCTCAAGCGCCACAACCGTGATCGAGGCCGCGATCAGCGGCTCGACAATGGCCGGGCTCACCCGCACCACGCCGGTGGTCGCCATGGCCAGTGTGATCGTATGCGCCAGGGTGAAGGCGCTCCCCTGCCACAACAGCGGCTTCAGGCGGGAGCTGAAGAAAAACAGCCCCAGCACGAAAAGGATATGATCCAGACCTTTGGGCAGGATGTGCTCAAAACCGACGGGGATATAATCCACAAAGGCTTGGCGCGCAGTCATCTGCGCGCCGCCCCGGATCGGAACCTCGGGGGAGCTCTCACCGCTCAGCAAATAGCCGGTATAGGGCTGCGCAACATCATGTTGGCGCAGAACCATACCGCCGGAGCGATCCGGCCAGTGAAAGGTCAGGTGTTGTGCACCGGCGGGCAGGTCCGCCGCAACAAGCAGGGTGCTGGCCCGGGGCAGCTCCATATCGCCAACCGGCGGGATCTCCAGCTCCTCCAACCGCAGCACCAAGGGCGTGGCGGCCTCGATCCTCAGCTTCGGCAGCCAGGTCTCGGCAAAGGCGATGGCATGGGGGCGCAGGTCAGACGGCGACAGCGCGCGCAAGCCCTGATAGGCCTCGACCTCTTCGGCGGTATCCGTGTTCACCACCGCATCGAGATCCATACCTGCGGCAAATGCCTCTAGGTTCAGACGAATTCCCATGGCAAGCTGGCCGTCAATAACGCGAAAATCAATGACCGTCGGGGACAGCTCATGCGCGCGCAGCGGGGACTGGGTTCCGACCAGCAAACAGAGCGCTACAAAAACCTGAAGCAGCGCCCGTAACGGACCAGAAACAAGGCAACGACTGCGTATGAAACCTCTCCGCTCCGGGCTTGGCCTGTTGTTGATCACCTCTGCGTCCTCCGCTCTGGCGCATGAATTCTGGCTGGATGCCGCGCCTTATTCTTTTGCTGCTGATAGCTATGTGGCAGCGGATCTGCGCAATGGGCAACAGTTTTCCGGCATCACGCTGCCCTATCTTCCCAAGACCACCGCCCGGTTTGACTACAGCCTGAACGGTGATGTCTCGTCCTATGAGGGCCGCATAGGGGATTTCCCCGCCTTTCACAGCGAAGGGTTTTCCCCCGGGCTGCTGGTCATCGTGCATGAAACCACGCCAAGCACGATCACCTATACGGATTGGGAAAAGTTTCGCCACTTTGCCGAGGATAAAGGCAGCCCCGAAGTCCTGGATACGCATCAGGGCAACAGCTGGCCGGAGCAAGATTTTACCGAGAGCTACAGCCGCCATGTGAAGTCTCTGATCGCCATCGGGGACGGGAGTGGCGCGGATCATGCCTTTGGGCTGAAAACCGAATTTATCGCAGTCACAAACCCTTACGCCCCTGAATTTACTCATGACATGCAGGTGGAACTGCGGCTGGACAACCAGCCCTTGCCGCGCGCCACCGTGACCCTGTTTGAAAAGGACGCAGAGGCGGTGGTCACGACCGAAAAAATGCAAACCGATGATCTGGGGCAACTGACCTTTCAGGTCCATCCCGGACACAGCTACCTGCTGGATGCGGTCAGTTTTGCGCCTGCCCCCACAGGCTCCGATGCGCTTTGGCAGACCTATTGGGCCGCGCTTACGTTTGCGGTATCGGAATAGGCTTGCGGCAGACCGCGAAAGGCGGCAAGAGATCAGCATGACTGATACCGCTGAAGCTTCCCCCCCTGATATTCTCTGCGTCGGTTCTGTCCTTTGGGACATTATCGGGCGCAGCACCTCCGAGATGCAGCGTGGCTCTGATATGCCGGGGCGGATCACCCGCCTGCCCGGCGGCGTCGCCATGAACATCGCCATGACGCTGGCGCGTTTTGGCATGAGGCCCGCCGTGCTCAGCGCCATTGGCCGCGACCCGGAGGGTGATGAACTGGTGACCGCCTGTGGCCATCTCGGGCTGATCACCGATTATCTCTACCGTTCCGAGGATCTGCCTACGGATCGGTACATGGCGGTTGAGGGCGCCAATGGGTTGATTGCGGCGATTGCCGACGCCCATTCGCTGGAAGCCGCCGGAGACAAGATCCTGCGCCCGCTGATTGATGGCCCCTTGGGCACCAGCGCGGCGCCCTTTGTCGGCCCCATCGCCCTGGATGGCAATCTCAAGCTGGCGCTGCTGGATGAGATTGCGGTCCACCCTGCCTTTGATGGAGCGGACCTGCGCGTTGCACCGGCCTCGCCGGGCAAGGCGGAGCGGCTTCGCCCCTTCCTGAACCACGCCAGAGGCACGCTCTATGTGAACCTCGAAGAGGCAGGTCTGCTCTGTCAGGACAGCTTCACCGACAGCGCAGTCGCGGCCCAAGCGTTGCTGTCGCGCGGTGCGGCGCGGGTGCTGGTCACCGACGGCGGCAAATCCGCCACCGAAGCCGACGCGCAAGACAGCCGCACCCAGGTGCCGCCCCGGGTCACCGTGGCCCGCGTCACCGGTGCAGGCGACACATTCATGGCGGCCCATATCGCCGCAGAGGCCCGTGGCGAGACGCGCGATAGCGCCCTCGCCTCCGCCCTGCGCGCGGCCGCAACCTACGTATCTGGAGAACCACCCCTGTGATCGACATTACCTATTCCGCCGAAGTCGAAACCGCCCGTGCCAAGGGCCTGCCGATTGTCGCACTGGAAAGCACCATCATCACCCATGGCATGCCCTACCCGCAAAACGTCGAAGTGGCTGCCCAGGTCGAGGATGACATCCGTGCCGCCGGCGCCGTGCCTGCCACCATGGCGGTGATCAAGGGCGTGCTGCATGTCGGCCTGGAGGCGGACACTCTGCAATCGCTCGGTCAGGCCGAGGGCGTGGCCAAACTGTCGCGCGCGGATTTTGCCGCTTCGCTGGCAACTGGCGGCACCGGTGCCACCACGGTTGCGGCCACGATGATCGCCGCGCGGCTTGCGGGCATCTCCGTCTTTGCCACCGGCGGCATCGGCGGCGTGCACAAAGGGGCTGAACAGAGCTTTGATATCTCCGCCGACCTGATGGAGCTGGCCCAGACTCCGGTGACCGTGGTTGCCGCGGGCGCCAAGGCCATTCTGGACGTTCCCAAAACGCTGGAAGTTCTGGAAACCCAAGGGGTTCCGGTGATCGCCTATGGTCAGGACAGCTTTCCCGCTTTCTGGTCGGCAACCTCTGATCTGGCCGCACCCCTGCGCATGGACAGTGCGGCCCAGATCGCCCGGGCGCATGTGCTGCGCGCTGCGATGGGCCTGCCCGGTGGCCAGTTGGTGGCAAATCCGATCCCGGCAGAAGAACAAATCCCAGCCGAAGATCTCGCCCCAATCATTGCACAAGCGCAAAGCGAGGCGGATGCACAAGGCGTCGCAGGCAAAGAGGTCACCCCCTTCCTGCTGCAACGGATTTTTGAGCTCACCGAGGGGCGCTCGCTGGTGGCAAATATCGCATTGGTGCGCAATAACGCGCGGCTGGCGGCTGAGATCGCCAAAGAATTGACCGCGCTGTAAAATATTCTCCGGGTGCTGCGCGCAAAGCCATTGTGGCGGGGCGGTGCAGCACCTAACTTGCAAGCAACCCAATCAGACTGCCGAATATGAACACACCCTTCGACGATCCTCTTCCACGCCGCCCCGGCCTTTTTGGCCGGTTGCGGTCCTCGTTTCTGACCGGCATCGTCGTCATTGCACCGGTGGGGCTGACGATCTGGCTGCTGTGGTCGGTCATGGGCTGGGTCGATGGCGTTGTGCTGCCGCTGGTGCCCAGCACATTCCAGCCGGAGCAATATATCGGCATCAACCTGCGTGGCGTCGGGCTGATCATCTTTCTGCTGTTCACCATCGTGGTGGGCTGGGTCGCTAAGGGGATTATCGGGCGCTCGCTCATTGGCTATGGCGAGAACCTGGTGAACCGCATGCCGGTTGTGCGCTCGATCTATTCCGGGATCAAACAGATCTCTGAAACGGTCTTTGCGCAATCGGAGCGCAGTTTTGAAACCGCCTGTCTGGTGCAATATCCCCGTCGTGGCATCTGGGCGATCGGTTTTATCTCGACCGTGGCAAAGGGCGAAATTCTCAATCGCGCCGAAACCAGTGGCAAGCTGATCAGCGTCTTTGTACCGACCACGCCAAACCCGACCTCGGGCTTCCTTCTCTACTTTCCCGAAGAAGACGTGGTCGAGCTCGACATGAGCGTCGAGGATGCCGCCAAGCTGGTGATCTCCGCCGGTCTGGTCTACCCCAACGGCAAGACGCCAATCGACGTGGCAGAGGCGGTCGAGCAGGATTGAGCCGAGCCTGAGGCGCTGCCTGCCTCAGCCAAACATCTCTTCCAAATCAACGGTTTGCCGAACATTGATGCTATCAAAATGCTGGCCGAGGAAGCCCTCGGCAGCACGTCGTCCGGCCTCCTTCAGCGTATAGAGGATCTGCGGAATCGGGATCATCTTTGTGGTCGCCGACAGCTGGGTCATCAAGGCGTCATCGGCGACCATATGCACGAGCACCCGTTTCATCCGGCCCTGTTCCATCGTGCCATCCGCCAGCAGCCGCTGCACAAATGAAATCGCCCGCAGCTCGCGCAGCAAGGACGAGTTGAAACTGATTTCATTCACCCGGTTCTGGATATCATGTGCGGTCTTGGGCACCTCATCGCGCACCAGCGGGTTGATATTCACCACCACCACATCATCCGGCAGATCATCGCGGAACAAGGGAAACAGCGCCGGGTTGCCGGTATAGCCGCCGTCCCAGTAGGCCTCGGTGCTGCCAGTCTGCGGATTTTCGATCTCGATCGCCTGGAACAGATCCGGCAAACAGGCCGAGGCCAAAATCGCGTCAGTCGAAACGTCTGGTCCTGAAAACACCCTCACTTTGCCCGTTTGCACAGAGGTTGCACAAATATAGAGGTCAGGACCGCCATTCGCGCAAACCGCATCAAAGTCAAACTCCTCCACCACCGGGCGCAATGGGTTTCGGTAAAAGGGACCATAGGAATAGGGCGAGATTGCCTGGTTGAGGGCTTCCAGCGGGGAAAAAGGCGCTGCGAGTTTGAGCGTATTCAACAGCGGCGCCGCGTCGAGCCCAGCCATCCAGCTTGCCATGCGCAGATCCCCAACCGCGCCCATCCGCGCCCAGAGCTGATCCAGCGCCGCCTTTGCGCCTGCGCGCCCATCCCGCACCATCCCGGCCTTGAACGCCGCGCCATTCAGCGCCCCGGCGGAGGTACCGGTGATCGCGGCGATCTCCAGCCGCTGCTCTTCCAGCAGGCGATCCAATACACCCCAGGTAAAGGCCCCATGAGCGCCGCCCCCCTGAAGCGCCAGATTGATACGTTTTACCATCATCTTGTGCCCTTTTGACGGTCTCGCGATCACCCTCACCGGATGACCGCGATGCAATAACGGATCAGAGTGCGGTCCAGCCACCATCCACGCTGATGGTTGTTCCGGTGATCTGCTGCGCGGCGTCCGAGCAGAGGAAATTCACCGTGCCGCCAAGCTGTTCAACGGTTGCGAACTCGCGCGAGGGCTGGCGCTCCAGCATCACTTTCTTGATCACCTCTTCGCGCCCCATGTTATATTTCTCCATGGTATCGGGGATTTGGGCCTCGACCAGCGGTGTCAGAACATAGCCGGGGCAGATCGCATTACAGGTGATCGGCTCCTCGGCGGTTTCCAGCGCGACGGTTTTGGTCATGCCGACGATGCCATGTTTGGCCGCAACATAGGCGGATTTATAGGGCGAGGCCGTCAGCCCATGCGCCGAGGCGATATTCACCACCCTGCCCCAGCCAGCCGCACGCATCTTGGGCAGCGCCGCCGCCGTTGTATGGAAAGCCGAGGACAGGTTGATCGCGATGATCGCATTCCATTTGTCCTCGGGAAATTCGTCAATCGGCGCCACATGCTGAATGCCGGCGTTATTCACCAGGATATCGCAGGTCCCGGCCTTCTCAATCAGGGCGCGGCATTCCTCGCCCTTTGACATATCGGCCTGAATGTAGCGCGCCTCAACGCCGAATTCCTCGGCAATCCCTGCCGCCAGCGCGTGATCTTCCTCACGGTCAGTAAAGGAGTTCAGAACCACATTGACACCGGCGCGCGCCAGCTCCCGGGCGATGCCCAGGCCAATGCCGGAATTGGAGCCGGTGATGACAGCGGTTTTACCTGTAACAGACATGATCTTTCCCCTCGAAATATCGGATCGCTTCTCTGCGCAGCTTTACATGCTGCACATGCGAAATAAACGTCCAATTGATGGGAAAGATCCGCTGCGCAGTTCAGGACGGCGTTCGCCCGGCTGAAACTGGCCGATCACTGATCGCACTGTCATAAGGGCGAAAAAAAACGCTGGCACAAGGCCAGCGTTCAGTTATTGAGGCAGGTTTCATACAGGCAAGAAACCTATCGAGCAGTGACTCCGTTATAAGCAATTTCCGGCCTTGGTCCAAGCTAAAAGTTTGAATTGCCTTTGCCCCCTGCAATACGTCATGACTTATGAAAATAAGGGCAGCGCAGGATTGTTCACCAAATGAGACCAATATTTTTCTCTCGCCTTCGGGCCGCCGCCAGTGGAATCGCCCTCTTGGCCAGCGCCTGTATCGCTTCGGCAGAATCAGCCCATGGCATTGCAATGTATGGCAAACCGGCCCTGCCTGCGGGCTTCACCGCGCTGCCCTATGTAAACCCGGACGCGCCCAAGGGCGGCGAGGTTGTGTTTGGCAATCTTGGCAGTTTTGACTCGCTCAATCCCTTTACCTCGAAAGGCAACCCGCCCTGGCAAATGCGCTTCTGGGGCTATGAGAGCCTGATGGGCCGGTCTTATGACGAGCCGTTCTCGCTCTATGGTCTGCTGGCCGAATCGGTTGAGACCCCGCCAGATCGCTCCTGGGTGGAATTCACCCTGCGCGAGGAGGCCCGGTTTTCCGATGGCAGCCCTGTCACCGTCGAGGATGTCATCTGGTCTTACGAGACCCTCGGCACCGAGGGCAACCTGCGGTATCGCGGGTTTTGGGCCAAGATCGACAGTATAGAACAGACCGGCCCCCGCAGCCTGCGCCTCACCTTCAATACCGAAGACCGCGAACTTGCGCTGATCGCCGGGCTGCGTCCGATCCTGAAGAAACAACAATGGGACGGCATATCCTTCGCCGATGCGCCGCCCGATATGGTGCCGATCGGCAGCGCCCCCTATGTGGTGAAGGATTTCGAACTCGGCCGCTCTGTCACCTTCGCCCGCAACCCCGAGTATTGGGGGGCGAATTTGCCACTGCGCCGGGGCACCAACAATTTTGACACCATCAAGCTGGAGTTCTTTGGGGATCAGACTGTGCTGTTCGAAGCCTTCAAGGTCGGCGCCCTATCCGCCGTGCGGGAATTCAACGCTGCCAAGTGGGATACCGATTACGACTTTGCACGCGTGCAAGATGGCGCGGTGATCAAGACCGAAATTCCAAATCAGAAACCCTCTGGCATGACCGGGCTGGTGATGAACACCCGTCGTGCACCTCTGGATGACTGGCGGGTGCGCCAGGCGTTGATTGATGCTTTCAACTTTGAATTTATCAATGACACGCTGACTGGCGGGCGCCTGCCGCGTATTACCTCTTATTTCTCCAATTCCTATCTTTCCATGCAGGACGGTCCGGCATCCGGGCGGGTGGCGGAGCTGCTCGCCCCCTTCGCCGACACGGTCCCGCCGGGCACCATTGATGGCTATGCCCTGCCCGTCAGCGATGGCAGCGAGCGCAATCGCGCCAACCTGCGCGAGGCTCGCAAACTGCTGCAAGAGGCCGGCTGGACCATTCAGGACGGCGTTCTGAAAAACGCCGATGGCGAGGCGCTGGTGCTCAAGGTTCTGCTGCAACATGGCAACCTGGGAGAGGAGGAGATGCAAAAGGCGGTCGATATCTATGCAACCGCATTGGAACGTCTGGGCATTACCCTCACCACCGACCTGGTGGACAGCGCCCAATATGTCGAGCGGCAAAACGACTATGACTTTGACCTGACCTTCTTCCGCCGCGCATTGTCGCTGAGCCCGGGCAACGAGCAAATGCTCTATTGGGGCAGCGAAGGCGCCGATGCGCCGGGGTCGCGCAACCTGATGGGGATGAGAAGCCCCGCCGCCGAGGCGATGATCCAGCACATGCTGACCACCGACTCCTCGGATGAGTTCATCGCCGCCACCCGCGCGCTGGACCGGATCCTGACCGCCGGGCGGTATGTGATTCCCATCTGGCAATATACCAAGAGCCGCATCGCCCATGACGCGGATATGCGCTTTCCGCTGCGCATCCCGATCTACGGCGACGGCTATTATTACATGCCTGAAGTCTGGTGGGAGGCGGAAGACTAACTCTCGCCGATCGCGCCTGCGCAACCAGCGCCAAGTGGCTGAAAAACATACAGGGCCGGCAGATATTGCCCGTCCTGTTTTGTTTCCTGCTTACCTCACAGGCGGCGATGCATCGGCAAAGGACCGCTCTTTGTTGTAAAACTGTCATCAATCCCTGACAGGCTTTTCATTTCTTGCTATGATGGCTGTCAGACGTTCTGAATATATCCGGATCCACGCGTGGGGAGGACCCGATGACAGACTGGACTGAGTTTGATCTGACGCGAAGCCTGCCGCGTCTTCAGCAGCGTTTCCCAAAGCTGGTGGTGGATAATGCGCTATGCTCCATCAAACAGGGTGATGCCCTCATCGCTCGGGTGGCCTCTGCGCAAGGCATATCCCTGACCGAAGCCCGCGAAGAGATGCGGGATTTTTTGTATCTGGAAAGCCTGCGCGCGGAGCTGACGACCTCCAAGGACCATGCTGCGCTCACCTGATCGCGGGGATTACACCAGCGAGGTAACCCAAAGGATGGTCGCATCTTCCGGGCTGATTGAGATCACATTATGCCCCATGGCACCGTCATAATAGGCGCTGTCTCCACGTCGCATCTCAATGGGTTCGTAGAACTCGGTATAGAGCTTCACCACCCCGGTCAGCACATAGAGAAACTCTTCGCCATCATGGCGCACCCAGCCGTCAAACTCATCCAGCTTGCGTGCGCGCACCTGCGCACGATAGGGCAGCATGTTCTTGCGAGTGAGCCCATCGGCCAGCAGCTCGTGTTCATAGGTGGCCGTCGCATGGGCAGACCCCTCACCGAGCTTGGTCACCGTCATCCGGCCATTGACCTGATCGCGCTGCGGCGGCGTGAACAATTGCGGCACAGAGATCTGCAACCCCACGGCCAGCTTCTTCAGCGCCTCATAGGTCGGCGACATCTGGCCATTTTCGATCTTTGACAGGGTTGAGCGCGCCAGCCCGGCCTGATTGGCCGCATATTCCAGCGTCCAGTCCCGCTGCTTGCGCAGCTCCCGCACCCGTGCCCCCAGATCGAGAGGCTCTGGCTCGCTCTCCTCGCCGTTGGCATGGGCAATGGAAATCAGATTCTTGGGATCACGCTCTATCATGCAAATCCTATAATTGCGCAGCATCGTTCTGGCAACGTCGACTTGCCCAATTCCACCGGGCGGTTTAGGGCTGGCATATGCTGTCGATCTTTGACCAGGGCCGCCCGGCCGCCTGCCCGACCCCGTTCAACCTCGCCGCGCATGTGCTGGGGCGAGCTGACGCGCGAGCCGACCATCCGGCGATTGTCATCGCATCCGCGCATCAGGAAGATGAGGTCTGGACCTATCGACAGATTCAGAATGCAGCGCTGGGGATCGCGACCGGATTGCGCGAGAAAGGCTTCACTCCAGGCGACATCCTGTTGATGCGACTGGGAAATACCATCGACTTCCCGCTCTGTTTCCTGGGCGCAATCGCTGCGGGCCTTGTCCCGGTTCCAACTGCGGCGCAGCTGACCGAACCCGAGGTCGCGCGCATCATGGCCGAGCTCTCGCCCGCCGGCATGCTGCTCGATCCCCGGATCGCACATGTTCCCCATCCGCGCAGCCTGGAGATTGATCAGCTCCGGGCAATGTGGCACCTGCCGCCCGCGCCCTATGACATGGGCGCGCCTGACCGGATGGCCTATCTCATTTATACCTCGGGAACAGGCGGCAGCCCGCGCGCAGTGGCTCATGCCCATCGCGCTATCTGGGCCCGGCAGATGATGATCCGCGACTGGTATGATCTGCACCCCGATGATCGCCTCCTGCACGCTGGCGCCTTCAACTGGACCTTCACCCTCGGCACCGGGATACTTGATCCTCTGACGGTTGGGGCCACCGCCATCATTCCCGCCCAGGATCGCGACATCGCGGATATCCCGCAGATCCTGAAGCAAAGCAGCGCCACGCTCTTTGCTGCTGTGCCAGGCGTTTACAGAAAGATCCTCAAGTCAGAGCAGCTGCCAGATCTGCCCCATCTTCGCCATGGGCTCGCCGCCGGAGAGAAGCTCTCTGGCGAGATCCGCGACCTCTGGCGTCAGCGTATCGGGACAGAGATCTACGAGGCCTTTGGCATGTCGGAATGCTCGACCTTTATCTCCTCCGCGCCGCATCGACCTGCCGATGGCGTCGCCTTGGGCACGCCCCAGCGCGGGCGCAAGCTCGCGATCCTCGCCGAGGACGGCCCGGTCGAGATCGGCCAGGAGGGCGTCATCGCCATCCACCGCGAGGACCCCGGTCTGATGCTCGGCTACCACGGCGCCCCAGAGGCCACCCATGCGCGCTTTCAGGGCGCCTGGTTCGTGACCGGAGATCGTGGCGTCATGTCGGAAAGCGGCCAGATCCGCTATTGTGGGCGCGATGACGACATGATGAATGCGGGCGGCTTTCGGCTGTCTCCGTTGGAGGTTGAAAAAGCCTTTGCAACCTGTGACGGAATAACGGAATTCGCCGTCGCAGAGGTGGAGGTGAAACCAGATGTCCATATCATCGTCGGCTTTTATACCGGTCGAGAAGATGTGACCGAAACCCGCCTGCGGGCCTTTGCAGAGGCCGAGCTGGCCGATTATAAACGCCCCAAAGCCTACATGCGGCTGGCGCACATGCCGAGCAACCCCAACGGAAAGCTCCTGCGCCGCGCGCTGCCCGATCTCTTCAAGGAATGATCCATGTCTGACCCCCTTCCGCTTGTGAAGCTCGATATCCTCTCTGATCCGATTTGCCCCTGGTGCTATATCGGCAAGGCGCTGCTGGATCAGGCGCTCGCGGATGAACCCGACGCGCCCTTTGCCATTGAATGGCATCCGTTTCAGCTCAACCCGGATATGCCCGCCGAGGGCATGGATCGCAGCACCTACCTCTTGAACAAATTTGGCAGTCAAGAGAACGCGGTAAAGCTGCATCTTCAACTAGAAGAACATGCCAGAGCCGCCGGGGTGAGTTTCAATTTTGAGGCCATCACACGCACGCCAAATACGTTGAACGCGCATCGGCTGATCCATTGGGCCGGGTTGGAATCCAGGCAAACCGCCATGGTTGATGCGCTGTTTCATGCCAATTTCGTGGCGGGCAAGGATATCAGCGATGTCACCGTTCTGGCGGATCTGGCGGAACAGGTCGGCATGGATCGTGCGGTTGTCGAAAAGCTGCTCGCAGGCGAGAGCGACGCTGAGGAGATCAAGGCCCGCGATGCGCATTCTCGTGAGATGGGCGTAAATTCAGTGCCGACCTTCATCATCGCCAACCAGCATGTGGTCCCCGGAGCGCAGCCGCCCGAGTTGTGGAAGCAAGTCATTGCCGATATCCGCAGCCAGCTCTCTGCTCAATCGGAGCAGATAAACAGCGATGCATCACAATAGGTTAGACGTCGAAGCGAAGCTGTCAAAAGGGGCTGCGTCGGGTTCTGGTAAATTTGCACAGTTAAATGTGCGCATCCTTAACACCTGAAGCACTTTTCCCGGCCTCCGATCCGTGTTAGCGCCTGTCACGCCAGCGTCGGAACCTGGAACGATGTGCGTTCCCGTTCATGTCGCCGGGAAAGGTATTATTATGATTGAAAATCGAAAAGCCGCTCTCTCGCAGAGCGAATTTATCGCCCTCATTGCGATGATGATTGCCACGGTCGCCTTTTCGATCGACGCAATGCTTCCCGCGCTGCCTGAGATCAGCGCGACGCTGAGTCCCGACAATATCAACCGGGCACAGCTCCTGATCCCGTCCTTTGTCATCGGGATGGGCGTCGGTACGTTTTTCACCGGCCCGCTGTCTGATGCCTTTGGGCGCAAACCGGTGATTTACGCTGGCGTCGGCCTTTATTGTCTTGGCGCGCTCGCCTGTTTCTTTGCGCCCTCGCTGGATACGATCCTGATCTCAAGGGTCTTGATGGGGCTGGGTGCCGCCGCGCCGCGCGTCATGGCGATCGCTATCGTCCGCGACCTCTACGTCGGGCGCAACATGGCGCGTATCATGTCGCTGGTGATGATGGTCTTTATCCTGGTGCCCGCCTTCGCGCCGCTTCTGGGCAGCGGTATCATCGCGCTCTCCAGCTGGCGCGGGATCTTTGCGGCATTCGCAATATTTTCTTTGGCATCAGCCGCTTGGGTGGGTATTCGCCTACCAGAACCGCTGCCGAAAGAGAACCGCCGCCGGTTCAGCCTTCCCAATTTGCTGAGCGCTCTGCGTGAAATGGTGGCCCATCCCACCGTGCGCCTGTCCATTCTGGCGCAGATCTTTTGCACCGCCACGCTGTTCATCACCATCATGATGGTGCAGCCGGTCTATGACAGCGTCTATGACCGCGCCGAGACATTTCCGATCTGGTTCATGGTGGTTGCGCTGATGGCGGGGTCTGCCAGCTTTCTGAACGCCTCCCTTGTGGTGCGCGTGGGCATGCGCCGCATGGTGACCTGGTCGCTCGGGTTTCACATCATCGGCAACGCCACAATGTTTCTGCTCTCCGGGATCGAGTTCTCTGATCCGCTTGGGTTTTACATTTTCGTGGCCTGGCAAACGAGCGTCTTCTTCATGGCCGGCCTTACGCTTGGAAACTTGAACGCCATCGCGATGGAGCCCATGGGCCATATCGCAGGCATGGCAGCCTCTGTGATCGGTGCGATCGCCACTGTTGTCGCCGGTCTTATTGCGGCCCCTGTCGGGTTGCTTTTTGACGGCACCATCCAGCCTCTGGTCATCGGGGTGTTGTGCACCTCGGTCCTGTCTTTCCTGACAATGCTCTGGATGACGCGGGTCGAGAAATCCGTCGCGGTTGTTTAAGACAAGCCCGTAACAGATTGTAAAAAAGCCCCTCTTCGGATCAACGCGAAGAGGGGCTTTTTGTTAGTTCGCCTTTGTGGCTTTCTTTTTCTCCGCGACAACCTTTTCCGCCAGGTCGCGCGCAATGGCAAAGGCGCCCTTGATCTTGTCGCTGTCTTTTCGCCAATCGCGGCGCACGACGATCTTGTTGTCCTTCACCTTGGCCAAACCGTCCTGGGCCTGAATGAACTCCACCAGGCCCTGCGGCGAGGCGAATTTGTCGTTGTGGAATTGGATCGTCGCCCCCTTTGGGCCGCCATCCAGCTTGGCAATTCCCGCCTTCTTGCACATCGCCTTGATCCGAACAACGAGCATCAAAGTGTTGACCTCCTTTGGTAATTTCCCAAATCGGTCGATCATCTCGGCGGCAAAACCCTCCAGCTCCACCTTGCTCGACAAGGACGACAGGCGGCGATAAAGGCCAAGGCGCACATCAAGATCCGGCACATAGGTTTCCGGGATCAGAACCGGAACACCAAGGTTGATTTGCGGTGCCCATTGATCGTCGCCCTCGACCAGCCCCTCGACCTCGCCGGATTTGATTTTGGCGATCGCCTCTTCCAGCATGGATTGATACAGCTCATAGCCCACATCCCGCATCTGGCCGGATTGCTCTTCGCCCAGAAGATTGCCTGCGCCCCTGATATCAAGGTCTTGCGAGGCCAGGGTAAAGCCCGCGCCAAGCGTATCAAGCGAGCCCAGAACCCGCAGACGCTTCTGCGCGGTATCGGTCAAGCGCTGGCGCGGTTTGCTGGTCAGATAGGCATAGGCACGGGTTTTGGATCGCCCCACGCGCCCCCGGATTTGATAGAGCTGCGCCAACCCGAACATATCGGCGCGATGCACCACCATCGTGTTGGCGGTCGGAATATCCAGCCCGGATTCAACGATCGTCGTGGCCAGAAGGATATCGTATTTGCCGTCATAAAAGGCGTTCATGCGGTCATCAAGCTCGCCCGCCGCCATCTGCCCATTGGCCACCACATAGGTGAGCTCGGGCAGCTGCTCCTTCAGGAAGGCCTCGATCTCAGGCAGATCCGAGATCCGAGGCACCACATAGAAGCTCTGCCCGCCGCGATAATGCTCGCGCAGCAAGGCCTCGCGAATGGTCACCGCGTCGAACTCCATCACATAGGTGCGGATCGCCAGACGATCCACCGGCGGCGTGCCAATAATCGAAAGATCCCGTACACCTGTAAGGCTAAGTTGAAGTGTCCGAGGGATCGGCGTCGCGGTCAGCGTCAACACGTGAATATCGGATCTGAGCTGTTTTAGCCGTTCTTTATGCCCGACCCCGAAATGTTGCTCCTCGTCGATGATCAGCAGGCCAAGGTTCTGAAAGCGGATGTTTTTCGCCAGAAGCGCATGGGTGCCGACGACAATATCCACCGTGCCCTTTGCCAGACCTTCACGGGTTGCGCTGGCTTCCTTCGTGGAAACAAAACGCGACAACTGCCTGACTTCCAATGGAAAACCACGGAATCGTTCTTTAAAACCCGCTGCGTGCTGACGTGCCAGCAAGGTTGTCGGCGCCACAATCGCGACCTGAAGACCGGACATCGCGGCAACAAAAGCCGCCCGCATCGCAACCTCGGTCTTGCCAAAACCAACATCGCCGCAAATCAGCCGATCCATCGGTTGGCCGGAATTCAGATCCGCCATCACGTCCTCGATGGCGCGGAGCTGATCGTCCGTCTCCTGATAGGGAAAACGGGCCGAGAATTCCTCCCAGGCGTGCGGCGGCGGGTCGATCATCGGCGCCTTGCGCAACGCGCGCTCGGCAGCGATGCGGATCAGCTTGTCCGCCATTTCGCGAATACGCTCTTTCAGGCGGGCTTTCTTCGCCTGCCAGGCACCGCCGCCCAGCCGATCCAATAGCCCTTCGTCATGGCCATATTTCGACAGCAGTTCGATATTCTCGACCGGCAGATAGAGCTTGGAGGATTCGGCATATTCCAGCAGCAGGCATTCATGCGCCGCGCCGGCCGCCGTGACCACCTCCAGCCCCTGGTAGCGGCCAATGCCATGGTCCACATGCACCACCAGATCACCCGGACTCAGCGCTTGAGCTTCGGTCAGGAAGTTCTCGGCTTTTCTGCGTTTTTTCGGAGTGCGGATGAGCCGGTCGCCAAGCACATCCTGTTCAGAGATCACGGTGATATCCGGCGTTTCAAATCCGTGCTCCAGCGCCCAGACCGCCAGATGCAGACCGGATTTTCCGATCCGCCTGCCATCTTTGATCGGGATCGCCTCCGCAAGGCCCTCATCCTCGATCAAACCGCTCAGGCGCTCTCGCGCGCCCTCGGAATAGGAGGCGACAACCACCGGACCCTGCTGTAACCGCTCTTTAACATGGCTCGCCAAGGCGCCAAAAAGGCTGATATTTTCCTGCTGCCGCTCAGGCGCGAAATTGCGCCCGACGCGCCCGCCTGCATCCACCACGCCGGGGCCGGATGCCTGCGGCAAGGGGTGGAACTGCACGCTGCGATGTGGGCTGACCTTCGCCTCCCAATCCGCATCGTTGAGATAAAGCAGCTGTGGCGGGGCCGGTTTATAGACCGTGTCCATCCGCCCCTTGCTCTCCATCGCGATTTTGCGGGTTTCATATTGATCGACGATGCTTTCCCACCGCGTGTCGCGCGCGGGCGTTAGTTGATCATCCTGCGTGATGGTCGCGCCAGGCAGATAGTCAAACAGGGTTTCCAGGTGCTCGTGGAAGAAGGGCAGCCAATGCTCCATCCCCTGCTGTTTGCGACCTGCGCTGACCGCCTCGTAGAGCGGATCATCATTGCCGGCAGCGCCGAACTCGATCCGGTAGTTCTGCCGAAAACGGGTGATGGCGGCATCGTCCAGGATCACCTCCGACACCGGCGCCAGCTCGACCAGTTCCAGTTTTTCCGTGGTACGCTGGGTGGCCGGATCAAACCGGCGCGCGCCGTCCAGCGTATCGCCGAACAGATCCAGGCGCACCGGGCCGCTCTCGCCCGGCGGGAAGATATCAATGATGCCGCCCCGAATGGCGTAGTCGCCCGGCTCCATCACCGTGGGACTTTGGGAAAAACCCATACGAACCAGGAACTTGCGCAAGCCATCTTCGTTAATCCGGGAACCGACCCGGGCGGAGAAGGCCGCCTCCTTCAGGACCTCGCGCGCCGGGACGCGCTGCATGGCCGAATTCAGTGTGGTCAACAGGATAAACTGTCGGGGCATGCCATGCACCAGTGCCGCCAGCGTCGCCATCCGCGCGGCAGAGATATCCGCATTCGGCGACACCCGATCATAGGGCAGACAATCCCAGCCGGGAAAGACCACAACCGGCATCTCCGGCGCAAAGAAACGCAAGGCGGCCCGCATCGCCTCCATGCGCTTGTCATCGCGGGCGATATGCAACACCGGCGCATCGCTGCGGCTGACCTCACGCAGAACGAGCTGCGCATCAAAACCTTCGGGGGCCCCCCCCATAACAATGGATTGTTGGGTCATTGTATTTCCCTTGTGCGCTGCGCCCTGGCTTACCTGAGCACGCCGATGACAAGATTCTGATAGGTGCCCCAAATGCCGGTGATAAATATCGACACGATACCGATCAGCTGAACAGTGAGCCGCAGCCGCGTCAGCCGTTGGCGCAACGCCGCATCATCATGCGGCACTGCCCGGATCACCCGCGCCGCCTGGAGATTGATGAGGCCAACCACATTCATGGGCAGCAACATCAACACCACCGCCTGCGCGAACTCGACGCCGTAAACAAAGCCGAGCAACAGCAAGACCGTGTTGAGGAAGAACATGAACGCAACAATGAGTCCGCCCATCGCATCAAAGACATAGGTGATCCGGTTCACCTTGATTCGAACCGCGTCCCGCAGATCCTCTGCCGCCTGTCCGCCACTCCGTGCCGCGCGCGGCACCATGTCATAGGGCACCCCAAGCACCCGATGGCTTGCAGTGGACCACAGCACGGCAAGCCCGATCCAGTACCACAGGTTAGAAAAAGACCGCAGGTCGATCATTTCGATGATAACGTCTAGCAAATCCAACTCAGGTCCGTTCCAACAGTTAATCCCGGCGCAGCGCAGCAGGCCGCTTGTCGCCCTGTATCCAACTCTGCGCCCGCTGATACAAGGGCTGCTGCGGCAGAAATCCACAGGCACGGCCCTTGTGAAACACCGCACTTCCATGCCACCCATAGGCACCGGAATAGCACAAGAGATCGAGATGCCCCCAATCATTGCCCCGTTTCCCGCCGCCCGTCCCCGTCGCCTGCGCGCCAACGCCGCACTGCGCAACCTGACCCGGGAACATGAGCTTTCGGTCAACGATCTGATCTGGCCGGTCTTTGTGCGCGATGGCGAGGGCATCGAGGAGCCAGTGCCCTCCATGCCCGGCGTTGTTCGGCGTTCCGTTGACAAGGTGATCGAGGCCGCGATCGAGGCGCATGCGCTCGGCATTCCCGCGATCTGCCTGTTTCCCTATACTGATCCCGCCCTCAAGACCGAGGACTGCGCCGAGGCCTGGAATCCTGACAACCTCTGCAATCGCGCCATTCGCGGCATCAAAGCAGCGGTGCCCGAGCTCGCAATCATGACCGATGTGGCGCTCGATCCCTACAATATCAATGGCCACGATGGCTTTGT
>NZ_JAATOX010000071.1 GCF_011806385.1 Phaeobacter sp. HF9A | reverse complement strand
CCCCCCCCCCCCCCCCCCCCCCCCCCCCCCCCCCCCCCCCCCCCCCCCCCCCCCCCCCCCCCCCCCCCCCCCCCCCCGCCGCAAACCACGGCCGGGTGAGAACAGCGATACCGCTTCCAGAATATTGGTCTTGCCCGCGCCATTGTCGCCATGGATGGCCACAGGCCGCGCATCCAAATGCAAATCCGCCCGCAAATGCGAGCGGAAATGGGACATGAACAAGGAGGTCAGCGCCAGCACGGGGTCCCCCGGCCTTTCATCTTTTGACAAATATCCCCGCCGGAGGCCGTGCCGTCAGGCACGTCACACCCGCATAGGCATGACCACGTAGACGGCGCTCTCGTCGCTGCCTTCGCGCATCAATGTCGGATCACCGGAAGAGTTGAACATGAACACCGCGTTTTCGCGATCCACCTGATTGGCGATCTCCAGCAGGTATTTGGCGTTGAAGCCGATCTCCAGCCGCTCGTCGCTATAGGCCACGGCCAGCTCTTCTTCGGCGGCGCCGCTGTCCGGGGCATTTACCGACAGGATCAGCCGATCCTCATCCAGTTGCAGCTTTACCGCGCGGGAACGTTCGGACGATACGGTCGCCACCCGGTCCACCGCCTTGGCGAACTCGCTGGCGTCCACTTCCAGACGGCGGGTGTTGCCGACCGGAATCACCCGCGTGTAATCGGGGAAGGTGCCGTCAATGACCTTGGAGGTCAGGGTGATGTTCGGCGTCGCAAAGCGCACTTTGGTTTCGGACACCGAGACAGCGATATCCATCTCGTCGTCATCCAGCAGCTTGCGCATCTCGCCCACGGTCTTGCGCGGCACGATCACGCCGGGCATGTCCTCGGCGCCCATCGGCAGATCAGCGTCGATGCGGGCCAGGCGGTGACCATCGGTGGCAACACAGCGCAGCACCTTGCCCGCCGCCTCGCCGGTGGCGACATGCATGTAAACGCCGTTGAGGTAGTAGCGGGTTTCCTCGGTCGAGATCGCGAATTTCGACTTGTCGAACAGCCGCCGCAACACGGCCGCATTGGCGGTGAAATTGGTATGATATTCCGATGTCGCCATGACCGGGAAATCCTCGCGCGGCAGGGTCGCCAGCGAGAAGTTCGACCGGCCCGCTTCGACCGTCAGACGACCGGTGGCGGCATCGGCGGTGAGGGTGACCAGCGCCCCATCGGGCAGCTTGCGGACGATTTCGTGCAGCGTGGTGGCGGCGACCGTGGTGGCGCCGGCGCGCTCTACCTGCGCGGGGGCCTTGTCGACCACCTCGATATCGAGATCGGTGGCGCGGAACATCACGTCGCTGCCTTCGGCCTCGATCAGCACATTGGCGAGGATCGGAATGGTATTGCGGCGCTCCACGACCGACTGCGCCTGGGACACAGCCTTCAGAAGCGTGCCGCGTTCAATGCTGATTTTCATATCCCTCATTCCTCTTCGACTGGCAGTCTGGGGCAAACACCCCTGTGGTCGGGACAGGCAGATTACCGCTCTCCCCCTGCAACACAAGGTTTTTGTTGATTTCTCCAAGGGATTGGCAAGGCCGTCAAGAGCAGAGAGACCCGCCCCGCGGGAAAGTCGCAAAACAGTTGCGAATGGGTCTGATCTGACACGTCTGAAAACGCAAAACGGCCCCGCTGGGCATCCGGGGCCGTGATCGTTTGGCGGGCAGGTGAGGCGCGCCCGCCAGTGATGTGTCGCGCGCTACGCTTCCAGCGAGCGGCGCAGCATTTCGACGTCTTCGGCGATTTGCCCGTCGATCAGCTTCAGCTCCTCGATGCGCCGCACCCCATGCATCACGGTAGTGTGGTCACGGCCACCAAAACGACGCCCGATTTCCGGCAACGAGCGGCTGGTCAGCTGCTTGCAGAGATACATCGCCACCTGACGCGGCCGCGCATAGGAGCGCAGGCGTTTCGGGCCTATGATGTCGGACATGCGGATGTTGTAGTATTCCGAGACCTTGCGCTGGATTTCCTCGACGGTGATCTTGCGCTCCGAGGCGCGCAGAACATCGGCCAGACAGTCCTGCGTCAGATCCATGTCAATCTCGCGCCCGACCAGCGAAGCAAAGGCAAAGAGCCGGGTCAGCGCACCTTCCAGAACCCGCACATTGGTCGAGATCCGATGCGCCAGCAGTTCCAGCACGCCATCGGCGATCTGAAGGTCTGGGTAGGTCTTGCGGTTCTGTTGCACCTTGGTTTGCAGGATGCCGAGGCGCAGCTCGTAATCAGTGGGGTGCAGGTCGACCACCAGACCACATTGCAGGCGGGATTTCACCCGATCCTCCAGGTCCTTGATTTCACCCGGCGCGCGGTCGGCGGAGATGATGATCTGCTTGTTCTGATCCACCAACGCGTTGAAGGTGTGGAAGAATTCTTCTTGTGTGGAGTCCTTGCCGGCGATGAATTGCACGTCATCGACCATCAGCACATCCACCGAGCGGAACAGATGTTTGAAATCCATCATCTTGCGTTCGCGCAGGGCCTGCACAAAGCGGTACATGAACTGTTCTGCCGACAGATACAAAACGTTCAGATCCGGGTTGCGCTCTTTCAGCTCCCAGGCGATCGCATGCATCAGGTGGGTTTTACCAAGGCCGACACCGCCATAGAGCACCAGCGGGTTGAAGGTCACCGGACCACCCTCGGCCACGCGGCGCGCCGCGGCATGGGCCAGTTCGTTTGGCTTGCCGACGACAAAGCTGTCAAAGGTAAAGCGCGCATCCAGCGGCGCGGCCTGCAACTCCTCCAGCGGCGTCTTCGCGGAGGCAGACATGTCCCGGCTGGCAGGTTGCATCGCGGCAGGCACGACCTGTGTGTCCAGCGTCTCGATGGATTCGCCGGCGGTCGGCTGAACCGGACGAGTCGGCGAATTCGCCGCGACCTTGAAGGCAAGGCGCTGCACGGGTTCACCCGATACATTGAATTCATGCAGAATCAGATCTGCAAAGTTCTGGCTCACATAGTTGCCCATGAAGTTGGTGGGCACGTGAAAGGTCGCGACTCCACCCGTCACCTGGTCAAGCTCAAGAGGCTCGATCCAGGTGGTGAAATTGTTTTGCCCAACCGTTTTTAGCAAACGTTTTCTAAGTAGACCCCAAGTGTCGTCTGTCGTCATGCTGCGCCTCACGCATCCTGTGTTATGGCCTGATTTTCGGCCCGTCATTTCGTCCCATCCCGGCTGCCCGTTTTAAGGCAAATCCGGTAGCGATCAGGCATAAGAAGAGCGCCGCCAGTCTGCATGCAAACCAGCCCACACGTGTTTCGAAACCGAAAACAACGTAATGACCGTGCGGAAACACAAAAACCATCCGCCACGTGTAAAACGCTCGACCCAAAGCTTCGCTGATAAGGACAGATGCCTATGCACAGTGTTGGCATACATGCCAATAAAACACTGATCCGGTGTTCCGCGTATCACGCTTTACACCGGCTATCACAACCCTAATGCCCGTTAGAGTTGATGCGAGCAGCCTGTCCCCCCAGCGAATGAATCGCTTACACTGTAGTAGCAATTTCGGGCATGGAGCGGCAACGAAACTATGATGTTGACTCCGTATTCCCCCACCAAGGAATCTCCCGACTCGTCGGAAGTATCGGGAATCCCTAAAACAAAAAAAGCACCGCGTGCTGCGATGCTTTTTTCTGCTGAATTCTGGAAACCTGCCAGGCTTGGCGCAGTCTCAGAAGCGCTTAGCCCAGGGACTTAACCCGTGCGGACAGGCGGGAGATTTTCCGGGATGCGGTGTTCTTGTGATAGACGCCTTTGGTGACGCCGCGCATCAGTTCGGGCTGAGCGGCGCGCAGAGCTGCGGTCGCTGCTTCTTTATCGCCGGATGCGATGGCTTCTTCCACTTTACGCAGGTAGGTGCGGATGCGCGAACGACGAGCTTTGTTTACCGCGAAACGCTTTTCGTTCTGACGTGCGCGCTTCTTGGACTGAGGTGTATTTGCCATGGTATGGTGACCTTATCTTCGAGTTCGTATCTGTTTCAAATAGGCGAATGCCAGCCGAACCCGGATGTGATCACCGGTCGTGATTCTAGCCTGAGCGGGCTGCACGCGCATGTATAGCGGCGGTTCCTACTGGATTTAGGGCAGAAGCGCAAGCGCGCATTGTTCTGCACGGTAAAAGCCTATGAAACCAAAGAAAAAACGGGCGAAACCGCCCGCTTTTCAATCGCTGATCCAAGATCTGTGCGCCATGAGACCATCACGGCAGGGAAAGGGTTTATAACCGCCTCCCTCCAATGGGCTACTTGTCGCGGAACTGTGCTTCGCGCTTTTCTAGGAAGGCTGCCATGCCCTCCTTTTGGTCTTCTGTTGCGAACATGGAATGGAAGACCCGCCGTTCAAAGAGCATGCCCTCGCTCAACGGCAATTCATACGCGCGGTTGACGGCCTCTTTTGCGGCAATAGAGGTCAGGATGGATTTTTCGGTGATCTTTTGAGCGGCGGCCATCGCCTCTTCGATCAGCTTCTTGGCCGGAACCACGCGCGAGACCAGACCTGCGCGCTCCGCCTCTTCGGCGGTCATGAAACGACCAGTGAGGTTCATATCCATGGATTTGGATTTCCCGACAAAGCGGGTCAGGCGCTGGGTGCCGCCCATACCAGCGATCACACCGAGATTGATCTCGGGTTGGCCGAATTTGGCGGTCTCTGCGGCGATGATGAAATCGCACATCATGGCCAGTTCGCAGCCACCGCCCAGCGCATAGCCGGACACCGCCGCGATGATCGGTTTGCGGATCGCGCAGATGCGATCATTGGCAGCCGCGAACAGATTGGACGAGAACACATCCACATAGCTCAGCGTTGCCATTTCGGTGATATCCGCGCCCGCGGCAAATGCCTTTTCCGAGCCAGTCAGCACGATGCAGCGCACCTTGTCGCTGGCATCCGCTTCTTCCAGCGCGGCACAGAGCTCCTCCAGAAGGACCGCATTGAGCGCGTTCAACGCCTCGGGCCTGTTCAGCTTGATAAGGCAGACGTGGTCCTGAGTATCGACGTTGATCGTCTCATAGGCCATGACAATTCGCTTTCGGTTGTTTCTCCTGAACCTCCGTCATTATCATGGCAGTGCTCGCATTCAAGCTATCTTTGGCATTTGGCGCAGTAGAAGGAAGACCGGCCCGATTGGGTGATTCTGCTGACGGTGCCCCCGCATCCCTCGCGCCGGCAGGGCGCGCCTTCGCGTCCGTAGACATCAAAGCTGTGCTGGAAATATCCAAGTTCGCCATTAGCTTGGCGGAAATCCTTGAGCGAGGATCCACCCGCGTCGATGGCGTCGCGCAGCACCTGGCGGATGATCGGAACCATCGCGGCGACGCGGGGTGCGGCAATGCGGCCCGCTTCGCGACGTGGCGATATGCCGGCGCGAAAGAGGGTCTCGCAGACATAGATATTGCCAAGTCCGGCGATGATTCCCTGATCCAGAAGGGCGGATTTCACCTGCGTCTTGCGGCCGTTGAACGCGGCAATCAGATGGGATTCGTGAAAATCATTGCCAAGGGGTTCAGGCCCCAGCACCGCCAGCAGCTTGTGCTTTTCCGCCGTGGCGGTCTCCAACAGGTCCATGGCGCCAAAACGGCGCGGATCGTTAAAGGTGATGCGGGCGCCGTTCTCCATATGAAATACCACATGGTCGTGTTTCTGCGCCGCCGGGTGGTTATGGACGAATTGCCCCAGCGGATCGCCCGAGACGGTCATCCGCCCGGACATGCCGAGGTGAATCAACAGCGTCTCGCCGCGATCAAGATCCGCGAGGATGTATTTCGACCGCCGCCGCAGCGCGGTCACCCGCGCCCCGGTCAGCCGCTCGGCCATGCGCTCCGGGAAGGGCCAGCGCAGATCCGGGCGGTTCACCTCGGCGCGCTGGATCAGCGCCCCCTCCATCGAGGGCAGAAGGCCGCGCATCACCGTCTCGACCTCGGGCAATTCTGGCATTAGATGGCTCCTTGACAGATGGGCGCATTGTGCCGCCCAACAAGCGCCTTATAACAAGGGCGAAACTGCGAGGACGGCAAGCCCCATGACCGAGAATTCTGACCGCACCACCCATTTCGGCTTTAACACCGTGCCAGAACACGAAAAAGCAGGCCGCGTGCAGGGGGTCTTCAATTCGGTGGCGTCCAAATACGACATCATGAACGATGTGATGAGCGTCGGCATTCACCGGGTCTGGAAAGACGCGATGATGGATTGGCTGGCACCGCGCTCCGGTCAGCGGCTGCTGGATGTGGCGGGAGGCACCGGCGATATCTCCTTTCGGTTCCTGAAACGCGCGGGCCGTGGCCATTCCACCGTGCTGGATCTGACCACGCCGATGCTGGAAGAGGGCCGCAAACGCGCCGAGGCCGAGCAGATGGCCGACAGTCTCGACTGGATCACAGGCGATGCTATGGCGCTGCCGTTCAAGGACAATACCTTTGATGTCTATACCATCTCCTTTGGCATTCGGAACGTCACCCGCCCGCAGGAAGCCCTGAACGAGGCCTATCGCGTGCTGAAACCCGGTGGCCGCCTGATGGTGCTGGAATTCTCGCAGTTGCCCAATGACGGGCTGCAAAAGCTCTATGATCTCTATAGTTTCAACGTCATTCCGCGTATGGGCAAGCTGATCGCGAATGATTACGACAGCTATCAGTATCTGGTGGAATCGATCCGCAATTTCCCGGATCAGGAGACCTTCCTCGGCATGGTCAAACAGGCCGGGTTTGAGAATGCCAAATACCGCAACCTGTCGATGGGCATTGCCGCCCTGCACTCTGGCTGGAAGATCTGATCCATGCGTGGACCCCACAATATTATCCGCCTGATCCGCACGGGCGCCACGCTGGTGCGCACAGGTGCCATGAATGTGGTGCTGGATGCCTTTGACGCGCCCGCGCCGCTGCGCATGGTGGCCTATACGCTGGGCTGGCCGTTCCAGTGGCTCGGCTACAAGGGCGATCCGTCGATGCCGCCCGCCACAAGGGCGCTGACCGCGCTGGGCCCGGCCTATATCAAGTTCGGCCAGGTGCTCTCCACCCGCCCGGATGTGGTGGGCGAGGATATGGCGCTGCAACTGCGGGTGCTTCAGGACAAGCTGCCCCCCTTTCCCAAGGCGCAGGCCATGGCCGAGGTCGAAAAGGAGCTGGGCCGCCCGGTGCATGAGGTGTTCTCCGAGTTCTCCGAGCCGATCGCGGCGGCCTCGATCGCCCAGGTGCATCGCGCGACTCTGGCAGAGACCGGCGCCGACGTGGCGGTCAAAGTGCTGCGCCCGGGGATCGAGCGCGCCTTTCGCAAGGATGTGGATGCCTTCTACTTCGCAGCACGGATCGTTGATCTCTGTGCACCGGGCGCGCGGCGTCTGCGGCCAATGGATGTGATCGAACATTTCGATGGCGTGGTGCGGGGCGAGCTGGACCTGCGGCTGGAGGCCTCCGCCGCATCGGAATTTGCCGACAACACCGCAAAGGACGCAGGCTTTCAATTGCCGCCGGTGCTGTGGGATCTGTCAGCGCGCCGGGTGATGACACTGGGCTGGGCGGATGGCTTGCCGATCGGCGACAATGACGCGCTTGATGCGGCGGGCCACGACCGGCAGGCGCTGGGCGAACGGGTACTGTCGCTGTTTTTGAACCACGCGCTGCGCGATGGCTATTTTCACGCCGACATGCATCAGGGCAATATGAAGGTCGCCGCCAATGGCAATATCATCGCCTATGATTTCGGCATCATGGGCCATATCGACCTCTATACCCGCCGGGTCTACGCCGAGATCCTCTATGGTTTCATCAAGCGGGACTACCAGCGCGTGGCCGAGGTGCATTTCGAGGCAGGCTATGTGCCCGCCACGCAGGACGTGGATGAATTCGCCCGGGCCCTGCGCGCCGTGGGGGAGCCGATCTTTGGTATGGATGCCACGCGTATTTCGATGGGGCGGCTGCTGAACTATCTGTTTGAGGTGACCGAGCGCTTTGGCATGGAGACCCGCACAGAGCTGATCCTGTTGCAGCGCACCATGGTGGTGGTCGAGGGCGTCGCGCGCTCGCTCGATCCACGCATCAACATCTGGGACGTCGCCAAGCCGGTGGTGGAGGATTACATCAAATCCTCGATCGGGCCGCGCGCCATTGCGGCGGATCTTGGCAAGACCGCCTTTGTTCTGGCGCGGTTTGGTCCGCGCCTGCCCGCCCTGGTGGAGCGCGCCCTGGTGGCGCAATCACAGGAGCCAGAGACGCAGAATGGCCACCAACCCTGGAAACGCGCGGCGGCGCTTGGGGTGGTGGGCGGTGCGCTCCTCACGCTGCTTGTGGGGCATCTGATCTGATAGCGATGGGCTCAGCCGTGGTGCGCCGCCACGGTCTTGAGCTGTGAAAACCCATAAAGCGCCTCAAAGCCCTTTTCGCGGCCATGGCCGGATTTGCCGACCCCACCAAAGGGCAGCTCCACCCCGCCGCCCGCGCCATAGGTATTGAGGAAAACCTGCCCGGCCTTCAGGCGTTTGGCCAGCCGCAACTGCCGCGCGCCGTCCCGGGTCCAGAGTGCGGCAACCAGCCCATAGGCGGTGCCATTTGCGATGCGCACGGCCTCGTCTTCGCTATCAAAGGGGATCAGGACCTGCACCGGGCCAAAGATCTCCTGTTGCGCCAGCGGGTGATCGGGCGGCACATCGGCAAACAGCGTTGGCCGCACATAGGCGCCCGTTGCGGGCGCATGTGGCACGATCTGCCCCTGGCCCGCGATCTCCAGATCCGCGCCTTGCGCCAGGAACGCCTCGACGATCTCCTTTTGCCGCGCCGAGATCAGCGGACCCAGGCGCAGATCCTCTGCCGCCGGGCCGACGGTCAGCTCCGCATAGGCGGCAGACATGCGCGCCTTGACCTCCTCATAGACGGGCCGCTGCACCAGAATGCGCGAGGCGGCAGAGCAGGTCTGCCCCCCGTTTTGAATGCCTGCGTTCACCAAGAAGGGCAGGGCGGCATCAAGATCGGCATCGGCAAAGACGATCTGCGGGGATTTTCCCCCCAGCTCCAGCGTCACCGGCACCACGTTTTTGGCCGCAGCCGCCTGTACCAGCGCGCCGGTCGCCACCGAGCCGGTAAAGGAAATATGCTGAACCCCGCCATGGCCCGCCAGCGCCGCCCCGGCCTCGGCGCCAAGGCCGGGTACCAGGTTCAGCGCGCCAGCGGGCAGGCCCGCCTCTGCGGCGAGATGGGCAAAGGCCAGCGCGGTGAGGCAGGCCTCTTCGGCGGGTTTCAAAACGCAGGAATTGCCCATCGCCAGCGCCGCTCCGACCGAGCGGCCAATGATCTGCATCGGGTAGTTCCACGGCACGATATGGCCCGTGACGCCAAAGGGTTCACGCAGGGTGAAGACGGTATAGCCGTTCATATAGGGGATGCTCTCGCCCATCACCTTATCCGCCGCGCCACCGTAGAATTCGCAATAGCGCGCCAGCGCCACCGCATCTGCGCGCGCTTGGCTGAGTGGCTTGCCCACATCCATGACCTCCAGCGCCGCCAGTTTTTCCACGTTGTCCGCAATGAGTTGCCCCAGACGGGTGAGCAGGCGGCCCCGCTCGGTGGCGCTCATCTGCCCCCAGTCGCCATCCTGCGCGGCCTGGGCGGCAGTGACGGCGGCCTCCACGTCATCGGCGCCGCCTCGGGCGATCCGGCAGATTTCATTGCCGTCTGATGGGTTGAGCAGCGGCAGCGTTGCGCCGCTCTGAGCGGGCCGCCATGTGCCACCGATGAAACACAGGCTCGGGTCGAACCACAGGGGGGAGGTGTCAGCCATGGGTCACTCCATTGATTTCAAAGGTGAAGCTCTTGACCTGATGGTCGGTAAAGGGTGCGCCTTCGCGCAGGTTGCGCAGATTGGGGATCAGGCTGAGACAGGTGCCCCAGAAGGCCGCCGCCGACGCGGAATGCCGCGAAATTCCCATGCGCCAGTATCCGGGGAACTCGCTCAGGATCAGCGCCGCAGCCTGGCTGCCCAGCCCTTTGCGACGGTGCTGCGGCAGGATCATGAATTCGGAAAATTCGCGCCGGTCATCGGGCAGGTTCAACACGATGGCAAAGCCCACCCGGGTGCTGCCCTCGTGAATCCAGAAGGTGGTCACATCCTTGCGATTCAGCATCTGGCCTGCGCGCTCCAGCGGCGGGATGCGGCACTCCGGGGCGACCTCGGCCGCATAGGGCGCCAGGAGGGTGGCAAAGCGTCCACGCTCGCGCGGCAGGATCAGCGAGAGAGAGAGGCTCATGCGGGCGCCTCCATCTGTTCTTCTGGCGGGGGCGAGAGATCCGGGAGTTTGGGCGTCGCCGCGATCAGCGCGCGGGTGTAGTCATGTTCTGGCGCGGCAAAAACATGGGCAGTCGGCCCCTGTTCCACGATTTCGCCCTGTCGCATCACCAACACCCTGTCGCATACCTCGCGCACCACGCTCAGGTCGTGGCTGATGAACAGGTAGGTCAGCCCGTAGCTCTGGCACAGTTTGGCAATCAGATCGAGAATGCGCGCACGGACCGAGACATCCAGCGCCGAGACTGCCTCGTCAAAGATGATCAGCTCGGGGCGGGTGATCAGGGCGCGGGCGATGGCGATGCGCTGGCGCTGCCCGCCAGAGAACTCATGCGGGTATTTCTGCGCGTCCTGCGCCGAGAGCCCCACGTCCTCCAGCACCTGCGCCACCAGATCCTGCCGGGGCTGGCCGGTGGGGGCGTCAGGCGAAAGGTGGAAGGGTTCGGTGATCAATCGCTCCACCGGGTGGCGGGGGTTGAAGCTGCCGTAGGGGTCCTGAAACACCACCTGCATCGCTTGCCGCTCGGCGGGCTTGCGCTGCTGAGAGAGCGGTTGGCCGTTCAGAATGAGATCTCCGCCTTGCAGATCTTCGAGCCCCATTATGGCCCGGGTCAGGGTGGATTTGCCGCAGCCCGATTCGCCCACGAGCCCCAGTCGTTCGCCCTTGTGCAGGGTAAAGCTGACGTTATTGACGGCGCGAAACTGGCCGGGCTTGCCAAACAGCCCCTTGCGGGCGGTTGGGTAGTCGCGGATGGCGTTCTTCACCTCCAGGAGAGGCGTGGGCGCAGCCGGGGACTCGGGCAGGGTGACGCGATGTTTTGAGGCGGCAAACAGCATGCGCGTATAGGGATGGCGCTGGTGGGTCAGCACGCTCATGGTCGGGCCACGCTCCACCACCTCGCCCTTGCGCATGACCACGATGCGGTCGGCCAGATCCGACACCACTGCCAGATCATGGGTGATGATCATCAGCCCCATGTCATATTCGCGCACCAGATCGCGCAGCAGATCGAGGATCTGCGCCTGCGTGGTGACATCCAGCGCCGTTGTCGGCTCGTCCGCGATCAGCAGCTTGGGGCGCAGGGCGATGGCCATGGCGATGACCACCCGCTGCCGCTGTCCGCCCGAAAGCTCATGCGGGTAGCGATCCAGCGGAAACCGCTCCGGCGGCAGGCCCACGCGGGTGAGGGTGCGGCGTGCCTCGGCTTCGGCCTCGGTGCGGGACAGGTCGCTGTGGATCAGGATCGTTTCAGCCACCTGCGCGCCGATGGTCATCACCGGGTTCAGGGCGGTCATCGGCTCCTGAAAGATCATGCCGATATCGCGGCCGCGCCGTCGGCACATTTCGGTCTCGGTCAGCGCCGACAGATCCTCGTCGTTCAGATAGATCGCGCCTTTGGTCACCGCCGCCTGCGGCAGCAGGCGCATCACGGCAAAGGCGGTCATGGATTTGCCGGAGCCACTCTCGCCGGTCACCGCGAGGATCTCGCCCGCCGCGATGGAGAGGGTGACGTTGCGCAGGATCGGCAGCGCACCGATCGACAGCGTCAGCCCGGAGATATCCAACAGGCTCATGGCTGCCCCCCCGTCATGCGCGCCGCTCCATCAGGCGGGGATCGAAGCGGTCGCGCAGACCGTCGCCCAGCAGATTGAGCCCCAGTACCGTGAGGATGATCGCAAGCCCGGGCGCGATGGCCACATGGGGGGCGAGGCTGACCAGCGTCTGTGCTTCGGCCAGCATACGGCCCCAGCTCGGGGTCGGCGGCTGGGCACCAAGCCCGACATAGGAAAGGCCCGCCTCGGCCAGAATGCCCAGCGAGAACTGAATTGTGGCCTGCACGATCAAAAGGTTGACGATGTTGGGCAGGATATGTTCGGCGGAAATGCGGGCGTGGGATTTGCCCGCAACCCGCGCCGCGAGGATGAACTCCCGCGCCCAGAGGCTCAGCGCGGCCCCCCGCGCGACGCGGGCAAAGACAGGAATGTTGAAGATGCCGATGGCGATGATGGCATTGCCGGCGCTGGGGCCAAAGACGGCGGTGATCAGGATCGCAATCACCAGCGAGGGGAAGGCAAAGACCAGATCATTGCCGCGCATGATAAGCTCATCAAGCCAAGATCCGCGCATCGCCGCCGCCGCCAGCCCAAGCGGCACGCCGAGGCTGACACCAATCCCGACCGCCAGCAGCGCCACCGCAAGCGAGGTGCGCGCGCCGACCATGATCATCGACAGGATATCGCGGCCAAAGTGATCGGTGCCCAGCCAATGGACCGAATTGGGTGGCTGAAGCTTTGCCGGGATGTCCAGCACGGTGTGATCAAAGGGCGTCCAGACAAAGGACAACAGTGCCAGCAGCAGCATGAGGCCGGAGAGCGCGCCGCCAAGGATCAGGTTGCGGCTCATCAGCTTGACCACCCGCACGGGCGCAAACAGGCCAAGCGCGGCCAGCCTGAACAGATCCTGCATTCGCATTGTTTCACACCGCCCTCCGTAGCCTGGGGTCCACCAGCGCATAGGCCAGATCGACGAGGAAATTCACCAGAATCACCGCAAAGACCAGAAGCATCACCACGCTTTCGACAACGATCAGATCGCGGGCGGAGATCGCCTGGAACACCAGTCGCCCAAGGCCCGGCAGGTAGAAAACCTGCTCGATGATGATGGCCCCGGCGAGCAGGAAGGAAAACTGCAAGCCGATGATGGTCAGCACCGGGATCAGCGCGTTGCGCACCCCGTGACGGCGGATTGCCTGCCCCTGCGTGAGGCCCTTGGCACGGGCGGTGCGCATGAAATCGTCGCGCAGCACCTCCAGGAGGGCAGAGCGCATCACCCGCGCCAGAATCGCCGCCTGCGGCAGGGCCAGCGCCACGGCGGGCAGGGTCAGCGCGCGCAGCCCGGCCCAGATGCCCGCGTCCCAGCCGACAAAGCCGTCCGCCGCGAACCAGCGCAGTTTGATGGCAAAGACCAGAACCAGCAGCATCGCAAACCAGAAATTCGGCACCGCCACGCCCAGTTGCGTTGCTCCCATCACCGCAACGTCGCCCATCTTGCCACGTCGCGAGGCGGCGTAGATCCCGGCGGGCAGGGCGATCACGGTGGACAGCACCAGCGCATAAATCGCCAGCGGCAGAGAGACCCAAAGCCGCTCTGCCACCATCTCGGCGACCGGGGTGCGATAGGTATAGGAGGTGCCGAAATCACCGGTCACCAGCCCGCCCACCCAGCTCAGATAGCGGCTGGCCTTGCTTTGATCGAGGCCAAGCTCGTTGCGCAGCGCGGCGACGGTGTCCTCCTGTGCGCCCGTGCCAAGCATATAGGCGGCGGGGTCACCGGGAGCGATTTCGATCACCGCAAAGATCACCGCCGAGGCGACGATGAGGCTCAGCAGGAGAGAGACCAGACGTTTGATGAGATAGTGCAGCATTGGCGGCAGGTTAGGCGGCGGCAGCGCAAGCGTCCAGAGGCGATATGTGAAAACACCAACCCCGCCGAACACGGCGTCCGGCGGGGCTGTAATTCAAGGCAGAGCTTCAGTCTGTGCTGCTCGGGGTTAGTCGTCCCAGCTCAGCGCGCCGATTTCGATCGCGGCGGTGGGGGCATTGACCCAGATCCCCTTCAGGCCGGCCTTGGCAACGCCCAGTTTGGCCAGCTGGAACAGATAGCCGTTCACATAGTCGTCGGCGATGATGGTCTGCGCCTGCTGCAACATCTGGGTGCGTTGCTCGGGGTCTGTGGTGGCATTCAGACGGTTCATCAGCCCCTGCAAATCCGGGTTGTCATACTGGAAGTAATAGCCGGGTCGGGCATAGATGCCGATGTCCATCGGTTCGGTATGGCTGACGATCGACAGGCCGTAATTCTTGCCCTTGAACACGGTTTCCAGCCATTGCGCCCATTCCACATTGATGATCTGCGCGGTGATGCCGACCTGGGCCAGCTGCGCCGCCACGATCTCGCCGCCGCGCCGCGCATAGGCCGGGGGCGGCAGGTGCAGCGTGGTTTCAAACCCGTCCGGCAAACCGGCCTCGGCCAGCAGGGCGCGCGCCTTTTCGGGATCATAGGCGGATTGCGCCGTCAGATCCACATAGGCGGGGTTATGCGGCGCGAAATGGGTCCCGATCGGGGTGCCATAGCCGAACATCGCACCATCAATGATCGCGCTGCGGTCAATGGCATGGGCGATCGCCTCCCGCACCTTGGGGTTGTTGAAAGGCGGCTGGGCGTTGTTGGTCGACAGGATCGTCTCGCCTTCTGTCGATCCCACCAGCACCTGAAACCGCGGATCTGCCTCAAACTGCACCACATTCTCGGGCGCCGGGAAGTTGTCAAAGGCGTCAATGTCCTCGGCCATCAGGGCCGCAAAGGCGGCGGTGGGATCCGAGATGAACTTGATCGTCGCACCGGTGAGCGCCGGGATCTCGCCCCAGTAACTGGGGTTGCGGACCAGCTCCACCCGGTCGCCCTGCACCCATTCGCCGAACCGATAGGGGCCGGTGCCATTGGGCGCGGTTTTTAGCGTCTCCACGGTTTCCGGCGCCACGATCACCGCATCGCCCCAGGCCAGGTTGAACAACAGGCTGCCGTTGGGTTCCGACAGGGTGACCTCCACTGTCAGCGGATCAACCACTTTGACGTCGGAGATCGCGGAAAACAGCGCCTTTTGCGCATTGGTGCTGTCCTCTGCCCGGGCCCGATCCAGCGAGAATTTCACATCCTCCGCATCCATCGTGCTGCCGTCGTGAAAGGTGACCCCTTCATTCAGGTGAAACGTGTAGGTCAGCCCGTCTTCGGAAATCTCCCAGGATTTCGCCAGCAGGGGAACCACCGCGCCGTCGGGGGTGAAGCGTGTCAGCCCCTCAAAGATATTGAGGTAGACGATATTATCAATCGCCTGCGCCGCGCCGCCAGTGGGGTCCAGATGCGGTGGTTCCAACTGGGTGGCATAGGTTACGGTGTCCTTGGCCCAGGCGGCCCCGGCCATCAGTCCGAGCGCGGAAACAGCGGCCACGAATGGCGTCTTGAAGTCCATGGAAACGATCCCTCCTGTGTCAGCGCGCAGGGTGCACGCTGTATCCTGTCGCCCAATGTCTTTGGGCGTTATCCGCAGCAAAGGGCTTTTTGCGCGCGTAATCAAGCTTTGCTGCACTGCCGCGTGACTGGTAAGGACGCGTGGCAGATGATAAAGAGCTGCAACTTTGCCCGCTTTGGTCCCCCAATACCCGTGGGATCCGCCCAGTCAGGGAGCCAAGACATGAGCGCCACTGCCCGCAAGACCGCCCTCAACGCCGAGGATATCCGCGCGATGAAAGGGCAGCGCCCCATTGTCAGCCTCACGGCCTATACCACGCCGATGGCCCGGCTGATGGACCAACATTGCGATTTTGTGCTGGTCGGCGACAGTGTTGGCATGGTGCTGCATGGGCTCAGCTCCACCCTTGGCGTGACGATGGAGATGATGGTGATGCATGGCGCCGCCGTCGCGCGCGGGTTGTCGCGGGCGATGATGGTCATCGACATGCCCTTTGGCTCTTACGAGGAAGGCCCGGCGCAGGCTTTCCGCAATGCCGCCCGGCTGATGTCCGAGAGCGGCGCGGCGGCGGTCAAGCTCGAAGGCGGGGTTGAGATGGCCGAGACCATCCGCTTTTTGGTGAAGCGCGGCATCCCGGTGATGGCCCATATCGGCCTGACGCCGCAGTCGATCAACACGCTGGGCGGCTACAAGGTGCAGGGCCGCGACGCCGCGGCGCAACCGCTGATCGCCGATGCCCGCGCGGTGGCCGGGGCTGGCGCTTTTGCCGTGGTGCTGGAAAAAGTTCCGGCTTCTCTGGCGGACCACGTCACAGAGATCATCGACATCCCCACCATCGGCATCGGTGCCTCGGCGGGCTGTGATGGTCAGGTGCTGGTGGTGGATGACATGCTTGGCTTTTTCACTGCCTTCAAACCGAAATTCGTGAAACGCTACGCCGACCTTGGCCCCACGGCTGAAGCGGCCATCGCCGAATATGCCGCCGAGGTGCGCGCGCGCAGCTTCCCGGCCCCGGAACATACCTTTGCCGATACCGTCCCGGCCAAGACAAAGACCTGAAGGAACCCCAAGCGATGACACCTCCGATCCTGCGCCGTCTTGACGATTTGCGCGCGCTTCGCCGTGACTGGACGCAAAAGGGCGAAAGCCTGGGCCTTGTGCCGACAATGGGCGCGCTGCACGCGGGACATCTGTCGCTGGTGGAGGCAGCAAAAGCCGTCTGTGATCATGTGGTTGTGACAATTTTTGTGAACCCGTTGCAGTTCAACAGCCCCGAGGATCTGGCCAATTATCCCCGCACCGAGCATGAGGACGCCGCCAAGCTCGCGCCCTACGGCGTTGATGCGATCTATGTGCCTGACCCGGATCAGATCTATCCGCAGGGCTATGCCACCACCGTCAGCCTGAGTGGCGTGACCGAGGTCATGGAAGGCCCCAACCGCCCCGGTCATTTTGAAGGGGTCGCCACCGTCGTGGCCAAGCTGTTCCTGCAATCCGGTGCCGACCGCGCCTTCTTTGGCGAGAAGGATTACCAGCAGCTGATGGTGGTGAAACGCATGGCGCGGGATCTGGATATTCCCATCGAGGTCACTGGCTGCCCCACCGTGCGCGAAGCCTCTGGTCTGGCCATGTCTTCGCGCAATATGCGCCTGTCGCCGCAGGGGCTGGAGGTCGCGGGTCAGCTCAACCCGATGATGGAGGCCGCCGCCGCGCAGCTGCGCGCGGGCGCGGATTACGCGCCGCTGGAGGTCGGGATGCGCAGAAAACTGGCCGAGCTGGGCTTTGAAGACGTGGAATATCTCGATCTGCGCTGCGCCGAGGATCTCTCGGCGATGGCGCGGCTGGATAGGCCCGCCCGGATGTTCGTCGCGGCCTGGCTCGATGGGGTGCGGCTGATCGACAATATCGCGGTATAGCGCGCGGCCAATGCCGGGCGATTGCGTACTAAGTGATTAGTAAGGACTGGTCGCGCTAACGTATTTATGTCTAATCTCCGCTCCAAGACATGATTTGGAGGGGAGCTCATGACCTATATTCTTGCAATCGACCAGGGGACCACCTCGACGCGCGCAATCCTGTTTGACGCCGAGATGCAGATGGTCGCAGTCGCGCAGGAAGAGTTCCCGCAGCATTATCCGCAGGCCGGCTGGGTGGAACACGACCCGGAGGATCTCTGGTCCACGACGCTCTCCACCTGCCGTAAGGTATTGGCGGACAAGGGCGTTTCGGCGACCGATATTGCCGGGATCGGCATCACCAACCAGCGCGAAACCACGGTGGTCTGGGATCGCTCCACCGGCAAGGCGATCCACAACGCCATCGTCTGGCAGGACCGGCGCACCACCGCGATCTGCGAGGGGCTGCGCAAGGCGGGGTATGAGGAGCGGGTGCGCGAGACAACCGGCCTGCTGCTGGATCCCTATTTCTCCGGCACCAAGGTGAAATGGATCCTCGATCAGGTTGAAGGTGCGCGCGCTCGGGCCAAGGCAGGCGAGCTGATGTTCGGCACCGTTGACAGCTTTCTGATCTGGCGGCTCACCGGCGGAGCGTCGCATGTCACCGATGCCACCAACGCGGCGCGCACCTTGATGTATGACATCAACGCGGGCCAATGGAGCGCCGAGATCTGCGAAATGCTGGATGTGCCGCAGGCGATGCTGCCCGAGGTCAAGGACTGCGCGGCGGCGTTCGGCAGCACGGAGGCAGAGCTCTTTGGCGGTGCAATCCCGATTCTTGGCGTGGCGGGGGATCAGCAGGCCGCAACGGTCGGGCAGACCTGTTTTGAGCCGGGCATGATGAAATCCACCTATGGCACCGGCTGTTTTGCCCTGTTGAACACCGGCGATGCGCCGGTCTTGTCACAAAACCGCATGCTGACCACCATCGCTTATCAGCTTGACGGCAAGCCAACCTATGCGCTGGAAGGCTCGATTTTCATCGCCGGGGCGGCGGTGCAATGGCTGCGGGATGGGCTGGGGATCATCGGCAAGGCGAGCGAAACCGGTGTGCTGGCCGAGCGCGCGGACCCGGGGCAGGACGTGATCCTGGTGCCCGCCTTCACCGGCCTTGGCGCGCCCTATTGGCAGCCGGACTGCCGCGGCGGCATGTTCGGGCTGACCCGCAATTCCGGCCCGGCAGAGTTCGCCCGCGCGGCGCTGCAAAGCGTGGCCTATCAGACCCGCGACCTCTGGGAGGCGATGCGCGCCGACTGGCAGGGCGAGGCCAATGTCACCCTGCGCGTCGATGGCGGCATGAGCGCCAGCGATTGGGCGATGCAGAGCCTCTCGGATATTCTGGGCGCTGCCGTTGACCGGCCGGTGATGCAGGAAACCACGGCGCTGGGCGCGGCCTGGCTGGCGGGCATGAAGGCGGGGGTCTACCCGGATCAGGCGGGATTTGCGGCAACCTGGGCGCTTGATCGCCAGTTCACCCCGGCAATGGAGGCCGAAACGCGCGAGGCCGCCTATGCGCGCTGGCAACGCGCGGTTCAGGCGGTGATCGGCGTCTAGCGGATATCGGGAGACAGCAGGTCGGCGTCAAAGATCACATTGGCATGCTCTGCCAGATAGATCTTCAGCCAGGGGGTAAATCGCTCCGGCTGCTGGCGGACCTCGGCCACGAGGTCGTGATAGCCCATCCAGCGGGTCTCCATCACCTCGGCCGGATTGGGCGAGAGCGCCAGCGGGGCCTGCACCTGGGCGAGATAGACATCGACCACCTCATGTTCGATCAACCCGCCGCCAACATCGGCGCGATATTCCAGCGTCTGGCGATACTCGGGCGCTAGCCCCCGGATGCCGAGCTCTTCTTGCAGGCGGCGCTGGGCGCAGACCTCCGAGGGTTCATCCCACAGGGGATGCGTGCAGCAGGTATTCGCCCAGAGCCCGGGCGTGTGGTATTTTCCCAGCGCCCGCCGCTGCATCAGGATCTGGCGCCCCTGCACCACAAAGACGGACACGGCCTTGTGCCGCAGCCCCTCCTGATGGGCGCGCAGCTTGTCCACCGGGGTCAGGTGACCCTCCACCCAGGCTGGGATCAGATCGGGACGAGGCTCTGTCATGGATTTCCTGCGGTGCCAATTGTGGGGTGCGCTGATGCTGACGTGTACGCGCTGGCCCGGGGATGTAGCGCATGCTCCGGTCAGGCTCAAGCGCGTCTGAGCCACAGCAAGACGCCGCGCCCCGGAAAGGGCACGGCGTTGGGCATGGTCTCGCTGAAATCGCCTTTATTCAGAAGCAGGGGCCTCTTCGGTCTCGGCGGCGGGCTCGGCTGCGCCGAATTGCGCGAGATAGGCGTAGACATCCTCGCCACCCTTCTTCAGGCGGAAAGACATATTTGATTTTGCTTTGGAATCATCGAGGTAGTCGCGCAGGAAATCGCGCGGGTTCTGCACGTATTTTGCCAGCTGCTCCTCATTCCAGACCAGACCGGCCTCGCCTGCGGCAACAAGATCGTCGCCATAGCGAAAGCCCTCAACGGAGCCAGCCTTGCGACCCGCCAGGCCATAGAGGTTGGGACCGGTGGAGCCGCCTTTTGCGATCACCTCGCCCGAATCAGAGACGATCTGGTGGCAGGATTTGCATTTCTTAAAGGTCTTTTCGCCCTTCTCGATGTCTCCTTCGGCCAGAACCGGTGTGGCAAGGCAGGCGATAAAAGCGGCTGCTGCGTAGTATTTCATTCAATTGGCTCCTCTGCGTTCAAGTCGCTGTCCGCAGCTTCTTGTGCAAGCCCGCCGGAGTCAACGCGACAGAATGGTCGCGAGCCCGTCCAAGTGGGGGCCGACCTATCCTGTTTGCGGGTCTGCGCATCTCACACAGACCAGCAGGGCAGCAGATCGCCCGGCTCTGGGCGGGCCTCGTAAATGGCGCGGGCGATGGCCCGGCTGAGGCAGAGCGCACCCGCATGGCACAGGCCGAGCATCTCTTGCGCCGGGTCCGCCATATCGCGGGCGCCGGTGGCGGCGGCAAAGACCAGATCCCCGTCATGCGGCCCATGCGCGGGCACAATGGCGCGGGCCATGCCATCATGGGCGGCGGTGGCCATGCGCTGGGCTTCGGCCTTGGTCAGCCTGGCGTCGGTGGCGACAATGGCGATGGTGGTATTGGCCCCGTTGGAGGAGACGGGCGCCCCGGTAAGATCCGCCATGGCCTCCATCTTGCGGTTGCGCAGGCTGCGCCCCAGCCCCGCCTCTGGGTCCGGGCCCAGCCCACCGAATTCGCCGTCGATCTCGTAGGGGGCGGCCCAGAAATGGCGCTCTCCCGGCGTGGTGACGGAGCCGATGGGATTGGCCACCACCAGCGCGCCGACCATATGGCCACTGTCGAGCCGCAGCGAGGCAGAGCCCAGCCCACCCTTTTGCATGCCCGTCAGCGCGCCAGTGCCTGCGCCGATACTGCCAAGCGTGAAATCGGTGCTGGCGGCCTCCAGCGCGGCGCGACCGAGTGCGGGATAGGGGCTGTCCTGCCAATCCTTGTCGCCGCCGTTCAGCAAATCAAAGATGATCGCGCCGGGCACGATCGGCACAATGGCGGGACCAAGGCGAAAGCCGCGCCCCATCGCCCGCAGCCCTGCCACCACGCCCGAACAGGCATCCAGCCCATAGGCAGAGCCCCCCGAGAGCACCAGCGCATCCACCGCCTGCACGGTTTTGTCGGGGGCAAGGAGGTCCGTTTCGCGGGTGCCGGGTGCGCCGCCCATGATATGAACGGCGGCGGTGAAGGGCTGATCGGCGGTCAGCACCGTGGTGCCGGATTTCAGCCCCGCATCGGAGGCATTGCCAACCCTGAGGTCAGCGATATCGGTGATCAGGTTGCGGGGGCCGGGTGTCATGATGGTGGATCCTCGTGCCTCGGGTTGTGTCGCAGGTTACAAAGCGGAGCGCCCGTGCCGGGCGCGCAGGATGAGCGCTGGCGCGCCGGTGGGCGTTCTGGCGCAGCCGTCAGATACATCTGCCGCCGTCCACCTCCATGCAGACGCCGGTGACCATGCTGGCCTCGTCCGAACAGAGGTAGAGCGCCGCATTGCCCATGTCCTCTGGGGTGGAGAACCGCCCCAGCGGAATGGAGGAGAGGAATTTTGCGCGGATTTCCGGCGTGTCCTCGCCCATGAAGGATTTCAGAAGGGGCGTTTCCCCCGCCACCGGGTTGATCGCATTGACGCGCACACCCGCCGGCGCGAGTTCCACCGCCATGGTGCGGGTGGCGGTGATCATCCAGCCCTTGGAGGCATTGTACCAGTTGAGGTTGGGGCGGGGCGAGACGCCCGCGGTGGAGGCCACATTCAGGAGGCTGCCCCGACCCCGCGATTTCATATGGGGCACCAGCGCGCGGGCGGTCAGGTAGACGGATTTCATGTTGACGTTGAACACCCGGTCGAAATCCTCTTCGGAGACCTCCTCCAGCGGGGTGGGAAGATGGGTAATTCCGGCATTGTTGACCAGAATATCAACATGGCCGAAGGCCGTGATCGCGGCCTCTGCCATGGTCTCGACCGAGGCGCGTTGGCTTACATCGACCGTCTGGGCGATGGCTGCGGTATGCGTTGCGGCCATGTCTGCGGCGGCGGCCCCGTTGATATCGGCGATCATCACCCGGGCACCTTCGCGCAGGAAGGCTTCAACGATACCCTTGCCAAAACCCGATGCACCGCCGGTTACAATGGCGGTCTTGTCCTTGAGACGCATGGTGTTCTCCTCCAACCCTGTGTTTTCAACAGGATGGCGCGGCGCGGCGCCGGGGGCAATCGGGAATGTCAGCTGTCGTCCACACGCCCGCGCAGGGTTTTGACCTCGGCGCGGGTTTTCTTGGCCTTGATGCGGCGCTCGACGCTGCCCCGGGTGGGTTTGGTGGCGATGCGGCGTTTGGGTTTCACCAGTGCGCGGCGGATCAGCTCGGCGAGGCGTTCGCGCACGATCTCGCGGTTGCGCACCTGCGAGCGGGTCTCGTCACATTGCAGGATGAGCGCGCCATCCTTGCTCCAGCGCCGCCCCGCGATACGGCGCAGGCGGGGCTTTACCCGGGCGGGCCGGTGCGGG
>NZ_JAATOX010000070.1 GCF_011806385.1 Phaeobacter sp. HF9A | reverse complement strand
ATCCTGGCTGCCCTCTGCATCGGACCCCGCGACGATCGCCGCTGGATAGACGATCGGCGGGTGCAGGTCTTCCGGGATCAACAGCGCGACAGAGACCCGGGAGTCGGCCTGCGCATCGGTTTGATAGACGATCCCATAGGGCGCCGCCCCCGCCGCCACCAGCGCAAGTGCCGCGCGCACATTCTCGCTCTGGGCCAGATGGGGGGCGAGCGCGGGCCAGACCCCGGCCCCCTCCAGCGCGGCCTTGCCATAGATCCCGGCGGGCACCGCGTTGGTCTGCGCCATCGCCAGCCGCCGCGTCCCAAGTGCGCCCGGCAGATCCGTCAGGCGCTCTATGGGCGCGCCCTGCGCCGCGCCGGGGCCACTGGCCACCACCAGCCGGTTGCGCCAAAGGTCCCGGCGGCTGTCCGCGCGGATCAGGCCTTGCTCCGCCAGCCAGGCCAGCCAGGCTTCATTCGCCGAAAGAAACACATCCGCGGGCGCGCCGAGGGAGATCTGCCGCGCCATCGCCGACGAGCCCCCATAAGAGAGTTTCACCGCTTGGCCGGTCTCCTGTTCATAGAGCGCGGCAGCCTGATCCAGCGCGGTTTTCAGGCTGGCCGCGGCAAAGACCCGCAAGGGCGCGGCGGCGCCGGGACGCGGCGACAAAAGCGCCAGCATCGCCGCCAGAAGCACGATCTCCGGGGCCAGCCGCGCAAAAAATCTGCCTGTCATCTGTCCCGACCATCCTGCCTGTGCCTCGACACAAACTAAGAAGCTGCACGCGCGGGTGCAAGCCATGCTGGCCGACCCTCGGCTCAGCCGTGCAGCAAATCCGCGCCCGACATCGCCCTCAGGTCGCGCCCGCGCAGATAGGGCAGTGCAGAAGGACCATAAAGGCGCGTACACAGGGGCCGCGCCTTGGCCGGGTCCGTTTCTGCCAGAATCGCCGCAAGCCCGGGGAACAGGCTGAAAAGCTCCGCCCGTGCCGCTGGGTCAAAACTTGCCAGCGCCTGCGGGCCGGGAAACAGGCTCTCGCTCTCGGCGCCATTGGCCAGGATGATGGCATGGCGCGGCAACAGCAGATGATGATATGTCACCTGCCGCTTGCCAAAGGCGCGGCGCACCCGCCCATCGGCGTGGTCCAACAGATGGGTGGCGCGCACCAACCCGCGATCCCGCACCACCATCCCGTGCTGCGCCGAAACCAGGAGATCGCCGCGATTGCCAAGCGCCCCGTTGCGGATCAGGATCGGGCGCAGCTCCGGTCGCTGGCGCAGCTCTTCCTCGCTCAGCGCGCGACGCCCATGCCATAGCAGCGGCTGCGGCCCGGCGTTCACGGTGGCGATCAGATCGCCCTCGCGCAGCGTTTCAATCGGCCGTTCGCCGGAGGGGGTCATGATCCGCGTGCCCGACAGGAAACAGGGAATACCCATGGCATAGAGCTGCGCCGGGCTGCTGACCGCGGCAGGGGAAATCCCCTGAAGAACGAGCGTCTCGCCATTGGGAAAGGTGAACAGCGCATTGCCGGAGCCATCGTCGCGGACCATCACATCGCTGGTCGTCACCGGATCACCGGATGCATTGGTCAGGTCCGAAACGTCAAACTGATCGTTGGTAAACCCGTCATCATCATCATCGCCGAGGTCAAAATCGGTGATCAGCGCCGAGCCGTGACCGTCGGAAACCACCAGCGTGTCCTCGCCGGCACCGGAGGTGAGCGTATCATCCCCGCTGCCGCCGATGATCACATCGGCGCCGCTGCCACCGATGATGCTATCGGCCCCCGCATCGCCATCCAGCACCAGCCCGCTGCCATCCGCGGACGCATCAATGCTGTCGCTGAAATCGCCACCGATGATCCCTTCGATATCGTCGAAGGTGACCATATTGGTCCCGTCCGTCGCGGTGCCGTCTTCCCAATCGGTGAAGGTGACCGTTACGCCAGAATTGGCACCCACGAAATCGAGCACGTCATAGTCGGCGCCGGTGGTCGCGGTGCCGGAGCCAAAAACGGTGTCACTGCCCCAATTGCCAAAGAAGCGGAAGGTATCCGCATCGGCGCCGCCGGTGACCTGATCATCGCCGCTGTCGTCGCGCAGGCGAAAGGTGTCATGCCCCTCGCCGCCATCCATGGTGTCACTGCCCATCTCGTCGACGATCAGGTCATCGCCGCTGCCGGCGTCTACGAAATCATCGCCGCCGCCCGTATAGATGGTATCATTGCCCGCGCCGGCATAGATGGTGTCATCATAGACATAGGCATCTTCGACACTGGCTTCATCGTCGATGAGATCATTGCCATCGCCGCCGACAACATAATCGCCATCCGCCTGCGTGGCGCCGCCGGGGCCGTAATAGATCGTATCATTGCCAGTGCCGGCAACAACGACATCGGCGCCGCTCCCGGATTGCAGCAGGTTGTTCCCCTCGCTGCTCCAGATCGTATCGGCGCCGGATCCGGTCGTGACCGTATCATCACCCGCCATCGCGTCGATCTCGACACCAGCGGTATCCGCCGACGCATCTACCACATCGGCATTGTCGGTCAGCACAAAGGATTCGATATTGCTGAAGGTCCCGGAGCCCGAAAAGCTGTAGCTGCCCGCGCCATCGCCCGTGAATGTCAGATTGGCGCCATCGCTCGACAGATCATTGACGAAATAGAGGGTATCCCACCCCGTACCGCCGTCGATTGTCGCGTCGCCGTCGCTTTCATAGACCCAGATGCTGTCGTTGCCACCCTCGGCATAAAGCAGATCCGAGCCCGCACCGCCGTGAATTTGGTCATCGCCCTCGCCGGCATAGACGGTGTCATCCCCCGCCCCGGCACCGACAATATCATCCCCGGCGCCGGTTCTCAGCTCATCGGCGTAATCCCCGCCGGGAGGGAAATTCGGATCATCCGGGTCGTATTGTTGGGTCTGGATCGCGCCATATTCCGGCGCGGTGCCGGGATCCACCGCATAGGTGGAGGTCACCTCATAGGTGACACCCGGGAAAATATAGCTGTCAGAGACATAGCCCGTCGGAACACCATCAACCAGCACCTCATAGACCGTGATCGTCTGCGCGCCGCTGTCCAGAACATAGGCGGTGCCAAGGGTGGTATTGCCGGAATCAACCGGGTTGCCATAGGCGTCGGTGACGGTGCCGCTCTGGGTATCGCTGTTGTCAAAACGGCTGTCATCATCGGTGATCTGATAGTTCAGCGCGTCGTCGGATACGTCCCAGGTCGCATCCAGATTGACCAGCGACCCGGTGCCAATTGCGCCGCCGCCCTGATTGATCAGCGCCGCAGTCGAAAAGCCATTTAGGGTATAATTTGCCATTGCTTGTCCTGGATCGGCGCGACGATGCATTCACCACGATCAGAGAGACAAGCAGCTGACAGTCACGCCATCCGCCCCCCTCGCATCACGGGTTCGGACAGGTGTATGTGAAATTACTTAAGGTCCAATAAAGGCAGGCACGCGGCAAATCCGGGACATTTTACATAATACACAACCGCAGGGCCCCGGGCGAAGATCCGCCAGAACCCTGTGATTGTAATCTTACGTTAGGGCAAGTGCGGCGCCCGGTCGCGCCGCTCCTGAAACGCTCATTCGGTCGTCAGACAGGCCACATAGGCGGCGCCGACGTCCTGCAATAATTCCTCATAAAAATTAGGGCCGGGAGCGATTTTTGTGCCCAGCGGATCAATCACCAGCGCCTTCACGTCCATGCCCTCTGTCACCGCCTGGACAAGCCCGGCGTTGAACTGCGGCTCGGAGAAGGCGCAGGAGATACCCGCCTCGGCGACCGCATCGCGCAGCGCCGCAATTCGGGCCACGCTGGGGTCGGATGCATCCCCCAGAGAGATCGCGCCCAGGGACCGCACCCCAAAGCTAGTTTCGAAATATTGATAGGCGTCATGGAAAACGACAAAGCGCCCCTGCCCCGGCTGCAACTGTTTTGCCAGCGCCTGCACGACGTGGTCAATTTCCACCTGCCCGGCCAGCGCGTTGCTCTGGTAGATCTCTGCATGGTCCGGGTCGATCCGCGACAGCTCCTCTGCGATCAGCGCCAGCCAGAGCTTGCCGTTTTCCGGCGACAGCCAGGCATGCGGATCGACGCCGTGGTGATCGTGATCATGATGTCCGGCATCCGCGTGATCATGTCCCTCATGATCGTGCCCTTCATGTGCCGCATGGTCATGGCCATCGTGATCCTCATGAGCCTCATGGTCCTCGTGGCCGTGGTCGCCATGGTCATGGTCTGCATGGTCATGGTCATGGTCTGCATGCGCGTCATGATCATGATCGTGATCGTGATCCTCATGCGCCGCATGGTCATGATCGTCATGGCCATCTTCATGGTCCTCTGCGCCAAACACGGCCTCCTGCCGGAACATCAGCCGTTTCGTGCCCGGGGCGTCCAGCAAGGCGGTGACGCTGGCCTGCCCCGCCAACTGCGAGATCGAGTCCTCCAGCCAGGGTTCCAGCGCATCACCGATCCAGAACACCGCATCCGCCGAGGACAGCGCCCGCGCATCCGAGGGCCGCAGGCTGTAGCCATGCGGAGAGGAGCCCGGCGGCACCAGCACATCCGGCTCCGCGACCCCTTCCATCACCCGCGCCACCAGACCCTGGATTGGCGCGATATCGGTGACAACCCGGGGCGCTTCCGCCAGCACAGGCGCTGCAAGGCTGCTCAGGATCGCCGCCGAAAGGACAGAACGAATGGACATATCAGGCTCCTACGTGATGCGTTATATCATAACTCTTGTGCTGCTTGATAATTGTCATGTTGTAACATATCAATGGCAAAAATGACCGGCTCAAGGGAATCCCATGGACAGCATCGGCTTTGCCAAACACGATCACAGCCACTGTATCGCGACAGGGCTGGACAAGGTCGATGCCTATTGCCGCGCCAACAAGCTGCAATTCACCGCCGTGCGCCGCCGGGTGCTGGAGATCCTGTTGCAGAACCACCGCGCGCTCGGCGCCTATGAGATCTTGGAATATCTGCGCAATGAGGGCCTCGGCTCGCAGCCGCCGGTGGCCTATCGCGCGCTGGATTTTCTGGTCACCCACGGCTTTGTGCACAAGATCGAGCGGCTCAACGCCTTTATCGCCTGCATGCATCCGGGCGAGACCCATACCCCCGTGTTTATGATCTGTCGCAACTGCGGCAACGTGGCGGAATCCCAGCGTGAACCGATGCAGGGCCAGCTCGGCGAGGCCGCCCGCGCCGCCGGATTCCTGATCGAACGCACCGTGGTCGAGGCAGAGGGCCTCTGCCCGAAATGCCAGGGAAGCGCCGCATGAGGCTGGTGACGCTGCAAGACGCCAGCATCCGCCACAGCGGCGCCCCGGTTCTGGAGCACGTCGATTTCCACATCGACAAGGGCGAGATCGTCACCATTCTCGGGCCCAATGGCTCCGGCAAATCGACCTTGCTGCGCAGCATCATCGGGGCGCTCTCGCTCAGCAGCGGCAGCCTGCACCGGGCGCCGGGGCTGCGCATCGGCTATGTGCCGCAGAAACTGCATATCGACCCGACCCTGCCGCTGACCGTGCGCCGCTTCCTCAGCCTGCCGACCCGCATCAGCGACAAGGAGGCCCGTGCCGCGCTGCAAGAGGCCGGGGTGCCTGATCTTGGCGCGCAACAGATGACCCAGCTCTCGGGCGGGCAGTTCCAGCGGGTGCTGCTGGCGCGCGCCCTGTTGCGCAACCCGGATCTGCTGATCCTCGACGAGGCGACGCAGGGGCTCGACCAGAACGGCTCCGCCGCCTTCTACGAGAAGATCGAATCCGTGCGCGCCCAGGTCGGCTGCGCGGTCTTGATGGTCAGCCATGAATTGCATGTGGTGATGGCCGCCTCCGACCGGGTGATCTGCCTCAACGGTCATATCTGCTGCGAAGGCGCTCCGGCGCATGTGGCCAGCGCCCCGGAGTATCGCGCCCTCTTTGGCAGCGGCACCCATGGCACGCTGGCGCTCTATCGGCACGAGCATGACCACAGCCATGATTGCGCCCACCCCGACAGCGACCACCAGCACGAGCACAGCCACTGATGACCCTTCTCGACGATTTCATGATCCGCGCGGCGCTGGCCGGGCTGGGTGTCGCCATTGCCGCCGCACCGCTGGGCTGTTTCGTGGTCTGGCGCCGCATGGCCTATTTCGGCGATGCCACCGCGCATGCCTCGATCCTCGGCGTCGCGCTGGCGCTGAGCTTTGATGTCTCGATCTTTGCCGGGGTGCTGGCGACCGCGCTGGTGATGGCCAGCACGATCTCCTTTCTCAGCGGCCGTGGCTATGCCATGGACACGCTGCTGGGCGTTCTGGCCCATAGCGCGCTGGCCTTCGGCCTGGTGGCGGTCTCCTTCCTGCATGGGGTGCGGGTGGATCTCATGGCTTATCTGTTTGGCGATATCCTGGCGGTGTCGCGCGGTGATCTGGCGGTGATCTGGACGGGCGCCGCGCTGATCCTGCCACTGTTATGGTGGCGCTGGTCCTCGCTCCTGACCGCCACGCTCAACCCCGAGCTGGCGCGCGCCTCGGGCATCGCGCCGCAGCGCGAACAGATGGTGCTGATCCCCGCCGCCACCGCGCGGGTGTTTTCCAACACGCCAGAGCGGATGGCGCTGCTTGCGGGCGTGGTCGGCTGTGCCTCGGTGCTGATTGGCATGTTCGTGTCCTTTCAGATGGACACGCCCACCGGGCCAACCATCGTCAGCGCCGGCACCGTGTTCTTTGTCTGCTCCAGCCTGTTGACGCTGATCGGCGCGGCGAGACGGCGCTAACCGTCGATCGCCTGCCGCTCGGCCCGATCCGCGTCCTCCTCCGCCTCCGCATTGACCCAGCCCTGCAAGGTCTCCAGCAGCGCCTTCTTGCGGATTGGCTTGCTCAGGAAATCATCCATGCCCACCGCGCGGCAGGCCTCCTCGTGGCTGCGCAGCGCATTGGCGGTCAGCGCGATGATCGGCGCTCGCCCCAGCCCGGTGTCGCGTTCAAAATCACGGATCTCGCGGGTCGCCTCCAGCCCGTCCATCACCGGCATCATCATATCCATCAGCACCAGATCCGGCTGCATCTTCTGGTACATATCCACCGCCTCCCTGCCGTTTGTCGCAATCTCGATCTGCACATTCTCGTTTTGCAGCATCCGCGACACCACCACCTGGTTGGTGCGGTTGTCCTCCGCCAGCAGCACCGTCAGCGCCTGCCCGCTGGGCAAATGACCATAGCGCTCGCGCGGCGCGCCGCTGTCGCGATGTTCCGCCAGACCCAGCGCCTGGGCAATCACGCTGCGCAACCGATCAGAGCGCGCCGGCTTCAGCACCTGCTGGCACATGCCGATATCGGCCAGCATCGTCGCCGACAGCGCCGGATCGACCGAGGACAGGAAGACGATCGGCAGCCGCGCGGTCTCCGGCTGCGCCCGCAGCCGTTGCGCCAGCTCATAGCCGCTGCGCTCCGGCATGTGGAAATCCAGAAAGGCCAGATCAAAAGAGCCGCCGCTGTCCCCCATTTCCGCCAGCCGCAAGAGCGACTCCTCCGCCGAACTCGCCTCGGTCACCGCCATCCCCCAGGACCGCAGCCGTTCGCCCAGGATCTTTCGGTTCAGCGCGATATCATCGACGATCAGCGCATGCAGACCCTGTAGCGGCTGCACCGACCGCGGCGCGACCGCGGCCTGCTCGCTATGCGGCAGCACCAGATCGATGAGGAACTCCGACCCCTCACCCTCGCGCGAGCGCACCTCGATGCCGCCTTTCATCATCTGCAACAGCCGTGTCGAGATCGCCAACCCGAGACCCGTGCCCTCAAAGCTGCGAGTGGCGGCGCCATCGGCCTGCTCAAAGGCGCGGAAGATATGATCCAGCTTTTCTTCCGGGATGCCGATGCCCGTATCGGTGACGCTGATCCGCAGGGCGGTCTCCGCCCCCTGCGGGGTTCCCGTCACATCAATATGCACCGCGCCCGAGGCGGTGAATTTCACCGCGTTGCCCACCACATTGGTCACGATCTGGCGGATCCGCCCGGCGTCGCCCTCATAGCATTCCCGCAGTTCGGGATCGAAGCGAAAGGTGAATTGCAGCTGCTTTTCCGCGGTTTTGGGGGCCAGCAGGGTGACCACATCCTCGACCACCAAACGCAGGTTGAAAGCCTCGCGGTGCAATTCCAGCTTGCCCGCCTCGATCTTGGAAAAGTTGAGGATATCATTGATGATCGTCAGCAGCGCATAGCCCGATTTGACGATCGTATCGGTGTACATTTCCTGATCAGCGGTCAGATCGGTTTCGCGCAGCACCTCCGCCATGCCGACGACGCCATTCATCGGGGTGCGGATCTCATGGCTCATGTTGGCCAGGAACTCCGACTTGGCGCGATTGGCGATCTCTGCCTGCTCCCGCGCGGCCACCAGGGCCTCTTCCCGCTCGTCGCGTTCCGCGAAACTGTCTTCCAGCACCGCGACGGATTCGTTCAACGCCTGGAATTCGCGACTGGCATACCAGGGCAGGCGGAAATCGGTGGTCTTTTCGCGCAGGACCGCATTGCTCATGCGGGCATGCACCACCTGAAGCGGGCTCAGCGCCAGGCGGAACACCAGATAAAGCGTCAGCAAGGACATCGCCACCACCGCAAGCACCGTCCAGGTGATGGTCTGGCGCACCTTGTCGGCCACGATCGCCTTGCCCTCCTTGGTGGACCATTGCACCACCATGGTGCCAAAGACAAAGCCCTCGAACTCCACCGGCCGATGATACATCACGAAATCCTGCGCCGCATCCGAGTCCGGGTTGGAGGCCTGGGCAATGACCTCGCCTTCGCTGCTTTCGATATGGATCGACAGGATCTTGGGATAGCGGGTGATCGCCTCGATCAGACCGGTTTCCAGCACCGGCACATCCTCGACGATGATCGCCTCCAGCATCAGCCCGCTCAGCAGCGATACGGTGAGGTTGGCCTGATCGCCCAGCTGCTCGCTGACGCGCTGCACCTCATAGCGGCGGGCGACACTGCCGACCGTCACCACCACCAAAAGCGCCGCCAGCGACATCGCCACGACGACCTGAGACAGGATCCCCCTGCTTTGCAGGAGGTTTCGCAACGGCAGTTTCAAAAGTCGCTGCTCCGTTGCATCCCATCGCGGACAAAATCATAATCCGCATCTGTTCCCGCGAGGAATCCATTCTTGGACACGCGTTTCACCACTTCTTCATTCTGTTCCGACAGCATCACCTGCCGCATTGCCTCCTGCACCCTAGCGTCTAGACCAGCGCGCGCAATCCAGGGTTTCGTAACATTGTCAAAAGATGCAAGTGCCCGGATTGGCACGCCTTTTTCAACCAGCTTCTTAAAGGTGCTCTCCTTTAGCGCCCCGGCAGAGAACTTCCCGGCCCCCACCGCCTCGCCGACCAGATCATGGCGGCCCAGATATTCAAAACCCTTCAGATCCTTCGACGAAATCCCCGCCTCCAGCAAAAAGGACTGCGACAGGTATCGGCCGATGGTAGACAGCTCATCGCCAAAGGCAAAGGACAAGCCGCGCAAATCAGACACCTGCGCGATCGTACTATCCCGATGCACCGCAATCACCCCTTTGAAGCGCTTATCACCGCCTTTTGACTCCATCGCGATGATTGAAATACCGGGGTTGCGCGCCTTGGCGTGCACATAGGAGGCCGGTCCAAACCGGGCAAAATCCACCTCACCCGCAACCAGCTCGCGGATGCTTTCCTCGTAATCCTTGGTGATCTTCATGCGAATGGTCACCCGCTCGCCGAGCCGGGCCTCCATCCGCTTTTCCAGAAAACTCAGGAACGGGCGATACTGCCGCACCGTTGCCGACGGCTTGTCCGCCGCATAAGATCCAAAGACCAACGCAATCTCTGCGCGCAAAGGCTGACCGGCGCCGAGACAAAGACCAAGCGTCAGCAACAAGACAGCAACCATCCAGCCCAGACCAGCGCTGCGCGGCTGCCCTGTTCCTCTGCCGACACGGGGCGGGCATCTTTCAGGCATCGAACTCTCCTCCTCGGTCTTCACCGTGGCAAGTATTGGCTCAACGCGGCATGAATCGGCGTACTTCTTCCCTAAGAAACGTCGAAAAACGCGTTGAAAAATAACAAAGAGTCACTCGCAAGAAGAGAAATTAACCATCTGGAAAGGAATACGACGTTTTCTTGACACGCCACCGCATGGGGAAGATCCCCAGTTTTCTCAGAAGGGTTACTCGTGACTACACCAAACTCAACATCTTGTATCACAGCATTTGTTAAAATTTGTTTTTGTTTAAGTGTAATTGCGATTTTTTTTCTGCTTGGCGCCCCCGCGGCCTATGCGATTCCCTCACCGGAGCTTGTGCTCGGCTCGGTCTCCTCGCTTTCGCAGATTCTCGCGGTGATTGTGGCCGCGCTCTCTGCTGCTGGCACGGTTCTGGCAACGCGGCTTGGCATGAAACCGGGGCAAAAGAGCCGCAGATATCCCGTCAAGCTGATTGGCGCGCTGGTCTGCCTCGTCGCCGCCCTGGCGCTGGCCAACCACTGGCAATGGCGCAGCCATAAAACCGAAGAGTTACAGCGCCTTCAGGCCACCCTGATCAGTTT
>NZ_JAATOX010000069.1 GCF_011806385.1 Phaeobacter sp. HF9A | reverse complement strand
GACGCGAACCTGAAGGAAACCAGCTACGTCGCGCAGGAAACCCACCCCCAGGGCCTCAGCACCGCCGAGGCCGCCGCGCTGCTCGCTGCGGGCGAGGTGCCGTTTTTCGACATTCGCGAAACCGGCGAGAACAGCATGGGCACCCTGCCCGGGGCCACCCATATCCGCTTTCCCGATTTCACCTCCGCGCCGCCGGTGCAGCCGGGCGACAGCGTGGTCTTGTTTTGCCATAATGGAAACCGCAGCTCTGAGACCTGTGCCAAGCTCGCCAAGATGGGCATCGACTGCCGCTTCATCGCTGGCGGGATCGAGAAATGGATCGTGGAGTCCCGCCCCTTCTCCGACACCCGCGTCCAGAGCCTCTCGGACCTGCGCGCCATTCCTGACTATCCCAACAAGGACCACTTGCTCAGCACCGATGATTTCACCGATCTGATCGACCAGGGCCCGCTGCAAATCGTGGACACCCGCTATCCCGGCGATTTTGCGACCGGCCATCTGCCCGGCGCGATCAATATCCCGCTGCGCGCCCTGCCCACGGCCGAGCTGAAATCGCGCATTGCCGCGCTGGATGACACCCCCACCGTCGCCGCCTGTTATGACCGTCGCAGCTGTTTCATGAGCCAGGTTCTGGGGCTGGAGCTGTCCGAGGCGGGCATCCCCTTTGCCGGGCGCTATACCGTGCCCTGGGAGTATTTTGTCGCGCCGCCCCCAAAACCCCATGTGGCCCATTGGCTGGCCGAGAAAAACAGCTCGCTCTGGGATAAGGCCATCAGCCTTATCAGCGCCGCGCTGATCTGGGGCCACATGCATGCGCATATCATGGTCAGCCTGCTGATGCTGGCGGCGATCTCGCGACTGCTGGTGCTGCCCATCGCGCTGAAATCCGAGCGCGACCAGATCGCCCTGCGCACCCATCGCGCCGAGCTGGATCGGATCAAGGCCAGCCTCGCGGCGGACCCTTTGCGAAAATCCCGCGCAATCCGCGCCTTTTACCGCAGCCTCGGCCTGACACCGCTGCGCAATATGACCGCGCTGCTCTTCCTGCCGCTGATGATGCTTGGCCTGCAATCGGTGGAGCGCGCCTCGGCAACGCTGGCCACGCCCTTCCTCTGGGTGGAAAACCTCGGCGCGCCGGACCCGACCTGGATCGCGCCCCTGCTGACCTGCGCGCTGGCGGGGATCTATCTGCTGCTGGCGCTGGCCAAGTCCCGGCGGGCGGCATTGCTCTGGCTGGGCCTCGGGCTTCCGGCGCTCTTTGTGCTGACCTATCGGCTCTCGGCGGCGGGCAACGCCTATCTCAGCATCAGCCTTTCGGGATTTTTGCTGCAATATCTCTATGTGTGTGGGGCACTTGGGCGCGGGCTGCGCGCCCTGCGCAGCCTCTCCAGCCTGCCACGCGGGGCCTTTGCCCTGCGCAACACCGCCCGTCTGGCAACAGCGGGCAACAAGGCGCTGCGTCTGTCGCGTCTGGCCAATGCCGGTTTTCCGGTGCCCGATGCCATCGTGCTGACGCCGCCCTTCCTCAACCGCTATGCCGCCATGTCCGCCGCGAACCGCTGCCAGCAAGCGGCCCGGATCTGGCGCCGCATCGGCCCCGCCCCCTGCGCCGTGCGCTCCTCCGCCAGCCACGAAGACGGCGCCGATCAGAGCTTTGCCGGGGTGTTTGACTCGGTGCTCGATGTCACCGGCCCGGACCTGCCCGCTGCGCTGGAGACGGTGCTGGCCTCCTTCACCTCCGCCCGCGCGGGCAGCTATCAGGGCGACAGCGCCGGCCATGGCAATATCCTGGTCCAGCGCATGATCGCGGCTGACTACGCCGGGGTTCTCTTCACCCAGGATCCGCAGGCCCCCGGCATGATGCTGCTGGAATGGGTCGAAGGCTGCGGCGAGGATCTGGTCTCCGGTCGCAAGACCCCCGGCAACGCCCGCTATGGTCGCTACAGCCTCACCGCCGAAGAAGGCACCCCCCCGGCGCCCTTTGATACCGCCGCGCTCTTGCAGATGGGCCGCGAGATCGAGGCCTTGTTTGACGGCCCGCAAGATATCGAATGGGCCTGGGCGGATGGGCAATTCTACATCCTGCAATCGCGCGACATCACCACGATGGCGGTGGGCAGCCCCGCGGATCAGGCCCGCGCCGCCGATTGGCGGGCACTGCTGAAACGCTATGACGACCGCGCGGCGGAGGAGATCATCCTGGAGCAGGACGAAATGAGCGAGGTGCTGCCGCGCCCGACGCCGCTCTCCTTCAGCCTGATGACCCGGCTCTGGGCCCCCGGCGGCAGCCTGGACCTCGCCTGCCGCGCCCTTGGCCTGCCCTATAACCTGCCGGAGGGGCGCGACGCGCATCTGGTCCGCCTGTTTGGCCGCACCTATGTGGACACGAGGCTGAAACAACAGCTGGCGATGGATCTGCGCGGCAGCCGCGCCAACAAGCTGCGCAAGCAGCTGCGCCCGGCGCTGGCGCGGTTTGACCAGCAGGTGCTGCCCGCCCTGCACGATCAGCTCGAAGACTGGCAGGCGATCCATGTCAGCGCCCTGCCCCGGCCCAAGCTGCTGGCGCATATCACCCGCCTGCAACGCTATTTCGTGACCGAAATCTACGCCGAGGTGGAGCAGATCAACATGCTCGCCGCCTTTGCGATGCAGCAGGCCAGCGCCGCCGCGCAGGGGGATCCGGCACTGCGCAGCCATCTGATGCAAGCCGATCTGCACCACTCGCCCGCCAGCCTTCTGGCGCAATGTCGCGGGCCCGCCGAGGTGGCACAGGCCCGCGCGCTGGCGCTGATGGGCCATCGCTCGATGTTTGATTACGAGCTCTCCTCGCCGCGCTATCACGAGGCCCCCAGCCTGCTCTTTTCCCTGCTGGACGTCGAGGCCGAACCGCTTTCGCCGGATCCGCTGCCCGCCGCCCTGCCGCCAGAGCTGCGAGAGACCATCGACATGGCAATCCGCTATCAGGACCAGAAGGAACGCGCCAAACACGAGGCCCTGCGGGTGCTGGCCGAGCTGCGCCGCGCCCTGCTGGCGCTTGGCGCGCTAAGCGGGCTGGAGGAGCTGGTCTTCCATCTGACGCTGGAGGAAGTGTTGCAAGGTGACTGGCAGGCCCCGGAGGCCCTGCGCGACCTGGCGCAGCGCCGCCGCGACCATGATGCGCTCTGTCAGGGGGCCGCGCCGCGACAGGCGGAGCTGAGCCTTCTGGACTGCGAACAGCTCAGCGCCGGACAGCGCCGCAGCGACAGCGACACGGCGCTTGGCGGCACCTGCGTGGCGGGCTCCGGTCAGGCCAGCGGTCGGGTGTTCTATGTCGAGGATGAATCCGCCTATGGCGAGGCCGCATTCGAGGGGTTTCAGCCCGGCGATATCCTGGTCTGCCAGATGGTCAACCCCGCCTGGCTGCCGCAGGTGCAACAGGCCGGCGCCGTGGTCAGCGCGGTGGGCGGCTGGCTCAGCCATATGGCCATCGTGGCACGGGAAAAGAACATCCTGATGCTGGTCGGCACCCGCGGCATCCACGGCTTGCAGCAGGGCCAGCAGATCACCGTGCATGACAGCGGCGAAATCGAGGTACAGACGCCGCAACCCGCCCCGCTGCGCGCGGGCGCCGCCAGCTAACCCCGCGCCGCGCCTCTGGGTTCAGGCCACCGCATGGAGCGAATAATGCGCTGTGCCCTCCCAGACCAGATCCCAGGAGGCCCCGGGGCGGACGTTCTGGATCGCGCGCGGCTCGAAACAGACAAGACAGCTGCCGCCCGGCGCCGGGGCGCGCACCGAGGGGTAAATCAACCCCCGCGACCCGGCCCGGCGCAGCTGCTGCGCCAGGCTCTGGCCTTCGGGATATCCAACCTCCGGGTCGGCCTCCAGCGCCGGATGGTCCGGCTCGTCGCTCAGGTCGTCAAACACGCCGATAAAATCCGCCAGCAGCTCCACGTAGCGGGCGCGATCCTCGAAACAGCCGGTAAAGCCAAGCTCCCGCGTGCGGTGCCAGGCCACTTCGCTCACCGACACGCGAACATCCCAGGCGCAATACAAGGCCCCGCGCGTTTCGCTGTTGAACCGGTTGCCCCCCTGCCGCGTATAGCTAAAGGCGGCGTTGACGTGGCTGTCGCCATAGATGCGCAGATCGCGGCTGCGGCGCTGCCAGGCCAGCTCGCGCGGGTCCAGATGCGGGTTGCGCCCCTTCTCGGCGATCAGCCGGCCGCTGGTCAGCCCTTCCAGCTCCGCCAGAATCTCCAGCTCCTCGTCGCTATCCACAAGGCCGCGCAGCGTCGGCGGTTTGTGGTAGGTGGCGGGCAGCAGGCGGACAAGACCCCGATCCGAAATCTCGGTCTGCCTCATGCCCCGCCCCTGAGCGCGTCCAGATAGGTCCGAATGGCGAGGATCTGCGGCAGGCCGCCCTCGATCGCCGTCTCGACCGGGCGATGACCACCAAATAACGGCCCCGCGTTGGGTCGCGTGATCCATGTCCGCGCCAGCGGGTCAGAAAAATACAGCTCCAGCGACTTGTAGATGCCAATCACCGCACTGAGCCGCAGCAGCTGGTCCTTGGTCAGCTCGCCCGCGAAATTCGGCTTCTTGGCGCGCTTCCAGGTGCTTTCGGACATATCGGCAAGCGCCGCCGCCTCTTTCAGGCTCAACCCCCAGGCCTCCACCACCCGCGCATAGGCCTTGAGCGCAACGGCAGTGATCTGCGCGGGGTCACGGGTCTGGACGGCAACTTGCATGGTGGCACTCCTTTGGGGTCAATATAGTTCATATGAACCACTAGTAAAGTCCACATGAACAGACCGATCCCCGGCACGCACCCACCGCAACGCAAAACAGGCCACCCAAGGGCGGCCTGTTGTCAGCGATTGGCTCTGGCTCAGCTTCGTTTGGGCCAGGCGTTGGGGTCCAGATCCAGATCCGAGAAAGCCGCAACATCCAGCACCGGGCGCTCGACCCCAGCGCGCAATTGTTTGCGGAAATCCTGTAGCACCCGCAGCGCGATCGGGAACAGCATCATCAGCGCCAGAAGGTTCACCAGCGCCAGCACCCCCATCATCGGATCCGAGAAGAAGAACACCGAGGTCGCATTCGGCGCCACCGCCCCGAGGAAGACGATGCCCACGACAACCAGCCGCAGCGCCACCGTGGCAAACGGGCTCTTGGTCAGCACCGAGATCGCGTTTTCGCCCAGATAGTAGTTGTAGATCACCGAGGAGAAGGCAAAGAGCAGGATCGCAAAGGTCATGAAATACTGCGTCCAGGCCCCCAGATGCGACACCATCGCCGCCTGCGTCAGCGCCACCCCGTCAATGCCGGTCGCCCCGGGCACATAGGCATCGCTCAGCAGGATCACGAAGGCGGTGCAGCTACAGATCACGATGGTGTCGATAAACACCGAAAACGCCTGGGTGATGCCCTGGCTGATCGGGTGGTTGACCTCTGCCGTGGCCGCCACATTGGGCGCCGAGCCAAGCCCCGCCTCGTTGGAAAACAGCCCGCGCCGCAGACCCTGGGCAATCGCCGCGCCCATGCCGCCGCTCACCGCTTCTTCCAGGCCAAAGGCGTTCTTGACGATCGACACCAGCACCCCGGGCAGATCGCCGATGTTCATCACGATCACGATCACCGCCATCAGGATATAGCCCACCGCCATGATCGGCACCACGACCTCCGAGGCTTTGGCAATCCGGCTGATGCCGCCAAAGACGATGATCCCGGTCAAAACGGCCAGAAACCCGCCGGTCCAGAGCCGGTCAATCCCCAGCGAGGCTTCCGCCGCGCCGGCAACCGTGTTGCCCTGAAACGCGTTGAACCCCAAAGCAAAGGCAAACAGCAGGCAGATCGCATAAAGCACCGCAAGCCAGCGGTAGTTTTCGCCCAGCCCATGCAGGATCGCCCGCGCCGGCCCGCCGCGATATTGCCCCGACGCCGGATCCGCGCGTTTGAAGAGCTGCGCAAGGGTGCATTCCACCAGGCTGGTCGCCATGCCGATAAGGGCAATCGCCCACATCCAGAACACCGCGCCCGGCCCGCCCAGGGTGATGGCCACCGCGACACCGGCGATATTGCCGCCGCCCACGCGCCCCCCGACCGAGACCAGCAGCGCCTCGCGCGCCGAGATCTTGCCGCTGTCGGTGCCGCCCCGCGTCAGCACCCGGAACATGCGGCCAAAATACTCCAGCTGAACAAAGCCGGTTGCCACGGTGATAAACGACCCGAAGATCACCAATATCGGAACGAGGGACCACCCCCAGGTCAGATCGCCAATGACGCCAAAGACCTGCTCAAGCATTTGCATCTCTACTCTCCACGAACGTGTACACGCGGGCGCAATACGTCGCTCACCCCCGGGATGCAATGCCTAAGCTTTGGGCAGTTTGTGAACGCCGCCGGGCTACTCCGCCCATTCGCCGCACAAACGGGTCTGCAAAAGCTGCCGGCGCGCCTCTGCGTCGCCAGTGACCGAGAGCGCATGCAGAAGCTTGGCATAGGCGGCTTCGACCGTCATGTCGCGGCCATCAATGGCACCGGTATCGGCCAGCATCGCCCCGGCGGAATAGGTGCCGATCGAGATCCCCCCCTCCGCGCATTGGCTCACCGCCAGCACCGGAACGCCGCTGTCGCGCGCCTGCTGCATGGCCCGGCGTAGCCCCAGACCCTCGGGCACGGTGCCAGAGCCATAGACCCGCAGAACCACGCCCTCGGCCCGCTCTGCCGCCAGCGCCACCAGATCGGCGTTCATGCCCGGTGCCACCGCCGCAATCAGCGCCGAGACCGCCGAATAGGGCTGCACCCGCAGCTCCGGCCCGGCGCGCAGCGGGGCGGCATCGCTGGGCGAGGCCCGGAAAGCATCAAAGGCCAGCGAATGCGATTTCCTGACCCGCGCGCCATGCAACAGCTGGCCTGCAAATTGCACCCAGACCCCGGCGGGCGCGGTCTGCGCCGCCACAAAGGCATCGCGCAGGTTCGCGGTGCCATCGCTGCCCTTTTCCGTCAGCGGCAACATCGCCCCGGTTAGGATCACCGGCTGCTGCAAGCCCACCAAACCAAAGGCCAGCGCCGCCGCCGTGAAGGCCAGCGTATCGGTGCCATGGGTCAGCACAAACCCGTCATAGCGCGCCGCCGCCCCGGCGATCTGCGCCATCATCCAGTTCCAGTCCTTAGGCGCCGCATCGGCGCTGTCGATCAGCGGATCGGCCGTGATCACATCGTAATCGGCGGTGATCTCACCGGCGCGGTGCAGCCGGTCCAGCTCCGCCTCGACCACCCCTGCCCCGGGGGTAAACCCACGTGCGCTGGCCACCATGCCAATGGTGCCGCCGGTATGGATCACACAGATCTTCATTCGCCTCTCCTGCCCAGGGGGTTCAAATCATACAGCAGCGCATCCGCCTTGCCGAGGGCGCGGATCTGCTCCGCCCCCATTTCGCGAAACGCCTCATGCGCCACCGCCAGGATGATCCCGTCATACTGCCCCGGCTCGGGGCTGGCGACGAGGTCGATCCCATAGGCGCGCCGGGCCTCGGCGGGATCGGCGCAGGGGTCGTAAACATCGACGCTGACACCAAAATCCTGCAATCCCGCGATCACATCGGTGACCCGCGTGTTACGCAGATCGGGGCAGTTTTCCTTGAAGGTCAGCCCCATCACCAGCACCCGCGAATCCACCACATGCAGCTTGCGCCGCAGCATCGCCTTGATCATCTGCTGCGCAACATAGGCGCCCATGCCATCGTTCAGCCGCCGCCCCGACAGGATCATCTCGGGGTGATAGCCCAGCTCCTGCGCCTTGTGGGTCAGGTAATAGGGGTCCACCCCGATGCAGTGCCCCCCGACCAGGCCGGGGCGGAAATGCAAAAAGTTCCACTTGGTCCCCGCCGCCTTCAGCACCGCTTCGGTATCCAGCCCCATGCGGTCAAAGATCTTGGCCAGCTCATTGACCAGCGCAATATTGATGTCACGCTGGCTGTTCTCGATCACCTTGGCGGCCTCGGCGATCCGAATGCTCTCCGCCTTATAGGTGCCGGCGGTGACAATGCTGGCATAAAGCGCATCGACCTCAGCGGCTGTTTCGGGCGAGGAGCCCGACGTGATCTTGACGATATCGCTCAGCCGCCGGGTCTTGTCGCCGGGGTTGATCCGCTCGGGGCTGTAGCCGACGCCGAAATCGCGGTTCAGCACCAGCCCCGAGTGTTGCTCCAGGATCGGCACGCAATCCTCTTCGGTGGCGCCGGGATAGACAGTGGATTCGTAGACCACGATATCGCCGGGTTTCAGCACCTTTCCCACCGTTTCGCTCGCCGCGAGCAGCGGGCGCAGATCCGGGCGGCGGCTCTTGTCGATCGGGGTCGGCACGGTCACGATATAGACGGTCGCGCCTGCGATTTCTGCCGCGTCGGCGGTCAGGGTCAGATGCGGCGCCGCCGCGAGTTCCTCTGTGCTGACCTCGCCGGTGCGATCCTTGCCCGCGCGCAGCTCCGCCACCCGCTCGGCGTTGATATCAAACCCGATCACCGGGCGCTGGCGCGCGAATTCCACCGCAAGCGGCAGCCCGACATAGCCCAGCCCGACGATACAGATCGTGCCCTCACGCGGGTGGTTGTTGCCCATGACGCCTCTCCTGCGAAAACCGAGGCCCCAGACCCCAAAGTGACTCCTGATAAAACGCCCAATGCCCCGGTTTCAACCGACACACAACAGAATCTGTGCCCCGCGCGCGGCGCGAAGGCTACTCTGCCGCGGCGCGATGGCGGTTTGCGACCTCCACCATCCGGTCCACCGCGCGGGCCAGAACCGCGTCATCGACGCTCACCGCCACCCGCACCCAGCTCTGCATGCAGCTGCCGAATGACGACCCCGGCATCACCGCAACATTGCCCTGATCCAGCAGCGCCCAGGCAAAATCCTCGCCCGTCAGGCCAAGCGGGCCGGCATCCACCAGCGCAAACATCCCCGCCTCCGGTCGGTTGACCCGCAGCGCGGTTTCCGCCTCCAGCCGCGCCGCCAGATCGGTCGCACGCCGGGCAAAGCGCTGTCGCATCCCCTGCGCCACCGGGGATCCCTCCCGCAGCGCGCGCTCGGTCATATCAGCGATAAAGGGTTGATTGCCAAACAGCATGGTTTCCGACACCGGCAGCAGCGCCTCGGTGAAGCTCTTTGGCCCCACCGCCCAGCCGCTGCGCAGCCCCGGCGCAGCGTGGGATTTGGATATCGACGAGACCACAATGGTGCGATCCGCAATCTCCGGCAAGGCCAGGGGCGACAGGAATTCGGCCCCGTCAAATACCAGATCCTCATAGACCTCATCCGAGATCAGCCAGAGATCATGTTCCAGCGCCAGCGCCGCGATCTCCTCCAGCTCCCGGCGTCGCAGGATGGCGCCGGTCGGGTTATGCGGCGTGTTCAGCAGGATCACCCGGCTGCGGGGGGTGATGCGCGCGGCGATATCCTCCGCCTGCATCCGAAAGCCATGTTCCGCGCGCAGGGGCACGGTCACAATCTCGGCACCGCTGGCCCGGATCACCCCCTCATAGGTCACATAGCTGGGATCGCCCACCAGCACCTCGTCGCCCGCCTCCGCCACGCCCTGCATCACCGCATAAAGCGCGGTCTGGGTGCCCGGAAAACACATCACGTTTTCAGGTTCAAACGCCCTGCCCCGCCGCGCCGTGTAATACTGTGCCAGCATGTTCAGCAGCCCGGCCTCGCCGCGCCCTTCGGAATATCGCGTCCGCCCGGCCCGCAGCGCCGCGATGGCGTCTTCGGTCATCTGTTCGGGCATCGCGACATCGGGCTCGCCGATCGTCATCTCGATGATCTCCTCGCCCCGCGCCAATCGCTGACGGGCCGCCGTATAGAGATCCCATTTTGCACCGCCAAGCCCCGCCAGACGACGGGTGAGCGAACTGGTTTTCATCCGATCCACCTTTCTCAATGGCGCAACCGGCTCGGCTGCCCCGCCTTGGCTTTCTTGTTATACATTTGTGCGACAAAGCGGAAGCCCCAGCGGCCAAGGCCCGGCGTTTCGCGCAAAACAGGCTCTAACAAGGGCGAAGTCCCTGCTCGACCTTTCGCGGCGCAGCGCATAGCCTGTGGCTATGTCTGTGGATAACTTGCGCCACCAGATTTAGAAAAACCTTGCGCGAATCCCACGTTAAGGTAAATAGTCACGAAAAGATAACGACAAACGTCGATTTCCGTGAACACGCTGGCGGGCAGCAGCGGTCGGAGCAGTTCAGGCTCTAACAAGGCATATTGCCGCTCGTCCGCCCCTGATCACGTATATAATGCGAGGGCAGAAACGCGCAATGACCACTGGTGACATGCACTCCGGGCGTATCGGAGACGCAGATCAATCCGCCGCCGAGGCGGTCCACGAGGATCTGAACCAACTGATCCGGCAGCATTCGGAGTGGCTGGCGGCGCAATTGCATTCGCAGCGCGAGAATCTCTTTCCCCCCGATGCCGCCAAGATGATGCGGAAATTCACCTCAGGCGAGGCGGCGAGCCTTCTGGGCGTCAACGACAGCTACCTGCGCAAACTGCATCTGGACGGCAAGGGCCCCTCGCCCGAGCTCACCCCCGGCAACCGTCGGCTCTATTCCGTGCAGGATATGCTCGACCTGCGCCATCTGTTGGAAAAAACCGCACGCAAAGCCGGGGATTACCTGCCCGGGCGGCGCGACGGCGATCATATGCAGATCATCGGGGTGATGAACTTCAAGGGCGGCTCCGGCAAGACCACCACCTCGGCGCATCTGGCGCAGCGGCTGGCGCTCAAGGGCTACCGGGTGCTGGCGATCGACCTTGATCCGCAGGCCTCGATGACAGCGCTGCACGGCGTGCAGCCCGAGCTCGATCTGCAAGACGGCGGCACGCTTTATGATGCCATCCGCTATGAGGACCCTGCCCCCATCGCCTCGGTCATCCGCAAGACCTATATCCCCAATCTCGACCTCATTCCCGGCAATCTGGAGCTGATGGAATTTGAACACGAGACCCCCCGCGCGCTGGCGCAGGGCCAGGCGGGGCTGTTCTTCTTTCGGGTCAAGGACGCGCTGGCGCAGGTCGATGACGACTATGACGTGGTGGTGATCGACTGCCCGCCGCAGCTGGGCTTTCTGACCATGTCGGCGCTGTCCGCCGCCACCGGCGTGCTGGTCACCATCCACCCGGAGATGCTCGACGTGATGTCGATGTCGCAATTCCTGCGCATGACCGCCGATCTGATGGATGTGATCGCCGAAAGCGGCGCCGATATGTCGCATGACTGGATGCGCTATGTGCTCACCCGCTATGAGCCCTCGGACGCGCCGCAAAACCGCATCGTCGCCTTCCTGCGCACCATGTATGGCGAAAAGGTGCTGAACGCGCAGATGCTGAAATCCACCGCGATTTCCGATGCCGGCCTGACCAAACAAACCCTCTACGAGGTGGAACGCTCGGCCTTTACCCGCTCCACCTATGACCGCGCGATCGAGAGCCTGAACGCGGTCAACGACGAAATCGCAGAGCTGATCCAGCAGACCTGGGGGCGCAAATGACCACTGGAAAAAAGAAACGCATGTCGATGCTCGACAGTCTCGCGGCGGCGGGGGGCCCTGCCCCGGCCGCCGCTGGCGGCTCGATGATGTCCACCAATCGCGCCCTGCGCGCGGCCCGGGACGCGGTGGATTCGCACCACGTCTGGGAGCTTGACCCGGTTGTGATCACTGACGACCGCCCCGCCGACCGGCTCGACCCCAATGACGTCGCCGACCTGCGCGAGGCCATTGAAACCAACGGCCAGACCGTGCCGATCCTGGG
>NZ_JAATOX010000068.1 GCF_011806385.1 Phaeobacter sp. HF9A | reverse complement strand
ATCAAGATGCAGGTGGTGTCCGAGCATTTCGCAGGCTCCGGCTTTGCGATCTTTGCCAAGCTGCTGGAGCAGGACGGCACCGAGATCCGCGCCATTCCGGCACCGACCGGCGGCAGCCGCAAGTTCTGCGACCGCATGAACGCCTTTGCCCAGAAAGAGGGCCTGCCGGGCATGGGTTATATCTTCTGGCGCGAGGGTGCCGACGGTATGGAAGCCGCTGGCCCGCTGGCCAAGAACATCGGCCCCGAGCGCACCGAGGCGATCCGCCAGCAGCTTGGCCTTGGTGTTGGCGATGCGGCCTTCTTCCTTGGCGGCAAGCCGAAGGCGTTTGAGGCCGTTGCCGGCCGCGCGCGCAATGTGATCGGCGAGGAGCTGGGCCTCACGGACAAGGACCGCTTTGCCTTTGCCTGGATCGTGGATTTCCCGATCTATGAGAAAGACGAAGAGACCGGCAAGATCGACTTTGAGCATAACCCCTTCTCGATGCCGCAGGGCGGCATGGAGGCGCTGGAGGGCGATCCGCTGGCGGTACGTGGCTTCCAGTATGATCTGGCCTGCAACGGCTACGAGTTGGTGTCCGGCGCGATTCGGAACCACCGCCCGGAGATCATGTTCAAGGCGTTTGAAATCGCCGGCTATGGCAAGGAAGAGGTCGAAAAGCGCTTTGGCGGTATGGTCAACGCGTTCCAATATGGCGCCCCGCCGCACGGTGGCTGCGCGGCCGGCATCGACCGGATGGTGATGCTGCTGGCGGATGAGGCCAACATCCGCGAGGTCATCATGTTCCCGATGAACCAGCGCGCCGAAGACCTGATGATGGCCGCACCGTCCGAGCCGCTGGCGGAGCAGCTGATGGAGCTGGGCCTGCGGGTGATCCCACAGGACGACTGAGCCTCAGCCGTGATCTGATAGTGAAGGAAAGGGCCACCCGATTGGGTGGCCCTTTTTTGTCGAGAGGGGATGGAGTGGGAGATTGGCCCTGTATGCAGGGGGGATGAGGCCTAGGCCTGGATGCCGCGCTCAAGCAGAGCGGGATCGCGGCCCGGTTCCATGGGCTAGGCGCTTCTATGCGCCACGGTCGAGCGGGATTTGCGCAGCTGTCGTTTGCTCAGCCGGGCCTGTGCGCCCAGGACAATGGCCAGCGTGAGCAGGGAAACGATGACACCTTCAACCATGCTTAGATCGCGATCTTGCGGTTCAGCCGCTCGTTCACAAGGTCGGCGATATGGGCGGTTTCAATGGCCAGGGGGCCACCCGATTGACGGGTTTCTCGCAGTCGTGCGGCGGCACTGGCGAGGGGAGCATCACCGACGCTGCGGGCCACACCACCGAGGAACTGCGCCAGATAGTCGAGCGCTCTTTCATCCTCTGCCTCGCCCAGAACTTCGGCGGCATGGGCCATGTCATCGCGAAAGGCGAGAATATCGGGTTCAACCGCATCATCGCTCAGCACGCGGGGGCCAACCGGTTGCCGCTCGGCAGGCAGTTTGGAGAGGATCGCGTTCTGGAAGGCCGCGAGCGAGACGATCGGTTTGGCAAGGAACCCATCGGCGCCCGCCTCCATCGCCTCTGCCTCGGCATTTTCATCGCCGGAGATCCCGAGGATCACCGCCACGCGGGGCGAGGTATTGGCGAGGCTCTCGATCAGCTCGGCGCCATTGCCGTCGGGCAGGCCAAGGTCAATGATCACCACCGAGGGGCGATAGACCTGCAAATGGCGGCGGGCGGATTTCAAACTGTCGGCCCGTCGGATCCTTGCGCCGCTGCGCAGGCACAGAAGGCGCATTGCCTCGCAGGCGTAGCGGCTATCCTCCACCACAAGGATGGTAAGCCCCAACAGGGGGCGGCGACCGTTGCCCAGGCGGCTGGCAGAGGCAAAAAGATCCGAATCGTCCATGTTCTGACCCTCACTGACTAACTCCCTTGACGCTAGGGATTCGGGGCTAACAAGTGCTTAACGCGGCCTGCCGTGACGACAGGACGCGGTGATATACAGCTTTGGCGTGTGCGTGGGGGCTTGAAAGAAACGTGCGGCTTTGTTCTTTACGGTGCAATATCGTATCTCGCCTGAAGGGGGCTGCCATGATTGGACGACTGAACCATGTTGCCATTGCCGTGCCGGATCTGGAGGCCGCGGCAGCACAATATCGCGATGTGCTGGGGGCCAAGGTCGGCGCGCCCCAGGATGAGCCGGATCATGGTGTCACAGTGGTGTTCATCGAGCTGCCCAATACCAAGATCGAGCTGTTATATCCGCTGGGCGAGGGCTCGCCGATCCAGGGGTTTCTGGACAAGAACCCCGCCGGTGGCATGCACCATGTCTGCTACGAGGTGGAGGACATCCTGGCCGCGCGCGATCATCTGAAGGCAAAGGGCGCACGGGTGCTGGGCAATGGCGAGCCGAAGATCGGCGCCCATGGCAAGCCGGTGCTTTTCCTGCATCCCAAGGATTTCAACGGCTGCCTGGTGGAACTCGAAGAGGTTTGACGCTAGATGGCATGGCGCCGGGGATCCTCCCGGCCTAGACGCAGCTTTCAGACAGGAAAGATCTCATGGGTATCACCTCCGGCATCGTGCTTTACGCAGTCACCTGGTTCATGACGTTTTTGGTGATCATTCCGATCCGACTGGAAACACAGGGAGATCGGTGCGAAGTCGTTCCGGGCACCCATGCAGGCGCGCCGGAGCGGCATTTCCTGAAGCAGAAGGCCTGGATCACCACGGGTGTTGCCTTTGTGATCTGGGCGATCCTTGCGGGCATCATTCTGTCCGGGGTGATCAGCGTCAATGATTTTGACTGGTTCGACCGCATTCCCGACCCTGTCTGAGCAGGTAGCAGCGCGGGCGGGACGGAACCAAGAGCCAGGCTCTCCCGCCCGTCGCCGGATGCGGTTTGCAGCCGCTCCCGTTGGGCCGGGCGCCGAACCTGGCGGTTCGGCGCGGGCGCGTGGGGCAGCCTGGCGGCTTGATGTCAAGCGGGCCCTGAGTGGAGAGGCGGGAGCGCCTGCCGCAGGCAGGCGCCGGGCCCAAGGCTGATTGTATCGCATCTTTGATGCGGTGCACAGGCGCGGGAGCCGCCCCCCTTACCCGACAGTGCCGGACTGTGCCGGGAAGAGGGAGATGCCTTAATCCTGTTGCCAAAGCGCGTGGAACAGATGGGTGAAGGTGGCTGCACCGAGGATGGGCACCACCAGGTTCACCAGCGGCACCGAGAGCGGCAGGGCCATCAGCACACCCGCAGCCCAGATCGTGGCCCCATGGCGGCGGCGCAGGCGTTTGGCCTCGGCGAGCCCCAGACGACGCGCCGCCGCAAGGGTGAAATACTCCCGCCCCAGCAAGAACCCATTGAGCCCCCAAAAGATAAACGGCGCGGCGGGCGCAAGCATCACATAGAGCACCAGCGCCATGATATTCGCCGCGATCATCACGCCTAGAAAATTGATGCTGTCGCTCACCCCCTCCCAGAAGGAGAGCCCGGGCACCGGCGGCAGCCCCGGATAGAAGCGCGCCTCTACCGCGTCGGCGACCTCATCCAGAAAGATCGAGGTCATCGCCGAGGCCACCGGCACCATCAGAAAGACGGACAACACCATCATCATCAAGACGGTGCCGTAGGCCAGCACATTGCGCAACCAGGGGACCGGGCCGATCAGCGGCAAGGTGGCCTCGGGGCCGACCAGCCACTGCACCAGCGACATCACCCCAAAGGTCGCCGCGAACAGCAGCGCAATCGCGAGGCCAATACCAAGCAGGAGAACCCGGCGAAAGCGCGGGTCTCCGATCTGGCTCAGGGTTTTGGAAAAGGCGGTGAAAATCACGCGTCGACCCAGCTGGTGAGGGCTTCCACATCCGGGCGCGGGCGCTCCGGCGGAACGGTGCCTTCTGTGGCGATATGGATCAGGCCGGCGATGCGTTCGTTCGGCGCGAGATCAAAAGCCGCCTCGCAAAAGCCCCGGTCGTGGCTGGCCCATCCAGAGAGCCAATTGGCGCCCCAACCGGCGGCCAGAGCGGCGTTCAGCAGCGCCAGACAGGCAGCCCCGGCGGAATAGGTCATCTCCAGCGCCGGGATCTTGGGGCTGTCTTTCTGGACCTCAACCACCACGACCGCGAGCTGGCCGCGGTCAAAATCACCGCGCGCCTTGGCGATATCCTCGGCGGATTTGCCAAGCCGCGCACCGGCCTCTTCGGTCAACCGGGCAAGACGCCCCATCGCGCCCTGTTCCACCACGATAAAGCGCCAGGGCTCCAGCTTGCCGTGATCAGGGGTGCGGGCGGCGGCGGTGAGCAGGGGCATCAGCTGCTCGCGGCTTGGGGCCGGGGCGATCAGCGTCTTGGCGGGGCGCGAGCGGCGGGTCAGCAGAAAATCGAGCGCGGCATCATTGCGTTGCGGCATATGTGGATCCTCATCACGGTTTAGCCCTATGTCGGGCGGTTCTCGGTGGAGTTCAAGGGGCAGGGGCCTTGCATCGGGGCGCGCAGCGGATCAGGAAGAGACACCGAAGGCGCGGGCTGGGATCGTACCACTGTGCTACTTATGCAGGCAGAATGCGGCCTGTCCATGCGCGACAGGGCACAGCGGGCTGGGCAACCACGCACAGGGCGAGGCATGGGTCCCAAGCGGGTCGCTACCGCACAGCAAGGAAGGAGACCGCGATGGCAAAGCCAAAAGCGCGCAAAATGGCAGACCTGAGCGATCTGGCACAACCGGGCGCGGAGATCACTGCACGTGTGACCCCCAAGGCCGCCTTTAACGCGGTGCTTCGCGATGGCGAGGTGATCAAGGTGCTGGTCACCACGGTGCCCGAAGGCGGCAAGGCCACCGCAGATGTGCAGGCGCTGCTGGCCAAGGCGCTTGGCATCGCCCCATCGGCACTGGAGCTGCGGCGGGGGGCGACCAGCCGCGACAAGACATTTGTCATTCTGGACCGGGGACGGAGGCAGGCCCTCGCCACCCTAGGGAAGGCGATCTGTCGCCTAGCCGTCCTTTTCCAGCACCCGCCGATAGACGCCTTCGGGTAGATCCAGCGCGGCGGCGAGGTCCTGCACCTGTTCGGGCGACAGGGTGACGCGCTGAACCGTATTGGTGCGCGGATCGAATTGCTCGACCGTGACACATTCGGCAAAGGCGTTGAGGATCACATCCTCGTTCAGATAGGCCTCGCCCTCGTCAACGAGGGTGATCACGGTGGAATCGAATTCATGCTCGATGGTAAACATGGCCCCAGCTTGCACCTGCATGCCCGGGCTGACAAGCGAGGATCCTGCAAGGAGCGCCGCTGACCGGGATCCAGCCCGGCAATAAGGCACGCGGCTGGGGCAGATCATCACCTTTGCGTCAGGATCCGGCAGGCAGGGCGGCAATACCGGGCAGTTGATTGCGCCTGTGCCGGGATCGGCATAGCTTGGGGAGGAGCAATCCTGGACCACCATGCGCCGCTGTTTGATTCTTTTTGCCCTCTGGCTTGCGGGCTGTACCGCAATGCCCCCCGATGATCCGGCCTATCGCAGCTTTGTTGCGGTGGCGCAGGACGTGGAGCCCGTTGCCGAAGCGGAATGCCTGAGCAAAGACCCCAACCGCAACTGTGATTTCCAGATCGAACTGGACCTGAGCCCCGCAGCGCCGCCCAACGCCTTTCAATCGGTGGATCGCACCGGCCGCCCGGTGGTGGTCTTCACCGCCGCCATGGTGAAGAGCTTTCGCAACGCCGACGAGATGGCCTTTGTGATGAGCCACGAGGTCGCGCATCACATCCTCGGGCATCTGGACCGGCAGCGCCGCAATGCCCAGCAGGGGGCGGTCTTGCTGGGCGAGCTGGTCTCCAAGGAGGGCGGCAGCCCGGAAGAGATTGCCAATGCGCAATATGTCGGCGCGGTGGTCGGCGCGCGCAGCTATTCCAAATCCTTCGAGCTGGAAGCCGATACGATGGGCACGGTGATAAGCCATCTGGCGGGCTATCGCCCCAGCGTCGGCGTGCGCTACTTTGAACAAATCCCCGATCCGGGTGATATGTTCCTCGGCTCTCATCCGGCCAACCCGGAGCGCATTCTGGTGGTCAAGGAAACCATCCGCGCCTATGGGCTGAACTGAGGGGCCACGAGATGACAGCAGAAACGGCGGCTGCGGCGGCGCTGACCAAACTGGGCGTGGTGCTGACGGATCGGGGCTCCAAATACGCGGTCTCCGGCGCGCCGGTCAAAAGCCGGGCCGAGGTGGACGCGGTGCTGGCGGCGCTGAAGGAGGAGCGCGCCTATGCCAAGGCCACCCATAACACCTGGGCGGCGGTGCTGCCCACCGGTGCGCTCAAGGCCGATGATGGCGAGAGCGGCGCCGCCATGGTGATCCTGCGCATGATGGAGCGCGAAGAGATCCAGGATCACGTGATCATCGTCACCCGCTGGTATGGCGGCAAGAAGCTGGGCGGCGATCGCTTTCGCCGGGTCGGCGATGCGGTGCGCGCCTATCTGGAGGCCCGCTGACCCGCCGCAAGACGCGATTTGACCTGCATCAAGGTGGCGCGCCTCGCGTTGCGCTAGTGTGATCGGCGTGAACAGGATCAGGAGCGCGCCATGACCGACCCGGAAACTCTCAAGACACATGCCAATCTGTTTGACCGCATGGGCAAGTCCATGGGCCTCGATCTGGAAGCCGAAGCGGTAGAGGGCAACCTGCGCTTTGAGGAGATCGCCGAGGCGGTCCTGCGCTGTACCCGCTGCGCCTGCCCAAAAGTCTGTGATCGCTATATGGCGGGGCTGGAGGGCGAGATCACGCAAACCCCGGATTATTGCCGCAACGCCGATCTGCTGGCCTACCTCAAGGAAGAGCGCGCCGTGGCGGCGGAGTAATCCGCCACCCGCGCCCAGCCCTAACGCAGCCGAAACCGCTGCCGCAGCGCCAGACCGAGAAAGAACAGGAGCGGCAGCGAGGCGACGGTTTGTAGGCCCGAAAGCACTTGTGCCCAACGGGGGAGTGCCTTGAGCACCTCGTACAGGAACACCCGGCCAAAGCCAAACAGCGGAAACAGATTGGAAAAACTGAGCGCCGCTGCTGTCCCGAGATCGCTTTTTGCCAGAACCGGTGCGACACCGGGGTAGCAAAAAACCATCCAGAACGCCGCGATGCCAACGAACCAGACAGCGGCCAACCACAACAAAGGCCGCTTGATCGAATAGCCATAGTCCGAGAGCCAGCCGAACAGCAGATAGGGCAGCCGCTCAGCACAGCTCCGGCCCGCGCTGGGCAGCCCGGCAAAGTGCATTTCGCGGCGAAAGAAGAAATGCGCCTCCTCCGGCAGGCCTTGCTGGGTCAGCACATGCCGAATGGTGGCGCAGCTTTCGCGGGCATTGACCGGATCTTGGGTCGTTGTCTTCGGCCAATAGGTCAGCCCCTTAAGGGTCTTGTCCTTATCAATCTCATCCTGCGTCGGCTTCTGGCGCGCGGTAAAGCTGGTCTTGTCATGCAGCACCGCACCAGAGAAATCTGGATACCCGTCCCGAAACAGCGCCTGACGAAAGGAGGTTGGTTTTTCAAAATGACAGTCGGTGAACTCCGGCAATCCGGGAGCCGCGCCAACATCGCCAAATCGGGTTTTCGTGAAGTAAGAGAAACCGCTGAAGGTTGCGGAGGCGAACGAGACGCCTTGTTGGAAGGTGGCGAGGTGAAAGGCGGCGTCCTGAGTGAAGGTGGCAAAAGTGAACGAAGCCGTCTGCACGAAGATCGCAGAACGAAAGTCTGCGACTGCTCCGAAGGTACTTTGATTGAAACACGCACTACTATTGAAGTGTGAAGAGATGAACCTTGCCCCCAGGTGAAAACGAACTTCACGAAATTCCGTAGGCGCTTCAAATGTCGCGCCATCGAACTCAGCAGGTTTCACAAAACGCGTACCATAGAAATTTGCTCCCATGCCGAAGTAGGTTTCACGCGCGAAGAAGTCGCTATTGAAATTGATCTGATGCGCCTGCACTTTCCCTTGGAACACAGCGCCGCAGAGATCGGCATGTTTAGTGAATTTTGAGCCGGAGAATTTAACAACCGAACTTCTAAACAGCATCCCATCAGCGTAAAAGTGTTCGCGAAAATCCGTGTTCGAAAAATCAACTGTGTGCCACGGGTCTGGAATAGTTGGTGGGTTTGAACTTTCACCATTGCGTTCAATCCACTGCTCACGAAAGAGGCGCTGAATTTCTTCTTTTTGTTCGTTCCATTGATCAGAAACGGAAAAATCCGCAAGTGGCACTCCAGCGCCATTCATTAAGTTCGCCCGTGCTTCGTCGCTCAACCCCTGGCCAGCCCAAGTGTTCCAGGACATACGGTTCTTGTCAGAATTGGCAAAACTGCCATCGTCGCCATGAAGCGTCATCAGGATGTACCAGGGGTTTTCATTGGCGGGGCGCAGGCCCTCTGGGGTCTTGGGCATCAAAGTCTCGCGTCATTGCAAATCACATCTGCCGAGCTTAGCGCAGCTCTTGCCGCGCCGAAAAGGCCGGTGGAGCGGGCGGGCAGACGCAAATCCTGCATTCCCTTGTGCCCACGCGCGGTCTATATGGCAGCCTATGATCAGCAATCCGCCAGACCTCCGCCCCGACCTCGCGCCGAAACCCACCTTCGGCGATGCGCCCCGTCCCGACCAGCCGACGCTCGGCATGGTGTCTTTGGGCTGTCCCAAGGCCCTGGTGGACAGCGAGCGCATCCTGACGCGGCTGCGCGCCGAGGGCTATGGCATCTCCGCCGATTACAGCGGTGCCGATGCGGTGATCGTGAACACCTGCGGCTTTCTCGACAGTGCCAAGGCCGAGAGCCTGGAGGCCATCGGCGAGGCGCTGAAGGAAAACGGCAAGGTGATCGTGACGGGCTGTCTGGGGGCGGAGCCGGATTACATCCGCGAACATCACCCGCGCATTCTGGCCGTCACTGGCCCGCATCAATACGAGCAGGTGCTGGACGCGGTGCATGCCGCCGTGCCACCCAGCCCCGATCCCTTTGTCGATCTGCTGCCCGCCACCGGGGTCAGCCTGACGCCAAGGCATTTCAGCTATCTGAAGATCTCGGAAGGCTGCAATCACAAGTGCAAATTCTGCATCATCCCGGATATGCGCGGGAAACTGGCCTCGCGCCCGGCCCATGCGGTGCTGCGCGAGGCGTCAAAGCTGGTCGATGCGGGCGTGCGCGAGCTCTTGGTGATCTCTCAGGATACCTCCGCCTATGGGCTGGACCGCAAATATGACGTGAACCCGTGGAAGGATGGCGAGATCCGAAGCCATATCACCGATCTTTCCCGCGCGCTGGGCGAGCTGGCCCCGGCGGATCAGCTCTGGGTGCGGCTGCATTACGTCTATCCCTATCCGCATGTGCGCGAGCTGATCCCCCTGATGGCGGATCCCGACAATGCCGTGCTGCCCTATCTGGATATTCCCTTCCAGCACGCCCACCCGGATGTGCTGCGCCGCATGGCCCGGCCCGCGGCGGCGGCCAGGACGCTGGACGAGATCCGCGCCTGGCGCGAGATCTGCCCCGAGATCACCCTGCGTTCGACCTTTATCGTCGGCTATCCCGGCGAAACGGAGGCGGAATTCCAGCACTTGCTCGATTGGATGGACGAGGCGCAGCTGGATCGTGTCGGCTGTTTCAAATACGAAAACGTCGCGGGCGCGCGCTCCAACGATCTGCCGGATCACGTCGCCGAGGAGGTCAAGCAGGAACGCTGGGAGCGCTTCATGGAGAAGGCGCAGGCGATTTCCGAGGCGAAGCTGGCGGCCAAGGTCGGTCAGGTGATGCAGGTCATCGTGGATGATATCGACGAGGACGGCATCGCCACTTGCCGCACCAAGGCGGACGCGCCAGAGATCGACGGCAACCTGTTCATCGACGAGGGCACGGAGGGGCTGCGGGTCGGCGATCTGGTCACGGTCGAGGTGGACGAGGCGGGCGAATACGACCTCTGGGGCGCGCTGCGCTGAGCCGCGTCCGGGCCGTCTCATCTGTGCGGATCCCGGCAGGATAAGCCCCTGATGCACGGGATGGATTGATCCCGCGCGCAGGGGCTGTAGTCTGGGGCAAAGCCTTGATCGGTGACTGTAAATCCGTGCCGGTCATCACTTCCATTTCCCAGAAGGGATACATTCCATGCGCCTGATTATTCGCATTCTTTCCGCATTGCTGTTCACCCTCGCAGTGGCGATTGCCATTGTGACCTTTCTGCCCGGACAGAAGCTGGCGGAGCTGGTCGGACAGCAGATCGAAAAGCAGACCGGGCGGCAGGTGCTGTTTGGCGGCGATGTGCATTTTTCGCTCTGGCCGGTGTTGGGGTTGCAGGCCAATGATTTTGCGCTGGCCAATGCGGATTGGGCCGGGCCGGAGCCCTTGCTGACAGCCGGGCAGCTGACCATTGGCGTTGATGCGGCGGACCTGATCCGGGGCAAGGTGCGGATCACGGAGCTGAGCGCGATCGTGCCGCAGCTGAACCTGGAAACCCGCGAGGATGGCACCGGCAACTGGGTGTTTGAGACGGCCCCCAACGCCGAGGCGACAGCGGGCGCGAGCACTGAGGAAAGCGACGCCGGTTTTGCCATTGAGGCGGTCAATCTGAGCGGGGCATCGCTGCGCTATGCGCCCTTCGGGCAGGCACCGGTGGAGATGAAACAGGTGGATCTGAGCCTCTTGTGGCCAGACCCCGATGGCACCGCAACCGTGGATCTGACGCTGCGCCCTGCGGGAAAACCGCTGCGCGTTCAGGGCGAAATCGGCAGCTTTGGCGACTTTCTTGCGGGGCAGGCGGCCTCGGTCGGGCTGGATGTAACCCTGCCGGAGGGCAAGGCGCGGCTGGATGGGCGTGCGGATTTGAATGGCAGTTTTGAGGGCCGGGTGACCGCCGAGAGCCGCAACACGGATGCGGTGATGGCGGCGCTGGGCATGACCCCCGCCGGGCTGCCGCAGGGGCTGGGCCACGCGATCACATTTGCCGCCGATACCACCTATGCGCCCGAGGGGCAGCTGAGCCTCCGGGATCTGAGCCTTGGGCTGGATCAGAACCAGCTTGCTGGCCAAGCGGATCTGGATCTCAGCGCAACGCCGATGCAGATCACGGCCGCGTTGAGGGGCGGCCTTCTGGACCTGAGCACGCTGGAGGATCGGACACCCGGGTCGGAGGGGATTGCGCCGACCACGGCCTCGGGCGCGGGCTGGTCCAGCGCGGCGATTGATGCCTCGGGGTTGGGGATGTTTGACGGGCAGATCGGGCTCGATCTGGCTGGGCTCGAGACATCCTCGCTCGATCTGGGCGCCAGCAAGCTGAACATCGCGGTGGAGCGCGCCCGGGCGGTGGTCTCCCTGCTGTCGGTTCAGGCCTTTGGCGGCACGGTTGAGGGCGATCTGGTTGCGAATAATCGCAATGGTCTGTCGGTCGCGGCCAAGCTGCGCTTTGCCGATGTGCAGCTGAGCGACGCGCTGGGGCAACTGGCGGGGTATGACAAGCTCACGGGGCTGGCCGAGGGGACGGTGGATGTCCTCGGGGTGGGGAACTCGACCGATCAGATCATGCGCTCGCTCAAGGGCAGCGGCAATATCCGCATCGGCAAGGGGTTCTTCACCGGCTTTGACCTTCAGTCGATCATGAATCCCAATGGCGGCAATGGTGGCACCACGGTGTTTGAGGCACTGAGCGCCAGCTACACCATCGCTGATGGGGTGCTGCGCAACGATGATTTCCTCGCCACGCTGAAGGCCCTGCGCGCGGAAGGCGCCGGGCGCGTTGGTATTGGTGCGCGGGATCTGGATTACACCTTTACGCCAACCGCCTTTGCCACCGCCGAAGCGGCCGGGGTGTCGGTGCCGGTGCGCCTGAGCGGGCCCTGGTCCGATCCGAAAATTCGCCCGGATCTGAGCGCCCTGGTGCAGCCGGAGCTGGACAACGCCGAAGAGAAAGCCAAGCAAGCGGTGAAAGACAAGCTGAGCGAGGAATTGGGGGTGCCGGTGGAAACCGAAGAAGACCTTAATGACGCGTTGAAGAAAAAGGTCGAGGAAGAGGCTCGCAAGCAGCTGTTGAAGTTCCTTGGCGGAAATTGAGCTTTAGGGGGCGCTGCCCCCTCGGCGCCGGGGCGCCTCACCCCCGGGATATTTCTGAAAAGATAAAAAGGTTGTCTGAGGGGATCCGGGCACAAAAAAGCCGCGCAAGCTGGGGAGCTGCGCGGCTTTTTGTTTTTTATTGAATGGCTTATATGGTTTGGTCGTAGTCACCAACATTGGGTTCGGTGCGAATGACCGCGTCGATATCGGCAAAGATCGCGCGCATTTCGGCCTCGCTCTCGGAGCTTTCACAGACCACCACCAGGTTCGGCGTATTCGAGGAGGCGCGCACCAGCCCCCAGGAGCCATTGTCAAGGATCACGCGGGCGCCGTTTACGGTGACCCCCTCCTTGATGGCGCGACCGGCGAGAGTTTCGCCCGCCTCGGCCTTGGCGACCAGTTTCTGCACCAAGCGCGCGAGAATGTCGTATTTCTCGGTATCGGAGGCATAGGGCGACATGGTGGGCGTTGACCAGGTTTTCGGCAGCGCCTTGCGCAGGTCAGACATTTTCATATCCGGGTTGCGGTCCATGAGTTTGCAGATCTCGACCGCGACGCGCATGCCGTCGTCATAGCCACGGCCAATGGGTTCAGCCATGAAGTAGTGGCCGGATTTCTCAAACCCCGCCAGGGCGCCGATCTCGTGCACGCGGCGTTTCATATGGCTGTGGCCGGTCTTCCAGTAGTCGGCGGTGACGCCATTGGCCTGGAGCTCTGGGTCGGAGGCAAAGAGGCCGGTGGATTTCACATCTGCCACGAAGGTCGCGTTGGGATAGATCTTGGAGAGATCGCGCGCCATGATCACGCCGACCTTATCGGCAAAGATCTCCTCGCCCTCGTCATCGACCACGCCGCAGCGGTCACCGTCGCCGTCAAAGCCAAGCGCGAAATCCGCACCCGAGGCTTTGACGCTGTCGGACATGTCGTGCAGCATCTCCATCGCTTCGGGGTTGGGGTTGTAATGCGGGAAGCTGTAGTCAAGCGTGTTGTGGCTGGGCACCACCTCGACGCCGATACGTTCAAACAGGGCGGGGGCAAAGGCCGAAGCGGTGCCATTGCCGGTGGCGCAGACGACCTTGAGGTTGCGGGACATTTTGAAATCGCCCACGAGGTCGTCCATATAGGCGTCCCAGACGCCATCGACGAACTCATACGCACCACCCTCGCGCGCCTCGCCCTTGCCGTTCAGAACGATGTCTTTCAGCTCGCCCATCTCGTCGGGGCCATGGGTCAGGGGCATGGTGAAGCCCATCTTGACGCCGGTCCAGCCGTTGGGGTTATGCGAGGCGGTGACCATCGCCACGGCGCAGCCCCCCAGGTGGAAGGAGGAAAAATAGGCCATCGGCGTGATGCAGGGGCCGATGTCCTTGACCTTGATGCCCGCCTGCATGAGGCCGAGGATCAGCGCGTTTTTGATCGCCAGCGAGTAGTCGCGATAGTCGTTCCCCACCGCGATCACCGGCTCGACGCCGTTCTTGATCATCTGGGTGCCAAGGCCGAGGCCGAGGGCGGTCATGCCGGGCAGGTTGATCTCGTCCGGGTATTTCCAGCGCGCGTCATATTCGCGAAAGCCGGTCGGCTTGATCATCGGATCACGCAGAAAGTTCCAGGTGTTCGGGGTCACATCAGAATGAGGTTTGGTCATTGGAAAAAACAGGTCCTTCGGGATTTACAGGCGGATCGGGTTGGCTTTTGCAAGCGCGTCAAACCCCATCAAGGTCTCAATCAACTGCGGCATATCGCGGAGGTAAATCATATTCGGCCCATCGGAGGGCGCATTGTCCGGGTCCTCATGGGTTTCGATGAAAACTGCGGCAATGCCCAGGGAAACGGCGGCGCGCGCCATCACCGGGGCAAATTCGCGCTGACCGCCGGTAGACCCACCCTGACCACCCGGTTGCTGCACCGAATGGGTGGCATCCATCACCACCGGATAGCCGGTCTGCGCCATCCGGGGCAGGCCGCGCATATCGGCGACAAGGGCGTTGTAGCCAAAGGAGGTGCCGCGCTCGGTCAGGAGGATCTTGTCGTTGCCGGTGCTCGCGACCTTGGCGACGACATTATCCATGTCCCAGGGGGCAAGAAACTGGCCTTTCTTGATGTTCACGGCCTTGCCGGTGTTGCCAGCGGCCAGCAGCATATCGGTCTGGCGGCACAGGAACGCGGGAATTTGCAGGATATCGACCACGTCGCCGGCGACGCGGCATTGCTCCTCGGTGTGGACATCGGTCAGCACCGGCACGCTGAACATGTCGCGCACGCCTGCCAGAACTTCCAGTCCCTTGTCGATGCCAAGCCCGCGTTTGCCCGAAAGCGAGGTGCGGTTGGCCTTGTCATAGGAGGCTTTGAACACGAACTGTGCGCCGACGGCGTTGCAGGCCTCTTTCATCTTGCCGGCGATCATCTGCGCGTGATCGGCGCTTTCCAATTGGCAGGGGCCGACAATGACGGTCAGCGGACAGTCATTGCCAATGGTGAGACCATTGATGTCGATTTTTTTCATGAGCTTACGAAGAGACCTGTTCCCGGAGAATGGATGCCGTGAGGGCACACATCAGGTAGATACCGGAAAAGATCAGGAAAGCCAAAATCGTATTTTCGAACTTGCGCGGATAGGAGGGCGTGTCGGCGGGAACCGGCTCGACCGCGGTGGTCAGGTAGCGCACCTGGCGATTGGCCTCCATCCGGGTCTGTTCCACCTGTTGCAGCGCTGATTGCAGCATCATGTCGCGGGTGGCGAGGTCGGCCTGCGCCATCTGGATCTGCACACTGAGCGCGGCCAGCGAGTTTTCACCTTCCGAGGCGTCGGTCATACGCTCGTTCAGATCGGCGATCAGGGCTTCGAGCCGTTTGACATCCGCCGCGACGCCTTCGACCTTGGCGGCATTGGGGCGCAGGTTGTCCTCCAGCGCGGCCAGCTCCAGTTTCTTTTGCTGCAACTGGATCTCGAAGGTGTTGATCTGCGAGCGCAGGGAGGCAATCACCCCCTCCGGGTCAAGCACCGTGCCCTGCTGTTGCAGTTCTACCAGGCTGGCCTGGGCATCGCGGCGACGGTCTTCGGCGATCTTCAGCGCCTCTTCGGCATCGCCCACCTGATCGTCGCGCTTTTGCTCGGAAAGATGGTTCACCTTTTCCTGCGCGTAGGTAATCAGGCGGCGGGAGAATTCGGCCGCGATCTCGGGTTCGGCGGCGGTGACCTCCAGCCTGACCACCCCTTCGGTGGGGTCGTAGCCGATTTTTACGTTGCGGGAGTATATCTTATAGGCGTCATCATTTGTTGCGCCGGGGTCGAGACGCTGAATCGGGTCAATCCAGTCCTGGGTGAAATGGGCGCGAAACCCGGCCTCCTGGTCCAGACGGCGCATGGCCTCCTTGGATTGCAGATAGGCCTGCACGGCGATCGAGTCCTGGCTGGTGGCAAATTGGGTGCCGCTGAGCAAACCGCCAAAGCCCGCAGTCCCGGCGGCATCGGCCTTGAGCACCAGGAATTCCGATTGCGAGGAATACATCGGCGTCGCAAGGGCGTAGAAATAATAACCGGCGATGAGCGTCGGGATCAGCACAAAGGCCCCGAGCCGCGCCCCAAGCAGCCCCATCTTGCGGCGTCGGCGACGGGCAATGTCGCGCTGAATCGACTGGATCTCTCGATTGCGACGTTCGACGGGGCTAAGCGCGCCTGAGGTTGGCGGCGGCGGTGGGGTGGCACCGGCGGGCAAGGGCTGGCGCGCGGAAGGAACGGGTTGCGGCAGCGGTTGCGCCGTATGCGCCGGGGGGGGGGCGACGGCGGGCTGCGGTGGCTTCTGGGCCTGTTGTTGGGGCTGTTGCTGGGCCTGGGGAACAACCAGCTCCAGCATGTTTGAGCGTTTGAACGGATCAATGCCGCGTTGGCGCAGCAGCCGCACCGCATCATAGTCCGAGGTCGCGGGCAGGTCGTGTTTCTGGGCCACCCGGCGCGCCAGGCGCAATTGCCGCCCGGTCAGCCCTTCGCGTTTGATGGTGTCAATATCGGTCGAGGCGTTTTGCTCCGCCGCCGAAGCAACCTGACCGCTGCGCGGGGCGGATGCCGCGGCGGACGGCGGCACCTCGGCCGGGCGGGGGGCTTGCACCGCAGCTGCCGCCTGTGGCGTGATCGGGCTGGTACTGGCGGCGGCCTGTTGCGCCCCCCCCTGCGGCGGCGGCACGGGCTGCGCGCTCGCGGGCGCGCCAGCAGCGGTCGGGCTGCGCCGGATGCGGAATTTCTTAGCCTTGGGTTTCGTAGTCATAGAGCTGTTTCGCTTCTTCCAAGGTTTCAAACATATGTAGCTGCCCATTTCGGAGCACGGCGGCGGCGTTGGCGAATTTCTCCAACGTGCGCGGTTGGTGCGAGACAATCACGATGGTGGTGGTCTCCAGCCGCTCTTGCAGGATACTGCCTGCCTTGCGGTTGAACTCCACATCCGTCGAACTCGGCATGCCTTCGTCAATCAAGTAGATATCAAAATCCAGCGCCAGCATCAGGGAAAAGGAAAACCGCGATTTCATCCCCGAGGAATAGGTGCCCAAAGGTTGGTCGAAATATTCGCCCAGCCCGCAGAGCCACCGGCAGTAGGATTCCACATAATCGGGATCAAGCCCATAGAGACGGGCAATATAGCGGCTGTTTTCCATCGCCGAAAGCCGTCCGACAACGCCGCCCATGAAGCCGAGAGGAAAAGAAATCTTGCAACCACGGTGGATCTCACCCTCGTCGGGTTTTTCCAGCCCCGCCATCATGTTGATCAGGGTGGTCTTGCCGGTGCCATTGGGAGCGAGAATGCCAAGCGAGGTCCCCAGGTTCACCTGAAAGGACACCTGGTCCAGGATCACCTTGCGCTGGGTCCCGGTCCAATAGGATTTGCTGACATTTACGAATTCCAACATGGCTTGTTCGGTTTCTGCCTCTTGCCTCGTTATGCGGTGAAATGGGTCAATCCCATCCTACCTAATATGCGGTGTCGCCGCGGAAAAGACCTGGTGCGGCCAGGCAGCAGTCCCCGGAATGGCAGACTGCCTTGCGACCCCTATCACAGGACGGTTAACGACTTACGTGCCGAATCGGGCGCAAATATGTCGAATTTGAGCAATCCATCTGAACTCTCGCATAGGTGAATGCCCGTGGCGAGACGGGCGAAAACGCGCTAAACCGCAAGCGGAGCCTCGGTCCGGCAGAGCAGTGATGACGCAGATATCGAAATTAAAACAACAGATTGCAGGCTGTCGCCTCTGTGCTGCGCGGTTTGCCGCAACGCAAACCGCCCATAAACCGCGGCCAGTGGTCTGGTTCGCGCCCGGAGCGCGGATTTTGATCGCGGGGCAGGCGCCGGGCCTTCGGGTGCATGAAAGTGGTAAACCATTTACTGACCCGTCGGGAGATCGGCTGCGCGATTGGCTGGGGCTGACCGCCGCGCAATTCTATGATCAGAGCCGGGTGGCGATTGTGCCGATGGCGTTCTGCTTTCCCGGCTATGACGCCAAGAAGGCGGATCTGCCGCCGCCCCGCATTTGCGGCGAGACCTGGCACGATCAGGTGATGGAGGCGCTGGGCGACATTCGCCTGCGCATCCTGGTGGGCGGACATGCGCATCGCTATCACCTCGGCAGCCGGACAGGCGTGACAGAGGTGGTTCAGGGATGGCGCGACCATGCGCCGGGTGTCTTTGCCTTGCCTCATCCGTCCTGGCGCAATACGGCTTGGCTGAAACGCAATCCCTGGTTCGAGGCGGAGCTGCTGCCGGTTCTGCGCGCCCGGGTGAAGGAGCTGATGAGCAATGACTGAGATGACCCCGCTGGATCTGGCCCATGCGGCGATGGAGGCGGCCCCGGGCGAGGATGCGACGCGGCTGCGCTTCTTTGAGCGGCTCGCCGATAGCGAGCTGTTCCTCCTGCTGGAAAAGGAACCCGAGGGAGACCGCATCAGCCCAGATGTGTTTGACACCGGCGAGGGGCGGTTTGTGCTGGTGTTTGACCGCGAAGAACGGCTGGCGGCCTTTGCCGACCGGATCGTGCCCTATGCGGCGCTGTCGGGGCGGGTGATTGCGCAGATGCTGGCGGGGCAGGGGATCGGGCTTGGCGTCAACCTGGAGGTGGCGCCCTCGTCGATCCTGATCCCGGCAGAGGCCATGGGCTGGCTCGCCGAAACCCTCGCCAACGCGCCGGGCGAGGTCGAGGCCGCCATTGCCGAGGTGCATCCCCCCAAAGGGCTGCCGGAGGCGCTGCTGACAGCGCTGGACGCCAAGCTCGCCACGGCAGCGGGGCTGGCGCAATGCGCCTATCTGGCGGCGGTAACCTATGAGGGCGGCGGCAGCGGGCATCTTCTGGCCTTTGTCAACGCCCGCGAGGGGGCCGAAACAGCGCTGGCCAAGGCGGTAGGGGAGGCGCTGACCTTTTCCTGCATCGAGGCAGGGGCGCTGGATGTGGGCTTTTTCGCCGCCAGTGCGGAAATCTCGGGCCATTTGGCGCGCATGGGGCTGCGGTTCGAGCTGCCCGAGCCACAAAGCGCGCAAAGCTATCAGCCCATCAAGCCGGGGTCGGACCCGGATAAGCCGCCACGGCTCAAGTAACGGATCCGAGGGGCGCATCACGCCCCTATTGCGCTGCGATCACGGTGATTGTGACCGGAACACGGGCGGACGGGCCGCTTTTGTCGCAGGCCGAGACCTTGGCGCGCTGTCTCTTTGTCATATCTCAGTGACAAAAGGATTGCGCCATGATCGAAGTTCAAGCAACCGGCGAACACGGCATTCTGGACGTGCGGATGACAGCGCCCGTCACCGAGGCCGACTACCGCAACATCCTGATGCCAGCGCTCGATACCGCAATCGCAGAAGGAGACAGGCTCCGCCTGCTTGCCATTCTGGAGGCCGGGGTCGGGGATTTTACCTTTGGGGCGCTGGGGGGGATCGACGCCAGGCATTTTCGGGCTGAGGACATCGCCGAAGCGCAATCCTGGCTTCAGTCGTAGCAAAGCGGCGCGGCGGCATAGAAGAACCGCGCCGCCGGGGCCGCGCGGTTCGGATGAGGCTTGCGCTTATTGCGCCGCTTCTGCTTCCAGTTTGTCCTGGGTCTTGGTCTCGAAATCCGAGGCGTCATGGCGGTTGCGCAGCTGCGAAGAGAGCTCGCCCATGGCGCGGTTGACCATGCGGCCCCGTTTCACGGCTGGCCGCGCATCAATGGCTTCGGCCCAACGCAGCACGTTTTTATAGCTCTTCACATCCAGGAATTCTGCCGCGTCATAGGCACGACCCAGCACCAGTTGACCGTACCAGGGCCAGATGGCGATATCGGCGATGGTGTAGTCTTCGCCGGCGATATAGGTCTTGTTGGCCAACTCGCGGTCCAACACATCGAGCTGCCGTTTGACCTCCATCGCAAAGCGGTTGATCGGATATTCGAATTTCTCCGGCGCATAGGCATAGAAATGGCCAAAACCGCCGCCGAGATAGGGCGCGGAGCCCATTTGCCAGAACACCCAGTTCATCACCTCGGTGCGGGCGGGGCCGTCCTTGGGCAGGAACTGGCCGAATTTCTCTGCCAGATGCAGCAGGATCGAGGCGCTCTCGAACACCCGCACCGGCGCATCGCCAGAACGATCCTGCAAGGCCGGGATCTTGGAGTTCGGATTGATATCGACAAAACCGGAGCCAAACTGATCGCCCTCGCTGATGTCGATCAGCCAGGCGTCATACTCGGCCTCGGTGATGCCCAGCTCCAGCAGCTCTTCAAACATAACGGTGGCCTTGACGCCATTGGGCGTGGCCAGGGAATAGAGCTGGAACGGATGCTTGCCGACCGGCAGCTCCTTGTCGTGGGTGGCCCCGGCGATCGGACGGTTGATCGAGGCAAACCTGCCGCCGCTTTCTTGTTCCCAGGTCCAGACCTTCGGAGGGGTATAGGTTGTGTCGCTCATGGAGGGCCTCTTTCTGTCAGTATAAAATGGTCGAGGCGCGCAGTGTCTGCGGCGCTGTTTGATATCACCTAGGGACGATAGTCAAAATTCCAATGACTGGAAGGTCTGGCGCGGAAAAAAATCGTGATGCCCGCGCTGGCGCGGGGAACCCTGCGGCAATCCGGGGCTATGTGGTTCCTATTTCCGCAAGGCTTGTTATGTAGAAGGGGCTATTCTCTTGAAAAACGACAGGACACCCTATGCCCAGCAGCGACAAACCCCCTCTTCTGGCCGTCCTGATCGACGCGGATAATATCTCGGCCAAACACGCCGAAGTGATGTTCGAGGAGATCGCGTCACTGGGAGAGGCCAGCATCCGGCGTATCTATGGCGATTTCTCCGGCGGCGGTCCGCAGGGCTGGAGCAAGGACAAGCTGGCCGCCTTTGCCATTGTGCCGCATCAGCAATTCGCCAATACCACCGGCAAGAACGCCAGCGATATCGCGCTGGTGATTGACGCCATGGATATTCTGCACTCGGGTCGCTTTGACGGCTTTGTGCTGATTTCTTCGGACAGTGATTTCACCCGGCTCGCCAGCCGTATCCGCGAGCAGGGGCTGGATGTCTACGGCATGGGCATGCGCAAGACGCCCGCCGCCTTTGTGCGCGCCTGCAAGCGGTTCATCTATGTGGAAAACCTGCTGACCGAGACGCCAAAGCCCGCGCAGAAGCCCAGGACCAAGCCCGAGGGCAGCCCGCCAGAGCCGGTCGCGCCGCAGCAACAGGACGATCAGGCACCCGCCAAGCTGGAAGATCCGCAAAAGTTGGTGCTGCGGGCAATGGATGCGATCAGCCAGGAGGACGAGTGGTTCTCGCTTGGCCAGATCGGCCAATATATCACCGCCGCCTCGCCCGATTTTGACACCCGCAGCTATGGGCACCGCAAGCTCTCTGACTTGATTGCCACCTTGAAAGTGCTGGAAACCCGGCAGGGCGAGGGCAACCAGATCCTGGTGCGGAGGCTCGACTGATGGCGGAGGAGGTCGCGGCGCTGCGCTGGCAAAAGGCCGAGGGCGCATTGCTCTGCGCGGTTGGCATCTGGCTCTATGCGGGGGCCGAGATGGTACTGCCGGTCTGGGGCGCGGTGCTGGTGTTCTTTGCGCCGGACCTCAGCTTTCTGGGCTATCTCCTGGGCCGTCGCATTGGCGCGTTTTGTTACAACCTGGTGCATATCTACGCCTTTGGGGTTGTAACCTTGACCTTTGGTCACCTGTTGCAGATGCCGCTTCTGTGGGAAATGGGCGTGCTTTGGCTGGCGCATTCCGGCTTTGACCGGATGCTGGGATATGGCTTGAAAACACCGCTTGGCTTTGAGGTTACCCATCTTGGCCGCATCGGGCGCAGCCGCGCGGGCTGATCTGGCCGGAGCGCGCGCAAGCCCCACCAGAGGCTGTCACGGCCGCTGTTAAGTCAACACAGGCGCGTGAGAGCGGCTTCGCAAATGGCGGGGCGTGCGTATTCTCTCTCAAGCCCCGCAGCTCCTGCGGCGGACAAAGAGAGGATTTCGAGATGAACCGTTTTGCACTGGCTGCCGTGGTGGCCCTGTCATTTGGCGCCCCTGCGTTTGCGGGGGAGCAATTTGTCGATGAGACTGGCTTTGCCGTCTCCGGCTATGATGTCGTGGCCTATCGCGACCTGACACAAGCCCCGGTGGGGCAGGACCAGCCCGCTCCGGTGGCCGGTCACAACGACATCACCGCAGACTACAACGGCGCCACCTTTGCGTTCGCCAGCGAGGAAAATCGCGCCAAGTTCCTGGAAAACCCGGAACATTATGCGCCGCAATACGATGGTCACTGCGCCTATGGCGTCGCCAAGGGCGGCAAGGTGCCGGGCAACCCCACCCTGTGGCGCATTGTGGACGACAAGCTCTATCTGAACATCACCGACACCGTTGCGGGCTTCTGGGAGGAAGACATTCCCGGAAATATCAACCTCGCCGAGGGCAATTGGCCGTCGATCGACGGCAAGCCCGCCTCGACCAATACAATCCCCAATTTCTCCTCGCCGGCGCCGGAGCACGAATAAACCGCAGGCCCAAGCCATCCGAGCAAAGCCCCGCTGTCAGGCGGGGCTTTCATTGTCAGATCAAGCTGTGTTCGGTGTATTGGCGATCACCGCAGAATTCCGCTGTTGGGGAGGTGCGTTTCTCTTGCGGTGAAACTCGGCATTGCACCCTATTTGCTAGATGCAGCGCAGTCGTTGAACGGCGGCCATGCGCAGGGAGCAGCCAGTGCAAAGTTGCAAACTGTGGTTGCTTTTTGACACGTGACCGACCGAGGCTATCGTGCTGCGGTGTCTCTTATCTGCAATTCGATCACCTTCGTCTCAATGCCGGTGTAGGCGTAAAGGGCCCGTGCCAACCGCGCTGCACCTTTGTCACAAGTAATAAACATCGCACACCGTGCTGCATTCTCGATGTGGACCCCATCACGGAACTGTCCTCGAAAATGCTGCATCCGGCGGTAATCCCCCCGTTTCTGCGGGGACTTGGTCGTAGAATTTACGCGGCCGTTCTCAGTTTCTGGGCGGGGGTCA
>NZ_JAATOX010000067.1 GCF_011806385.1 Phaeobacter sp. HF9A | reverse complement strand
GGGCATGTTTCATGCCCGCAAGACGGGCGGGAGCGCCACGGCAAATGACCAACGACAAACTTCCGTCAAAGTTGAAAAACGAACACTCGCTTAACCCGCTAGCAATTTGAGGCGCATGATACTCCTTAAGACATTTTTTTATCCGGGGGGACAGAATTTATGACACCAATACATCAGCCGAGCACCACCAATATTGCCAGTCTTTTCGCGGCGTCCGCCGATCATCCTCGCGGTTTCACAGACGTGGATCATGCCCTCGCAAAAGGCCAGGACGCGATGAACGACTTCATTGACGAGTCGGCAAAACGGCAAAACGACGGTCTCACCGTCGAAGAGGGCACTGGCGCCGGACAGATCAACCTCACATCCGAGCGCTATCGCCAACGTGCCGCAGATATGAAACTCGCCCTGTCGAATCTGAACCAGGCCGACCCCGCCCAACGCGATTTTGCCACGACTGTTGCCCTGCAAATTCTCGGCGTAGAGAGCACCGGCGACAGCTTCACCGATACCATCCTGAAGGCGATCCAAGGCGGTGACCGGACCGACGACAGATACCTCAGCGTGCGGTTTTCCGACCCCGATGTTGTCGGCACCGAGGCCGCAGACGAGATTACGGTCGAAAGCGACGGGCAAATCTACGGTGTCCGCAGCGGCGATGGCGCCGATGTTGTGACCCTTACCGCAGATCAGGTTTTTGATGTGGACACCGACGCCAACCCGGAAATGCATGTGAGCATTCATACGGCCGAGGGCGGCGGAAACTGGGAAACACGCGCGAGTTTTGCCAACGACGACAAGCTGACCATCAATGCCCGCAACACCGCACAGATCAATACGGGGGGCGGCGATGACAGTCTGAAACTGACTGCCGAGACGGTCTACCAGGTGCAATCCGGCAGCGGCAACGACCGCATCAGCGTCTCTGCCGACTACGTCAATGCCATAGACGCGGGCACCGGGGATGACATCATCAGCCTCAGTGCAACAATCGCAAATGGCATCAACGGCGGGGAGGGCAACGACCATATCAGCCTGCGTGCCGTGCAAGGCACCATAGACGCGGGCGACGGGGATGATGTCATTACCGTCAGCGCGCGCGAGAATGTCACCGTTGATGGCGGCAAGGGGAACGATCTGATTTTCGTGGAAAACGGTGGCGGCACGGTTACTCTGAAACGCAGCGCTGGCGACGACAAGGTGGCCCTTGCCGAGGGCGCGCAGCTTGTCATTCAAAGTGCGCCGCCGGCTGAGATCATACGTGATGGGGATATCATGCAGATGCGCTTTGCGGATGGCGGCACCCTGACGCTTCAGGGGGCAGACACGGCAGGCTCCATCCGGTTCTCCGGGCGCATGCCCTCAGAGCTGGCACAGCTGACCCTTCCACCCGAAGGGTTGGACAAGCGTTTCTAGACCGCAGTCAGGCCGCAGTCAGGCCGCAATCAAGAACCCCGGCGGATTGCTCTGCCGGGGTGTCCATTCCATAGTCTGTGCCGCGCGCGCCGGAACTCAGAAGCCGCGCGGGCTGGGGTGGTTGGCGTAGATCGCGGCGATCTTCTTCACGGCCTCTTCCGGGCTCAGCTCTTCGCTTTCGCCGGTGCGGCGGCTGGTCACTTCGACCACACCGTTCTTGAGCCCGCGCGGCCCGACGGTGATGCGCCAGGGCAGACCGATCAGATCCATGGTGGCGAATTTTCCGCCGGCGCGCTCCTTGCGGTCGTCATAGAGCGGCTCCAGCCCGACGGCGGTCAGCGCGGCATAGAGCGCCTCGCAGGCGGCGTCCGCCTCTTCGTCGCCCTGCTTGAGGTTGACGATACCACAGTGGAACGGGGTCACGCCTTCGGGCCAGATGATGCCCTTCTCGTCATGGCTCGCCTCGATGATCGCACCAAGCAGACGCGACACGCCGATCCCGTGCGAGCCCATATGCACCGGCACCGACTCCCCGTCGGCGGTTTGCACCGTGGCGCCCAGGGCCTCGGAATATTTGGTGCCGAAGTAGAAGATCTGACCCACCTCGATACCGCGCGCGGTGCGGCGGCGCTCTTCGGGGATCTCGGCAAAGATCGCCTCGTCGTGGGTCTCGTCGGTGCGCGCATAGCGGGAGGTGAATTCCTCCAGCACGCCCTGGCACTGCTCGACGCTGTCATAGTTGATCTCGCGGTCGCCGAACTTCAGATCGGTGATCTCGCTGTCATAGAAGACCTCGGATTCGCCGGTCTCGGCCAGCACCAGGAATTCATGGGTGTAATCGCCGCCGATCGGGCCACCATCGGCGCGCATCGGGATCGCTTGCAGCCCCATACGCTCATAGGTGCGCAGGTAGCTGACCAGATGACGGTTGTAGGCGTGCAGCGCGTCCTCTTTGCTGAGGTCGAAGTTATAGCCGTCCTTCATGTAGAATTCGCGCCCCCGCATCACGCCAAAGCGCGGGCGGATCTCGTCGCGGAACTTCCACTGGATCTGATACATGGTCAGCGGCAGGTCCTTGTAACTGCTGACATGGCTGCGGAAGATATCGGTGATCAGCTCTTCGGCGGTGGGGGTGAACATCATGTCGCGGCCATGGCGGTCGGTGATGCGCAGCATTTCCTCGCCATAGGCATCATAGCGCCCGGATTCGCGCCACAGGTCCGCCGATTGGATCGTCGGCATCAGCATCGGAATATGACCGGCGCGGATCTGTTCCTCGTGCACGATGCCTTCGATCTTTTTCAGCACCCGAAAGCCGAGCGGCAGCCAGGAGTAGATCCCGGCGGCGGATTGTTTGATCATACCGGCGCGCAGCATGTAGCGGTGGCTGACGATCTGGGCCTCGGAAGGGGTTTCCTTGAGGACCGGCAGGAAATAGCGAGACAGGCGCATGAGGGCTCCGTGCGATGAAGTGGCTTTGGCCCGGTTTAGAAGCTGCGGCGGGGCCAGACAAGAGCGCAGATCCACCGAGGCAGCGCAAGCAGCCCAGCCCGCGTTGCCGGATCCGGCCCCTGCGTCGCACCGACGGCCCGGACGCCCCCCCCCCCGCGCGGTGGCGGCCCTGCGCCGCGCCATCGAGTCGATGATCGCGCAACCTTTAAGGGAAAATCAACATCCCACAAATATCAATTGGTGAATATTTTTTACGCTTCCAGGGTAATTTTTTTCATTGAAAAAATTTAGTCTAATTAGATACTGTTTTTTCAAGCCTTGAAACAAAAGCTGAGGACTCATGCAATAAAAGTCTGCCACAATCAGACATGCCGACCCTATTTCCTAGTTCCAATCTGTAACGAGTATAAGACCCGTCATTCATGAACCACGTATCCCAATTGACACCAGAGGCATCGGATATCCAGCTCCATGAGCTGGGCCTGCTGGAGCCACGCACGGAACCCGGTCTTGATGCGCTGACAGCGCTTGCGGCGCGGATCTTGGAGGTGCCCGTCGCCCTCATCACCATCGTTCAGAACAATCACGATCAACTCTTGATCAAGAGCATATCCGGCCATTCTGAACATTTATGTCCATTTCGGCAAGTCCCTGTAGATCAATCTTTTAGCCAATTGGTCAAGGAAAGAAATAAACCTGTATTGATCTGTGACGCCCGCGAGGAATCCGGGTTGCAGGAGCTTTTCAGCACCCGCGAATTGAACGTCGTTGCCTTTTTGGGCGTGCCTCTGCATTTGCCCGATGGCACCGTGATCGGCAGCCTCTGCGCCACCGACAAGACCCCCCGCTGCTGGAGCGACGAAGACCTGCGCAACCTCCAGGACCTGGCCCGCAGCGCGAATGAGATGATCGCCCTGCTCCAGTCCCGCAACGCCGCCAGACGTGCGCAGCATCGGGCCCAGGAGGAAGCCGCGGCGCGCAAGACGTTCATCGCCCATATGAGCCATGAAATCCGCACGCCGCTGAATGGAATCATCGGCTCCGTCGATCTGTTGATGCGCAATGCCGGCGGGATTGCCTCCAACCCGCGCGACCAGGGCGAGCTGCTGCGGACCGTGAACCGCTCGGCCAAGAACCTGCAACACCTGCTGAATGATGCGCTCGATATCGCCAAGATTGACGCTGGGAAGCTCGAACTCGCCCCCGCCCCGTTTCACGTGCGCGAGGTGATCGAGGATCTGATCGCCCTGTTCACCCCCAACGCCCGCGACAAGAAAATCCGCCTGACGCAGACGCTGACCTCCCTGCCCCGCGCCGAGCTGCGCTATGGCGATGGGTTTCGCCTGGGCCAGGTGATCGGCAACCTCTTGAGCAATGCGATCAAATTCACCGATCATGGCAAGGTCTGCCTCTGTGCCCAGGGCCGGGGCGATACCTTGATCATCGAGGTCAGCGACAGCGGCTGCGGCATTCCCGCCGACAAGATCGAAGAGATGTTCTCGCCCTTTACCCAGGCCTCCGCCGCGGTGGCCAAGGAAAAGGGCGGCACCGGGCTGGGCATGGCGATCGTGCGGCAACTGGTTGATCTGATGGGCGGTCAGCTCCGCGCCGAAAGCTCCGCCGGCAAGGGCAGCCTCTTTCGGGTGTCGCTGCCGATGCCGGACTACACCCCTGTCGCGCCCGAGGACACCGCGCCCCTCGCCGCGCCCCCCGAAGCGCCCGAGCAGCCCCTGCTGTTGAGCGGCAAGAGGGTGCTGGTGGCCGACGACAGCCCCGCCAACCGGCTGGTGCTGCAAAAGATGCTGGAGCAGCTCGGCGCCACGGTGGACAAGGCCTATGACGGCCCCGATGCCTTTGGCCGGGCGGTGACCACCGCCTATGATGTGCTGCTGCTCGACATCCAGATGCCGGGCTGTACCGGTACAGAGGTGGTGCGCAAACTGCGCGCCAGCGCGCGCCACAGCGCCAGCCAGGCGCTCTGCATCGCGGTGACCGGCAATACATTGACCGAACAAGTGACCCAATATCTCGAAGCCGGCTTTGACAGCTGGCTGGCCAAACCCCTGCGCAAATCCGATCTGATACAGGTGTTGTCGCCGCTCTTTGCGGTGACAAGTGATGCGCCTGCCGCCGCGCTCGCCGCCGCGCCTGACAGTCATCCCGCCCCGGTCTCGGGCGGCACCGGCGCGCAGGCCATCGGCGTCACGCCACCCGCCTGACAGGATGACCCGGGCGGTCATCTCGCTCATTCTCCGGCGGATGCGGCTCTTGCTCTTGCAACTCAAAGCCCTATGGGCGATCACACGGGAAAGCGCAGGCGACCCCGCCCGCATCGACAGAGCGAGGATGCCCCACCATGGCCCTACCCGCCCGCAAGCAATTGAAATACTGGAGCCTGGCCGCGATCATCTTTGCCGTGGTGCTCTGGACGCTTGGCAATGTGTTGCTGCCCTTTATCCTTGGCGGTGCCATCGCCTATATGATCGACCCGATCGCCGACCGGCTGGAACGCGCCGGGCTCAGCCGCGAGGCCGCCACCGCGGTCATCACGGTCGCCGCGGCGCTGATGTTCCTGATCCTCCTGGTGCTGATCGTGCCGATGCTGGTCAATCAGATGATTGATCTGATCCGCGTTCTGCCGCAGGCGATGTCGGATCTGCGCGGCTTTGCCCATGCCCGTTTCCCGGCGATCTTTGACGAGGCCAGCCAGGTCAACGAGGCGCTCTCCGGCCTCTGGAAGATGCTCCAGGACAAGAGCGTCACCCTTCTGGAGACCTTTGTCGGCTCGGCGCTGTCGCTTCTGAATGTGGTGGTGCTCATCGTGATCGTGCCGGTGGTGTCGGTCTATCTGTTGCTGGACTGGGACCGCATGGTGGCCCGCATCGACGAGCTGCTGCCGCGCGACCATGCGCCGGTGGTCCGCAAGCTGGCGCATGAGATCGACGAGGTGCTTTCGTCCTTCATTCGCGGCATGGGAACGGTCTGCGTGATCCTTGGCAGCTATTACGCCGTGGCGCTGATGCTGGTGGGGCTGAACTTTGGTCTTGCGGTGGGCTTTGTGGCCGGGCTGGTGACCTTCATTCCCTATCTGGGCTCCATCTTTGGCGGCATGCTGGCCATTGGTCTGGCGCTGTTTCAATACTGGGGCGCGCTGGAAGGCGCCGATGGCGAGATGATCCGCCAGGGCACCGATTGGCTCCGCATCGGGCTTGTCGCCGGGATCTTCTTCTTCGGCCAATTCGTCGAGGGCAACTTTTTGACACCCAAGCTTGTCGGCGACTCGGTCGGGTTGCATCCGGTCTGGCTGCTGCTGGCGCTGTCGGTCTTTGGCGCGCTGTTTGGCTTTGTCGGCATGCTGGTGGCGGTGCCGGTGGCGGCGGCCATCGGTGTGGTTGCGCGTTTCGCGGTGGAGCGCTATCTGGACAGTCGGCTCTATCAGGGCTTCAGCCATCGCGACTCCGCCGCGCTGCCGGCGGATGCGCCGCAAGACGACACCGAATAAGCAGAGAGCCAATGTCTGAACAGCTGAGCTTTGATCTGCCGGCGAAACCTGCGCTGGGGCGCGACGATTTTTTTGTCGCACCTTCCAATGCCATGGCGGTGGCGCTGATCGACCCAAGTTTCACCTGGCCCTCGGGCAAGCTGGTGCTGACCGGACCGAAGGGCGCCGGCAAGACCCATCTTGCCCATGTCTGGGCCAAGGAAAGCGGCGCCCGGGTGGTGCCGGCGCAGGCGCTCACCGAGGCCGATGTGCCCGCGCTCGCCAGCGGCCCGGTCGCCATCGAGGACGTGCCCGAAATCGCCGAGGATGCGCTGGCGCAAAAGGCGCTGTTTCATCTGCACAATATGGTGCTGACCCATGGCCACCGGCTGATGCTGACCGGACGACCAGCGCCGAATCTCTGGGGGCTGGGGCTTGCCGATCTGCAAAGCCGCGTTCAGGCCGCTACCCATGCCGCCCTGACCGCGCCGGATGATGCGTTGCTGGCGGTGGTGCTGGCGAAACTGTTCAATGATCGCCAGATCACCCCGAAACCCGATGTGATTCCCTATCTTGTCGGGCGGATGGATCGCTCCTTTGCCGCCGCGCAGGCGGTGGTGGAGCGGCTCGACCGGCTGGCGCTGGCCGAACAGCGCACCCTGAGCCGCGCCCTGGCGATCAAGATGATGGCCGAGGACCGCAAGAGCGAAATGGATTGACCCCTGTCCGTTCTGCTGTCCTCTTCCCTGTTGCTGTTGCTGTTGCTCTGTCCCGGCCCCGCGCCGGTCTGTTCCGTTCCGTTCCATTTCGATCTGTTTCGTTGAATTGACCTGCCCCGCCCGATAGACCATCCTTGCCAAAGCCAAAACGCCCGGAGCCCGCATGACGACCTCTCCCGACGCCCCGCCCCTCGCCGCCCGTGACCAGACAGGTCCAGACACTTCGGTCGAGGATTGGGACGGCTTTGGCCGCCCCCTGTTTGATTCCCCCGATGCCCGCGCCCTGAAACGGGTTGGTGTGGTTGATGTCGGGTCGAACTCGGTCCGGCTGGTGGTGTTTGACGGCGCCGCCCGCAGCCCGGCCTATTTCTACAACGAGAAAATCATGTGCGGCCTTGGCGCGGGCCTCTCGGAAACCGGGCGGCTGAACCCCAGGGGGCGCGAACGGGCGCTGGAGGCGCTGAAACGGTTTCAGATGCTGGCCAAGGGGCTGCTGCCCGATCCGCTGACCGTGGTGGCCACCGCAGCCGTGCGCGACGCCAGCGACGGGCCGGAATTCTGCGCCGAGGTGGAGGCCGCGACCGGGCTGCGCATCCGCGTCATCACCGGCGAGGAAGAGGCGCGGCTTTCGGCGCAGGGGGTGCTGCTGGGCTGGCCCGGCGCCTATGGTCTGATCTGCGATATCGGCGGCTCCTCGATGGAGCTGGCAGAGATCCACGGCGGCAAGGTCGGCAAATGCGTGACCTCCAACCTCGGCCCGCTCAAGCTCAAGGACATCAAGGGGGGCCGCAAGGGCCGCAAAGAGCATATCGACGCGGTGATGGAAACCCTGCGCACGCAGATGGGCGACCAGCGCGACCGTCTGTTCCTGGTCGGCGGCAGCTGGCGTGCCATTGCCCGCATCGACATGCTGCGGCGCAGCTACCCGCTGACGGTGCAGCATGAATACCGCATGAGCGCCAAGGACGTGCGCGCCACCGCGAAATTCATCGAACAGAACGACCTTGAAAAGATCCGCAACGACTGCGGCATTTCCTCGGCGCGGATGGCGCTGGTGCCCTATGCGGCGGATGTGTTGGTGCGGCTGATCAAGGCCTTTCACCCCAAGGATATCGCGGTCTCCAGCTATGGGATCCGCGAGGGGCTTTTGTATGAACAGATGCCCGACCGGCTGCGCGAACGTGATCCGCTGATCGAGGCGGCCCGCTTTGCCGAAGCCAAGGACTCTCGCGTGACCGGCTTTGGCAAGACGCTCTATAACTTCGTCAAACCGCTGTTTGGCGGCGCGCCCTATGCCAAGATGCGGCTGGTGAAGGCCGCCTGCCTTTTGCATGACGTCAGCTGGCGCGCCCATCCCGACTACCGCGCCGAGGTGTGTTTCGACAATGCCACCCGCGCCAATCTCGGCGGGCTCAAGCATTCCGAACGGGTGTTTCTGGGGCTGGCCTTGCTGCATCGCTATCGCAACAAACGCCAGAGCAACCATTTCGAGAACCTCTTTGACCTGCTGCCCGCCGAAAAGCAGACCGAGGCCGAAATCCTCGGTAAGGCAATGCGCTTTGGCGCCATGCTGATGGTGGGCGAGGATGCGGAGATCGGCAATCTGCGCTGGCAGCCCCGCAAGCGCCTGCTGCATGTGGAGCTGCCGGCCGAATGCACGCCGCTGTTTGGCGAGGTGGCCCAGGCGCGGCTGCTGTCGCTGGCCAATGCGCTGAAGGCCGATGTGCGGGTCACCGTCGAGGGCAAACGTGGCGCGCTTCTGGAAAAGGACGCGCGGGGCTGACAGGCGCAGGCCACCTTCGCGGCGCGGCCTATAGCTCGATACTGCCCTCGGCCCCGGGTTCGCCCGCGTCGGGGGTTTCGTCCTCTGGCAGCGGGGTCTTGCGGCGGATGATGATATCGCCGTTGGGCAGGATTTCGGGCAGCTCATAGGCGCTCCAATCCTCCACCTGCTCGGCGATCTCGGCCAGGGCCGGGCCCATCTCGGTCAGGAACCCCTGCATCGAGGGGCCGATCTCGGCAAAGAGCCGTGCCGCCTCCTCCAGCGTGGGTTCCATCTCCTGCATCAGCCCCTCCAGAAACAGCTCCATGCCGCGTTCCATCAGGCCCGGTGCGGCGGGGGTGGGTGCCTCGCCTGCCTCTTCGGCAACAAGCGGCGCGGCGCTGCACAGGGCGGCGACAAGACCGAGGGCCGCAGTCAGGCGGCGGCGATCAGAAGGGCGATATGGCATTGTCATGCCTCCACTATAACGTGTCTTTGCCACAAACATAGGGCGCGAAAGCGCCATTCAAACCCTCTGACACCCCCTCCGGTAAACCCTCTGGCACACCCGCCGGACCGCTTGCGCAGGCCCGCGCCGTCAGGGGGCCGGGGTCAGGGTCAGATCGAGGCTGACCGGAAAATGGTCCGAGGCCTCCAGGAGCGCCTGGCAGAGGTCGGGCGTGCCATAGCAGGCGGCATCCTCGAACGGGTGCCAGATCCGCCATTTGGGATCAAGGTGCAGCAGATCGGGTGACACCATCGCATAGTCCAGAAGCGCCTGAAAATACCGCTCTTCCACAGGGTTATAAAACCTTGCCGAGGTGGGCAGCCCCTGCCGTTTGGGCAGAAGGAGCTGGCGCGCATGCGGGTCTGTCAGCTCCGTGCCCATGATGATTTCCACCGAAGAACGGCCAAACAGCGCCTCGTAAACATCAAGCCCCGGCCCGTCGTTGAGATCGCCCATCACCACCAGCGGATCGCCCGCCTCCAGATGATCCTCGATGCGGGCGCGCAGCCAGATCGCCTGCGCCAATTGCTTGCGCCGGTTGGCAATCGAGATCGCCTGCGCCCGGGCGGCAGAGCGCGCGCCATGCGGCGCCTTGGATTTCAGATGCGCGCCGATCAGGCGAAAGGGCGCGCCCTCGCGCGGGGTGATCCGCAGCTCCATCGGCGGTTTGGAAAACTGCACCACATCGGCCTTGGCATCCACATCCAGATCTATGCGAAAACGCCCGTCAAAGCGCGGCGCGCGCGGCGACTCCATCGGGCTGTGTTCGGCGCTCAGCACCTCGGCATCATAGAGAAAGGCGATCTCCTGCTGGGTGTCATTGGCAAACCCCATGACCACAGTGCGGGTGCGCAGATTGGCCCAGACGGCGAAATCCTCAAGCGCGCGCAGGGTGCTTTGGCGTTTGCCGGTATTGGGGGCCTCGATCACCACCACGCCATCGGCATCGACGCTGCGAAGCACCTCTGCGATGGCATGCGCCTGCACCGCGCGGCGCACCCCGTGACGCCCAGAGGGGCCATTGTCCAGCCGCAGGCCGTTGTGGTCGTCAAACAGATTGGCGAACCATTCGATGTTATACGTGCTCAGGCGCATGATCTCGGGCCTGTGCCTTGCCCTGGATCTGATCCCAGGCGCGGTTGATATCCGCCATGCGCCGCTCGGCTAGGCAGATCGCCTCCTGCGGCACGCCCCGCGCGATCATCGCATCCGGGTGATTGGCGCGCACCAGGCCGCGCCAGATGCGGCGGATCTCGGCCAGAGGGGTGCCGGGGGTGACGCCCAGCACATCATGCGGATCCTGCGGCGCATCGGCGACAAAGCGCGCCCTGAGCGAGCGGAACTGCGCCTCGGACTGGCCGAAGATCCGGCTAACATCCTCCAGAAAGGCATTCTCGCCCGGGTGATAAAATCCATCCGCCATGGCGATGTGAAACAGCCCCTCCATCAGATCACACAGCGTTTGCGGATCGCTCTGGAACATCTGCTGGATGCGTTGCGCGTAGATCTCATAGCCGGCGATATCCTGCCGCGCGAGGTCAAACACCCGCGCCGCCTGCGCCTCGTCGGCGGCGGCGATCTGGAACACCTCGCGAAAGGCGGCCACCTCGTCGCGGGTGACCTGCCCGTCGGCCTTGGCCATCTTTGCCCCCAGCGCGATCACCGCAATGGTAAAGGCGACAGAGCGCTCCGGCGGCGTGCGCAGACGGCCAAAGACCTCGGCGAGGCTTTCGCCCTTGGCCAGCGCAGAGAGCGCCTCGGTTATGCGGGACCAGAGTGTCATGGCGCCAGTCTAGCCGGGATTGCGCGCGCTGTCAGGCAGGGGTTTTCCCTCCGGCGCAGAATTTTCTGCATCCGCATAATGTGCGGCCAGAGCCTGCCGCTTTGCGCGCGGCCCGCTCAGCGCCGTCGCTCGACCCAGAGGCCCAGAAACGTGCCGGACACGATCAACCCCGCGCCGATCATCGCCATCGGCGTTGCCGGTTCCGACAGAAGCAGCCAGGCCAGGGCAAAGCCGAACAGCGGTTCCGTGCCCATCAAGAAGCCAACGCGAGTCGGGCTGGTGCGGCGCACCGCCATGTTTTGCACGTAAAAGGCGCCCACCGTGCAGAACAGCGACAGGAAGGCCACCGCCCCCCAACCGGCAAGATCGGCCCGCACCAACAGACCCGAGGGGCCCGACCGCGCCAGAATCAGCACCAGCATCAACCCCGCGACCGTGGCCGCCTGGAGGGCTGTCAGCGCGGCGGAGGAAAGGCGGCTGCCCTCCATCAGCCGTTTGGTCGAGACCACCATCACCGCGCGCAGGCCGGCGGCGCATAACACCAAGAGATCCCCTGCCCCCAGTGCCCCCATGCCGCCCGAGAGCACCAGAACCCCGCTCACCGCCAGCACCGCCCCGGCGATCACGCCCCGCGGCGGCACTCTGCCGCTCAGGCCGAATTCGAGAAAGGGCGTGAAGATCGTGCAGAGCGAGATGATCAGCGCGGTATTGGTCGCCGTGGTCATCGACACGCCCCAGGTTTCCGCGAGGAAAATCGCACAAAGGATGCCGCCCAGAATGCAGCCCGCCCGGAGCTCTTGTCGGGGGGCGGCGCGCAGGTCGCGATAGGCCACCGCGCCCATCACCAGCGCGGTCAGGGCAAAGCGATAAAAGATCAGCAAAAGCACCGGCATATAGGCCAGCGCCCCTTTGGCGACCGGGTAGCTTGCGCCCCAGACCAGCGCCACGCCCAATACCGCCAGATCCGCCCAAAGCGTCACCCGCCGCGCCGTGAAATGTTCCGAAACCGCCATCTTGGCCCCCGTCTGTGCTGTGAAGTCACGCAGGTATGGGCTGGGCGCGCCGGTCCGATATAGAACAAAAACGCGGTGTCAGCCCCTGGCAAAGGCCCCTGGGGTGATGCCGGTGATCGCGCGGAAATGGCGGCCCATGTGGCTCTGGTCGGCGAAACCGGCCTGCGCCGCCGCAGCCGCCGGAGAGAGCCCCTCGCGCAGCAGGCGTTTCACCAAAAGAACCTTGCGTTGCAGGTGCCAGGCGTGCGGCGGCAGGCCGGTGGCGCGGCGGAAGGCGGCGATGGTCTGTCGGCGCCGCAGCCCGGAGATCTGGCAAAGATCCTCCAGCGAGACATCCTCCTCCACATGGCTGTCGAGGTAGTCGATCACATCCGCGATCCGGGCCGCGCCCTGCCGGGCGGGCGGTGCAACCTCAGGCGCCAACTCGTGCAGAAGCGCACCGAGCAGCATCTCCAGCGCCACATCCCGCGAGAGCCGCTGCCCGGAGAGATGCAGCGCGTCATGCAGGGCGGAAAACCGCTGCGCCAGATCAGGGCGGGCGTGAAAGGCCGCGCCGAAATCCAGCGTCCCTGTCGGGGCCCGCCCGGTGATCTCTTGCAGGATGGCGCGCATGCCCGCCTCGGGGATGTAGAGCATCCGCTGGCGCCAGCCGGTCTCGCTGCCTGCGCCGCCGTGGTGGATATCGCCGGGCCGCATGGTAACGACCGAGCCGCGCGGCACCTGATGCATCTCGCCCCGGCACCAGACCGCATGCACGCCGCTGTCGATGACGCCAAAGAGGTATTCATCATGGGCGTGGGGCTTGAAGGTCTGTTTCAGATAGCGCGCGGAGAGGGTCTCGATGCCATAAAGGTCGGGCCGCGCGCGCAGGCTCACCTCTTCTTTGCCGCTGTGGGGCTGCATCTTCTGCACGACAAGAGATCCCTCGCTGCTCACCGTCATGGGTTTTGCTTGCGGGGCTTAGCGCCCTGGCACGGGCAAGTCAAACCGGCCCCTTGCGGCGCGCGCCCTGGTGGCGCCCGATCAGACCAGCCCAAGCAGAAGCGGCACCAGCACCAGCACCACAAGCACCGCCGTCTGCACCGCGAGCATCGCGATGGCGCTGCCGCCAACATCGGCGAGCCTGGCCAGCGAGGTCTTCATGCCCACCGCGGCCACGGCGGTGACCAGCAGCGCCCGTGACAGGCTGGAGGCCGGTTCGATCAGTGCTTCGGGCACCAGATGGACCGAGTTGAGCGCGGCCAGCACCAGGAAGGCCGCGACAAAGCCGGGCAGCAGCGGCGGGCGGGTCTCCGACCTTGGGGCGTGGCGGCGCAGGACCAGCGCGCCGATCAGCACCACAGGCGCCAGCATGGTGACCCGGATCAGCTTGATCACCGTGGCGATATCGCCGGTTTCGTCAGAGACCGAATACCCCGCCCCCACCACCTGCGCGACATCGTGAATGGTGCCGCCGAGGAACAGGCCGGTCTGATGTGGATCAAGGCCCAGCGCCTCTGCCAGGATCGGATAGAGGATCATCGCCACGGTGGAAAAGGCAGTGACCGAGATCACCGTGAAGGACAGATCGCGCTCGGCGGTCGGGCGCTGCGGCAGGATCGACGAAATCGCCATCGCCGCCGAGGCGCCGCAGATCGCGACCGAGCCGCCGGTGAGGAAGCCAAAGGCCCGGTCCTTGCCGAGGAGTCGCGCCAGCAGGATCGAGCCCAGGATGAGGGCCGCGATACAGAGCGCGATGATCGCCACAAAGCCCCAGCCGATCTGACGCACCATATCAAGCGAGACCCGCAGCCCCAGCAGCGCCACGCCGATGCGCAGCAGCCCCTTGGCGGCAAAGGTGATGCCGGGGCCGGTGTTTTCGTGTTCGGAGAGGAAATGAAACGGGATGCCCAGCAGGATCGCCATCAGCATCACCGGTGCGCCGTAATGGTTGGACAGGAATTGCGCCGCCATCGCCAGCACGACCGCCAGCGCGGTGCCAGGGGCGAGCACCTTTGTCCGTGCCACAAGATGGCGGGGGGCCAGATGGGGGGCGACGCGGGCGCTCATGTCCTGTCCTCGGAATCGGTAACGTGTATCGGTGGACTATTCTGATGCCGCACCTTGCGGCCAGCAAAGGCGCGCAGACCAAAGAAGGCCCGCGCGCAAGGGGTTACTTGATATCGCTTGCGCGCTCGGCGTTGATCTCTTCGGTGGCGGAGTTCACCGCCGTCTGCATCGCGTCAAAGATCTTCTCGCCGCCCTGAACATTGGCGGTGAACCAAGCATAGACCGGCTCTGCCGCATCGGCAAAGGCCTGTTTTTCTTCTGGCGTCGGCACATAGAGATCCCCGCCACCGGCGACGAAATCCTCATAGGCGGGGATCGACTTGCGCTTGGGCGAGGCAAAGGTGGCCTGCTGAAGCTGGTAGAAGCCATCGACCACCACGCGGCGCATGTCTTCCGGCATGGACAGGAAGGTCTCGTTCGACATCCACCACAGCGCGCCCATATAGGCATGGCCGTCCAACGTGACATATTGCAGCCCGGCCTCGGGGAATTTCATAGACATGATGTCGGTGATGCCGTTCTTGGTGCCCTCGACCACGCCGGTCTGCAAGGAGGTGAAAAGCTCCGGCCATGGGATCGGCGTCGGGGCGGCGCCCACGGCGCGGACCAGCTCCTGCGGCAGGTCGGCGACCACGGTGCGGATCTTCATGCCCTCCAGATCCGCGGGGGTCTGCACCCGTTTCTTGGTATTGGCGAAGTTGCGCCAGCCGCCGGTGTTGCCGATGGTCATCAGCCGGATGGTGCCGCCGGAATCTTCCAGCGCCATGTCGCGCATGGTGCGGGTGAAATCGCCCGACAGCACCTTTTCGGCGACCCGGTCATCCTGCATCAGATAGGGCAGATCCAGCACCTGCACATAGGGAAACAGCCCCGCCGCGCCGCCGGAGGTCGAGATATAGACGTCGATCGAGCCATCGGCGACGCCCTGCAAACATTCCGCCCCGTTCGAACAGAGCTGCGTGCCCATATAGATCTCGACCGCGATGGCCCCGTTGGAGGCGCTCTCGACGTAGGATTTGAAGACTTGCAGCCCGTCGTAATCCTCGTCGTTTTCATTGGAGTTGGCGACGGCGCGGATCGTGTAGTCCTGCGCCAGTGCGGGCATGGCGAGCGCAGCCGTCATCAGCAGCGTCGCCGCCAGCGTCTTGGTCTTCTTGAGCATCGTATCCTCCCTGATTGCTCTGGATATGTCGTCAGTTCGCGAACCCGGTCAGACGCGGGATCGTCATGGAAATCGCGGGGAAATAGGTGATCAGAAAGATCACCGCGATCTCCACCGCGAGAAAGGGCAGGATGGCGCGGGCGATGGTGGTCACCCGTTCGCCCGACACCGCCGAGGCCACAAAGAGCACCAGCCCCATGGGCGGCGTCGCCAGCCCGACAGTGAGGTTCACGCACATGATGATGGCGAAATGCACCGAATCGACCCCCATGCCGGTAAACACCGGACCGAGGATCGGACCCAGGATGATGATCGCCGGCCCCGCGTCCAGGAACATCCCCACCACAAAAAGCAGCAGGTTGATCAGGAACAACAGCAGCAAGGGGTTCTCGGTCAGGGACAGGATGAAATCGGCCATATGCTGGGGCGCATGCGACAGCGACACCACGGTCTTGAACGACATCGCCGCCCCCACCAGCAGCAGCACCACCGCCGAGGTGAGCCCGGCCCGCCCCAGCACATCGGGCAGCTCGGAGAGGCGCAGCGTCTTGAGCACGAAGAGGCTGATAAAAAGCGCGTAAAACACCGCCACCGCCGCCGCCTCGGTCGGGGTGAAGACACCGCCAAGAATACCGCCGAGAATGATCACCGGGGTCAACAGCGGGAAAAACGCCTTGAGGCTGGCCGTGCCCCGTTCGCCCCAGCTGTATTTCCGCGACGCCACCGGAAAGTCATAGCGATCGGCCATGACCTTGATCAGCAGCATCAGCCCCACGCCCACAAGCACCCCCGGCACCAGGCCAGCAAGGAACAGCGCCGCGACGCTTTCGCCCATGACATAGGCGTAGATGATCATGATCCCGGAGGGCGGGATGATCGGCCCGATCACCGAGCTTGCGGCGGTGATCGCGGCGGCGAACCGGCGGGTGTAGCCCTGTTTCTCCATCGCCGGGATCAGCATCGAGCCCAGCGCCGAGGTATCCGCCACCGCCGAGCCGGACAGCCCGGCAAAGAGCATCGAGGACATCACGTTCACATGCGCCAGCCCGCCGCGCAAATGACCCATGAAAGCCTGGCTGAATTCGACCAGGCGATAGGTGATACCGCCCCGGTTCATGATCTCGCCCGCCAGCATGAAGAAGGGGATCGCCATCAGGGGAAAGCTGTCCATGCCGTTGTAAAGATTACGATACAGCAGCGTCAGGTCGCGCTCTTGCCCGTTCACGAACAGCAGGATCCCAGGCGCGGCCAGCAGGCCAAAGAACACCGGCAGGCCGATCATCAGAAACAGCAGGAACAGCGGCAGGAACCAGATCAGCATGTCATTCGGCCCCCTGGGCGCCGGCCTGCGCGATCACCGGCAGGTCGTGAACCGAGAGGAGCGCGGCCAGGTTGCGCAGGATCAGCTCGATATTGACCAGCACCAAAAGCGCCATGCCAACGACGATCGACCCCATCATCCAGCTGCGCGGCACCCGGTGCCAGCTGCTGAAATCAACCGCCGTGGGCACATAGAGCGAGGCCGAGGCAAAGCGCCCGCCAAGCCCGGTGACTTCCTTCCAGCCGATCTGCAAGGCGACCAGCAGCACAGAGAGGCTGATGGCCAGCAACAGCAGCGTCAGCAGGCTCACCGCCCGGCGCGGCAGCAGCGACGGCAGGATGTCGATGGCAACAAAGCCACCGCGGCGAAAGGCGGTGGGCGCCATCAACCCGGTCATCCACAGCATGCAGAACCGCGCCGCCTCGTCCGGCCAGGGCAAGGCATTGCCCAGCACATAGCGACAGAAGACCTGCACCAGGGTCACAGCCACCATCACGGCAATGGCGCCAATGCCAATGCCGCGCCCCAGCCGCAGCAGGTGGTCATTGACCCAGGACAGCGGCCGGATCAGCCCCTTGAGTAACACCATTCTCTCCTCCCCGTCAGACCGCGCCCCCCTCCAAGGTGGCGGCCTGGCGTCAATTGATGTCGAGCCGCGCGACCCGCCCTCCGAAAAAGGTCAGGGGATCGCCGGGTTGCATGGTGGCATGCAGCACCTCGCCGACGACGATCGCGTGATCGCCAGCAGCGTGCAGCGCATGGCGGCGGCAGTCGAAACGGGCCAGGCACTGCTCCAGCACCGGCACGCCCTCGGCGTTTTGCGCCAGATCGGCCGTGGCCAGCGCGGCGCCATCCTTGGCCACGGTCCAGGCCAGCTCCTGCTGCCCCGCTTCCAACACATGGATCGCGTAATGCTCGGCCTCGGAAAACAGCGCAAAGCGGCAGGAGGCGCGCGCCGGAGACCAGAGCACCAGCGGCGGGTCCAACGAGACGGACGAGAAACTATTGGCGGTGATCGCGACGCAGCCCCGGGGCCCGGTGGTGGTGACGATGGTCACCCCGGTGGCAAACAGCCCAAAGGCATCGCGCAAGGCCCGCCCATTGTCTGGGTCGGGCACAAAGCTCTGGGGTTGCGACATCTTCATCATGCAACCTCGCGGCCAAGCGCGGCCTCATAGAGCTGGAACCATTGCACCCGGCTCAGCGCGACCTTGCCCGCATCGGAAATCCGGGCGATGCGCTCCAGCGCGTTGGTGCCCAGAACCGGCAGGATCATCGCCGGGTGACGCAGCAGGAAGGCCACCGCAATCGCGGCTCGGTCAACGCCGAACTCGGCTGCCAGCGCATCCATCCGCCGGGTCAGCGCGCCGTCGGCGGTCATCAGGCTGCCGCCCCCCAGCGGGGACCAGGCCATGACCGGATCCTTGCGGCGCTGGTGAAACGCCAGGTCGCCATCGGTGAAGGGATCGACGCGGGCGAGCGAGATTTCGATCTGGTTGGTGACCAGCGGCGCCGTCATCGCGCTTTGCAGCAGTTCCACATCCCAGGGGCGGAAGTTCGAGACGCCAACGGCGCGGATCTTGCCCGCCTGCACCAGCCCATCAAGCGCGGCGCCGGTTTCTTCGTGATCCATCAGCGGATCGGGGCGGTGGATCAGCAGCAGGTCGATGTAATCTGTGCCCAGATCGCGCAGGGAGTTTTCGACCGAGGCCGCGATATGCGCCTGGGAGGTGTCGTAATGCTTGCAGGCGGCATCGGCGTATTTGCCGATCGGCGCTATGATGTCGCATTTGGTGACCAGCTCCACCTTCTGGCGCAGCGCCGGATCGGCCTTGAAGACCTGCCCCAGCACCGCCTCGGCGGTATAGGCGCCATAGATATCGGCCTGGTCAAAGGTGGTGATCCCCTGCGCCAGGCAGGCATCGACCTTGGCGCGCACATGGCGTTCCGAGGTGTCGGCGTCATCGCCAATGCGCCACATGCCGTAAACCAGCCGCGAGAAGCTGAGCGTCTCGGTCATGGCAACGCGGTCGAGGGGGGAAACGCAAGGGGCGGTCATCAGTGGCGATCTCCTGCGCCAAGCGGCGTCTGCGGAAGGGTTTGTGGAACACGGCCCCAGACCTGGTTGAGCTGGCAGGTCTTGAGCTGCGGCAGAACGCGCGACCCAAAATGGTCCGCCTCGTCCAGATGCGGATAGCCCGAGAGCACAAAGGCGCGAATGCCCATTTTCTGCAGCTGCTCCAGCTTGCTCAGCACCTGATCGGTGGAGCCGACAATGGCAGCACCGCAGCCCGAGCGCGCCCGGCCCACACCGGTCCAGAGGTTGGGCTCGATATAGCCCTCAAGGTCGGCCAGCTCGCGGTTGCGCGCCTGATGGCTGACGCCAAGGCTGCCGGCATCCAGGGCCCGCTCGCGAATCGCGCGCCCGAGGTCATCATCAAGCTTGCTGGCGATATAGCGGGCATAGTCCCGCGCCTCGGCTTCGGTGTCGCGCACGATGACATGGCTGCGAAAGCCGTAATCCAGCGTGCGGTCGTATTTTTCGGCGGCGGCATTGGCGGCCTTCATCCGTTCGGCGATGTCTTCGGTCTTTTCCGGCCACATCAGATAGACGTCGCAATGCTGGCCGCACAGGTCCAGCGCGGCGGGAGAATAGCCACCGAAATAGAGCATCGGCCCGCCACTCTGATAGGGTTTTGCCGGGTCGGTGGTGAGGCCGGAAAAGCTATAGACCTCGCCCTCGTAATTGATTTCGTCGCGGCTCCAGGCCTGTTTCAGGATCTCCACCACCTCGCGCGAGCGCTGGTAGCGGTATTCGCTCTCGGCCTTTTCGCCGGGGAAATCGGAGGAAATGATATTCACCGTCAGCCGCCCGCGCAGCATGTGGTCCAGCGTGGCAATGGTGCGCGCCAGCATGATCGGCTGCATCTCGCCGCAGCGCACGGCGGCCAGCAGGTTGATGGTCTTGGTGATCGGCGCGCAGCCCGCAACAAAGCTCAGCGTGTCCTGCCCGACCTGATAGGACGAGGGGCACAGGATGTTGCCAAAGCCCTGCGCCTCGGCGGTTTTCACGATATCGGAACAATGGTCCCAGGAGGAGCGCAAATCGCCGTCAGGCACGCCGAGGAACTGGTAGTCATCCGAGCAGAGCGCCGAGAACCAAGCCACCTCGACCGCGTCAAGATCGGCGGATGTAACGGGTACGACCGTCATGTTTTCCTCCCTGAAAACCTCTGAACTCCCCCTTTTCTTACCCCTGTCCTTGATGTAGATCAATGGTGTATCAATTTTTTCGACCGCGGCCTTTCTTGGGCCCCAAGAGCGACGGCGTGGACATGCAGGACAAGAAACGGACATCAACCCACCGCCCCGATGCGCTGCCGATCTACATGCAGCTCAGCGAGCTGGTGATCCGCGATATCGCGGCGGGACGGTTGGTTGACGGGCAAAAGCTGCCGCCCGAACGGGACTTCGCGAAAACCCATGGCACCACCGTGCGCACCCTGCGCAAGGCCTTGGCGGAGCTGGAGAAAAAAGGGCTGCTGGAGCGCCGGCAAGGATCCGGCAACTACATCCGCGCCGCGGGTCAGGTCGCCTCGGTCTATTCGATGTTCCGGCTGGAGCATGCCGAGGGCGGCGGCGGGCTGCCCACTGCCGATCTTTTGTCGACCGACTATCTGCCGAAGGATCCCCAGCAGCCGGCCTATGGCACCTCGGATCATGGCACCCGGTTTCGCCGCCTGCGCTATCTCGACGATGAGGTCATTGCGGTGGAGGAAATCTGGCTTGATGGCGGCACCGGCCGGGTCCCGCGCGAGATGGTGCAGGATTCGCTCTATCTGACCTACAAGCGCGCGCTGCAACTCTGGATCACCCGCGCCGAGGACCGGGTGGGAATCGGGCAGGTGCCGGACTGGGCGCCGATGGATTTTCCGCTCAGCCCCGGCACGACCACCGCCTATATCGAGCGCCTGTCCTGGGCGCAGGGCAGCGAGGCGGTCGAATTTTCGCGCACCTGGTATGACACGCAAAAGGCGCTCTATGTGCAGCGCCTCATCTGACGGGAGGAGGAATCCCAATGACCACCCAGACCCTCGCAGACCGCGAGACCGGGCCCATCACCTATGGCATCATCGGCTGCGGCATGATGGGACAGGAGCATCTGCGCAATATCGCCTTGCTGGAGGGCACGACGGTCGGCGCGATCTTTGAGCCCGACCCCGACATGCGCGCCGAGGCCGCCAAACTTGCCCCCAATGCAGAGTTCGTGGACAGTATCGAGGCGCTGCTGGATATCGCAGAAATCGACTGCCTGCTGATCGCCAGCCCGAATTTTCGCCATGTGGATCAGCTCCAGCAGATCGCGCATAGGCGCCCCCTGCCCGTGCTGGTGGAAAAGCCGCTGTTTACCGATCCCGCGCAGGCCGCCGCCGTGGATGCCTTTACCAAGAGCTACCCCGCGCCGGTCTGGGTGGCGATGGAATACCGCTACATGCCGCCGGTTGCCACGCTGCTGGCAGAGGCCGAGGCGGCCACTGGCGGCATAAAGATGCTGACCATCCGCGAACACCGCTTTCCCTTTCTCGAAAAGGTCGGCGACTGGAACCGCTTCAACCGCTACACCGGCGGCACCTTTGTCGAGAAATGCTGCCACTTCTTCGATCTCATGCGGCTGGCGCTGAAATCGGATCCGATTCGGGTGATGGCGATGGGCGGTCAGGCGGCCAACCACCTGGATGAACGCTACGCGGGGGAGACGCCGGATATCTTTGATCATGGCTATGTGATGGTCGAGTTTGAAAGCGGGGGGCGGGCGATGCTGGAGCTATGCATGTTCGCCGAGGGCGCGCGCTATCAGGAAGAGATTTCCGCCGTCGGGCCAAAGGGCAAGATCGAGGCGCTGGTGCCGGGGCCAGGCCGTTTCTGGCCCGCGCATCTGGGGAACCCGCCGGTGCCGCAGGTGATTGTTTCGCCCCGCGACCCAAAGGGGCCGGAGCTGCGCGAAATCCCGGTCGATCCCACCCTGCTGGCGGCCGGCGACCATAATGGTTCCACCTTCTATCAGCACCAGGGCTTTCTCGACCTGGTGCGCGGCGCGCGACGGACGCCCGAGGTTTCGCTCCAGGATGGCAAATGGGCGGTGCTGATGGGCCTGGCCGCGCAGCGCTCCATGACCGAGGGGCGCGCGGTGGACATCAGCGAGCTGACCGGAGGGATCTGACTGGCGCCTGAGGCGCGGCGCGGGTCCGTGGGCCGCGCCCGCCGCCCTCCTCACGCCAACTGGCGCAGCCCGTGCGGGGTGTCGATCTCGGCCCTGGCCCCGAGCTGCCCGATCTCAAAGACCACGCGCGGATCGTTCAGCTCCAGCATGTCGCGCAGCGCCTCGGCCTCCGGGTGGGAGAGGATCAGCCGCCGCAGCGCGCAGCCCTGTTGCGTCAGCCGTGGTGCGGGATGGGGCCCCTGCCATTGGATCAGCGCGGGAAAGAGATTGTCAAAGGGCAGGATGCCGCTCTCGGGCACCGCCATCTGCCAGCGCAGATCCCCCCGGCTGAGCGAGACCGCCTGCCCCGCCGTCACCGGCAGGCCGGTCAATGTGGCGGCGAGATCCTCGGTGCGGCAGATCCAGTTACAGATCCGGGGCGCGCCGGCAAAACGGTCGAGATCAAACCAGCGCGGGCTGCGCTCCGGTGTGGCCTGCGGATCAATGGCAATGGCCTCCAGATAGAGCCCATCGGCAAGACCAAGGAGCGTGTTGTGGGTGCCAAAGACCGGATGCTGGCCGCCCGGCTGCATTGCCACCCCAAGGGCCTCCTCCACATGGGCGGTGGCCGCTTCCAGCGTGGTGGCGGCAATCGCAAAATGGTCGAGGTCAAGCATGGCGCATCTCCGCATCTGTCGTTGAGGTTGCGCCGACCCTAAAGAGATGCTCCGTGGTGGCAAGCCCAAGCGAGCACAGCGCGCGACGCCAGGCTCTCCCGCCCGTCGCCGGTCGGAGCAAAGCCCCGCCCGCTCCCGTTGGGGGTGGCGCCGCGCGG
>NZ_JAATOX010000066.1 GCF_011806385.1 Phaeobacter sp. HF9A | reverse complement strand
TGCCGCAACTGGCCGGTGCCCCCTTGATCGCCACCGGCAAGGCCACGCGCCGCGATGGGGTGTGGCAGGCGCAGGGCTCACTCACCGGTCAGGGCGATGGCAAGATGGATGTCACCGGCCAGTTCACCGAGGCCTCGGGGGCCGCCGAGCTGCATTTTGATACCGTGGTTCAAAGGCTGCAAAAGATCATCCCCGAGCTTGAGGGCGTGTTGACCGCCAAAGGGGACGCCAGCCGCAGCGACGGCATCTGGACCCTGGAAACAACCGCAAAAGGCCCGCTCGGCATTGACTCCCGCGTCGCCGGGACATGGGACGAGGCGAAATCCCTGGCCGACCTCACCGCCAAGGGCTCGTTGCGGCTGGAAGGGGCGAACGCCTTCTTGAAACCGAATTTGGTCCGGGGCGTGGCACGGTTTGATCTGGCCCTGCGCGGCCCGGCGGCGCTGCGATCGCTCACCGGCACGATCACCACCTCGGATGCGCAGCTGGTGCTGCCCGAGGCGGCGCAATCCATCGACGCGATCTCCACCCGCATCAGCCTGAACAACGGCAGCGCCACGCTCTCGCTCAACGCCCGCCCCCGCGACGGTGGCCGGGTCGAGGTCTCCGGGCCGGTCTCGCTCAGCGCGCCTTACTCCGGCACGCTCCAGATCTCACTGGCGGATGTGGTGCTTACCGATAACCTCTCCTATACCACCTCGCTGGGCGGACAGCTGCGGCTCAGCGGACCCCTGAGCGGCAATAGCAGCCTCAGCGGGCGGGTGGATATTGGCGAGACCAACATCAATCTCAACACGGCCGGCGGCGCGGTCGCTGCGGCCCCGATCCCGCCCATTCGCCATATTGGCCAGTCACGGACACAGACCGCGACCCGATCCCGCGCCGGGCTGATCAACACGGGCCCCAGCGGTGGCGGCGGCAAGACCGACATTGCGCTTGATATCCTGATCAGCGCGCCCAATCGCATCTTTGCCCGGGGGCGCGGCCTCAACGCCGAACTGGGCGGCGCGATCACCCTGCGTGGCACCACCTCCGCGCTTGCCCCCTCTGGCCAGATCGGCCTGATCCGTGGCACCTTTGATATTCTCGGGCGACGTCTGACCCTGGATGAGGGGCGCATCACGCTGCTTGGCGATCTGCAACCCTATCTGAAGTTCTCCTCCTCGGCGACGACGGAACAGGGCACCGCCACGCTGGAGATTTCCGGCCCCATGGACAGCCCGCAGATCCAGGTGACCTCGGAACCCGCCCGCCCCAGCGAAGAGGCGCTGGCGCTGCTGCTGTTTGGGGACAACATTCAGGATATCTCGCCGCTTGCCCTGGCCCGTCTGGCCAGCTCCGCGCTCACCCTCAGTGGCCGGGGTGGCGGCACGCAAAAAGCGCTCCGAAACGGCACCGGCGCAGACAATGTGGATTTCGGCACCAATAACCTTGGCGTCGGACAGCTTGGTCTGGGCGGCTATCTTGCGGACAATGTCTATACCGACCTGAATGTCACCACCCAAGGCGACAGCGAGCTGACGATCAACCTTGATCTGACCAAATCGCTCACGGTGACGGGCAAGGCAGATAGCGCCGGCGGCACCGGGATCGGCCTGGTCTACAAACGCGACTATTGATGCGGACCGTGGCCCCGGACATGGCTTCCCCCGACGGGCCGCCGATTGATGCGGTGGTGATCGGCCGCAACGAGGGCGCCCGGCTGCTGGCCTGCCTCGACAGTCTGGCGGGGCGATTTCGGCGCATCATCTATGTCGATAGCGGCTCGACCGATGGCTCGGTTGAGGCGGCACGGGCGCGCGGGGCGGAGGTTGTCGCGCTTGATATGACGCGCCCCTTTACGGCCGCGCGCGCACGCAACGCCGGATTGGCGCAACTGGGGCCCACCGATGACAGCCTGGTGCAGCTTCTGGACGGGGATTGCACGTTGCACCCGGATTGGATCGCGAAAGCCACCGCGTTTCTGGCGACAGAACCGGAGGTCGCGGTGGTCTGCGGGCGCCGCCGCGAGGAACACCCCGAGGCCAGCATCTATAACCGCCTTTGTGATGCCGAATGGAACACCCCCATCGGCGAGGCGCTGGCCTGCGGCGGCGATGCCCTGATCCGGCGGGCGGCGCTGGCCGGGATCGGTGGCTACCGCGACGATCTGATTGCCGGAGAAGAGCCGGAAATGTGCCTGCGCCTGCGCCGCGCCGGTTGGAAAATCTGGCGCTTGGATGCCGAGATGACGCTGCATGACGCGCGCATGATGCGGCTCGGCCAATGGTGGCAGCGCAGCCGACGGGCCGGGCATGCCTTTGCGGAAGGCGCATTCCTGCACGGTGCTCCGCCGGATCGGCACTGGGTGAAAGAGACGCGCCGTGCCCTCCTTTGGGGCGCAGTGCTGCCCAGTCTCCTCTTGGTGGCAATGCTCATGGCGCCGAAAATGGCCGCGCTGGGGCTGTGTCTCTACGTCGGTCAGTTCCTGCGCCTGACGCGGCGTTTTGGCCGCCAGCGGGCCGGTTTTCTGATCCTGGGTAAAGTCGCCGAAGCACAGGGGGTTCTTGAATTTCACATGAACCGGCTGACCCGCAGACATCGCGGCCTGATCGAGTATAAATAGACCGGAGCAAGCGCCCGCCGTCCTGCCCCATTAACTGAAAATTTGGCGGCCACGTACAAAACATGTAGGCTGGCACCGGTTTATCAAGAGGCCACCCCAGTTGCCCAATTCCATTGCCTATCTGATGCTTCTGCTGTGGCCAGTCGCCGCGCTGGTCTTTTTCCAAAGACTGCCGCTGCAAAGGGCGATTCTTCTGTGCCTGATCGGCGGCTACCTGATCCTGCCCCCCATCGCCGCCTTTGATTTCCCGCTGATCCCCGCGTTCGACAAATTCTCGATCAGCTCGATCATGGCGCTTGTGGGCTGCGTGTTCATTGCAAAGGCACCGGTGCCGTTTTTGCCCAGGTCCACAATTGTGCGGATCTTTGTCTGCGCCTTTGTCATTTGCGCAATCCCCACCGTGCTGACCAATTTGGACAGCATAGCCTTTCGGCCCATCTTTGACACCGCACCAATCGAAATCATCAACTGGAGCCTGCCGGGACTGCGCTGGCGCGACATTGGGTCCGAGATCACGAACCAGCTTATTGTTCTTATCCCGTTTATGATCGCCCGGCGCTATCTTTCGACCCCGGATGCGCACCGTGATCTGCTGTTTGCATTCTGTATCGGCGGGCTGGTCTACTCTTTGCCGTCGCTATTTGAAATTCGCATGAGCCCGCAGCTCAACATCATGATCTATGGCTTTTTCCAGCATGATTTTGCGCAGATGATCCGGTCAAACGGATATCGACCGATCGTTTTCTTGCCCCATGCGCTCTGGCTGGCCATTTTCATGTTCAGCGCTCTTGTCGCAACCGCAACCCTTGCCCGCATGAGTCAGGGAACGGACAAGATACGCCTGACGCTCGCCGCCTGCTATCTCTTCGTGATGCTTGTCCTGTGCAAGAGCTTCGCCGCGCTATTCTATGGTCTGGTGTTTGTTCCGATAATCGCGTTCACGTCCTACAAGTTCCAAATCAGGGTGGCCTTGCTGATTGCCCTATTTGGCTGTTTTTACCCCGTACTCAAGAATGCCGGCCTCATCCCACAAGACTTGCTTCTGAGGCAGCTGACACATATTTCGCCTGATCGCGCGCAGTCGCTTGGGTATCGTTTCATGAACGAACAGATTCTGTTGGATCGTGCTGCGGAGAAACCTTGGTTCGGGTGGGGAAACTGGGGGCGCAATCTGGTCCGTGATCCCGTTTCCGGGCTGATACAGTCCATCCCCGATGGTCACTGGATTATCGCTTTCGGCAGCAAAGGCTGGATCGGCTACCTGTCAGAAATGGGAATCCTCACCGCGACCTTCTTCCTCTTGTGGCGCGCAATGAAGCAAACGGCCTCAGCGGCGTTCTCCCCCTATGTGTCCTGTATCGCGCTGATTCTTGGCGCCAACATGATCGACATGTTGCTAAACGATACCCTGGTCCCGGTGACCTGGATGTGTGCCGGCGCGATTTGCGGCTATGCCGAGCGGCTGCTCTATCCCGGCCTATTTGATCCGCGCCCAAAACTGTTTCAGGGACGACAGGCGATTGATGGTCACGACCCGGCCACCCGGCAAAAGCCCCTGCTGGAGTGAGCCAGGCAACCAGCGCTCCCATAAATCCCAATTTGGCCACAATGGCTCCTTTGGACAGCCCAAGATGTTTCGCATTCCTTGCATATGAATAATCGTGAAATGATCGTATTCTGGCACAGCATGGCAGGATACGATCCCTCGCGTTTGGGACAGCGGTGGCCTCATCCTGACACGCGCGCTGCGAGGCCAAAACCGTTGAGATCAGGCAGGAAAGCAAACATACGATGGCATTAGCGACGCAAGACCACGGAGCCGCGGTATCCGCCGACGACATCGCCGTGGTGGGCATGGCGGTCACATTGCCCGGTGCCGCCGATCTTCGTGAATACTGGTCCAATCTGCGCGACGGCATCGAATCGATTCAGGTGCTGGACGAGGAAAGCCTGCGCGCCGCCGGAGAGCAGCCCGACACCCTGCGCGCCCCCAACTACGTGCCTTCAGCGGCCCGGTTGGACGGCTATGACACTTTTGATGCCGAGTTCTTTGGCTTTTCCCCCAAAGAGGCCGCGATCCTTGACCCGCAGCACCGCAAGTTCCTCGAGGTGGCCTGGCGCGCGATGGAAGACGCCGGACATATGCCGGAAACCCTCGATGGGCAGGTCGGTGTCTACGCGGGCTGTGGCATGGGCAGCTATTTCTATTTCAACATCTGCTCGAACCCGGATCTGGTGGATGATGTTGGCATGTTCCTGTTGCGCCATACCGGCAACGACAAGGATTTCCTGACCACCCGTGTCAGCCATGTATTTGATCTGAAAGGTCCTTCGGTCAATATCCAGACCGCCTGCTCCACCTCGCTGGTGGCGATCCACTACGCATCCGAAGCGCTGCGCAAGGGTGAATGCGATATGGCGCTGGCCGGTGGCGTGACCATCGAGCTGCCGCAGGGGCGCGGATATCTCTACAAGGAAAACGAGATCCTCTCGCCCGACGGCCATTGCCACGCCTTTGACCACCGCGCGCAGGGCACCGTGTTTGGCTCTGGTGCCGGGGCGGTGGCGCTGCGACGGCTTGGCGACGCTATCGCTGACGGCGATCATATCTGGGCAGTGATCAAGGGCTCCGCGATCAACAACGATGGCGCCGCCAAGGCCGGCTATCTGGCGCCCTCGGTGGATGGCCAGTCCACCGCCGTGCGCAAGGCGCTGACGGCCGCGCGGGTGAACCCCGAGACCATCGACTATGTCGAATGCCACGGCACCGGCACCTATATCGGCGACCCGATCGAAGTCGCCGCCCTGACCGAAGCCTATCGCGACGGCACCGATGCGCGCGGCTATTGCCGGATCGGATCGGTCAAGACCAACATCGGCCATCTGGACACCGCCGCCGGTGTCGCCGGGTTTGTCAAAACCGCCCTGGCGCTGGAGCATCGCGCCCTGCCGCCCTCGCTTGGGTTTGAGGCCCCGAACCCGACCATCGATTTTGAGACCTCTCCCTTTCGGGTGAACGACAGGCTGACGCCCTGGGTCTCGCATCAGGGCCCGCGCCGCGCCGCCGTCAACGCGCTTGGCGTCGGCGGCACCAATGCCCATACGATCCTGGAGGAAGCCCCGCCGCGCGCCCCCTCGGAGGAGAGCGACTTTCCCTTCCAGATCCTCTGCCTTTCTGGCCACAGCAAAGCCGCGCTGGAGGCCAACAGCCGCAATCTGATCGACTGGCTGCGCGACAACCCGGAGGCCGAGCTGGCCGATGTGGCCTATACGCTGAAAGAAGGCCGCCGGGGCTTTGCCAAGCGCCGCGTCGTGGTGGCGGAAACCCCGAGTGAGGCGGCCGACCTGCTGGAGGAGGCAAACCCGCGCCAGGTCTTTACCCATGATCACCTCGGCCCCGACCCGGAAGTCGTCTTCATGTTTCCCGGGGGCGGCGCGCAATATGCGGGCATGGCGCGCGACCTTTATGAAACCGAGCCGGTTTTTGCCGATTGGATGGATCGCGGTCTGGATCATCTGGAAAAGAGCCTCGATTTCGACCTTCGCGCCCTTTGGCTGCCGACCCCCGGCACCGAAGAGGCCGCCGATGCGGCGCTGCTCAAACCCTCGGTGCAATTGCCGCTGATCATGATCGTGGAATATGCGCTGGCGCAGCTCTGGATCAGCTGGGGCGTGCGACCGGCGGCCATGGTGGGCCATTCCATGGGCGAAAACACCGCCGCCTGCCTGGCGGGGGTGATGCGGTTTGAGGACTGTATCGACCTGGTGCACCTGCGCGGACGCCTGTTTGACACGGTCGAGCCCGGCGGCATGTTGTCGATTTCCCTGCCCTTGGCAGACGTAGAGGCCCTGGTGGGCGATGAGCTGGACATCGCCAGCGTCAACGCGCCCGAGCTGACCGCCGTGTCCGGCCCCAATGACCGGCTCGATGCCCTGGCCGAGACCCTGCGCGCTAAGGAGGTCGAATTCCAGCGCATCCCCATCAACATCGCCGCCCATAGCCGCATGCTGGAGCCGATCCTGGCGCAATATGGCGATTTCCTGCGCGGCCTTGATTTGCAGGCGCCTAGCCTGCCGGTCCTCTCCAACCGCAGCGGTCAGCCCTTGACGGCAGAACAAGCCACCAGCGCCGAATACTGGGTTCAGCAGCTGCGCAACACCGTGCACTTCGCCGATTGTCTGGAGACGCTCGCGGCAACGCCCGGTCGCGTCTATCTGGAAGTCGGCCCGGGCAAGGCGCTGAGCGCTTTGGCGCAAATGGCGCCGCAGATTTCTGCCGGGCAGGTGCTCAGCTCCTTGCGCCACCCGGATCAGGACATCGCCGATGACGCCTATTTCTTTGGCGTGATTGGTCGGCTTTGGGCCTGCGGGGTCGAGGCCGACTGGCCGCAAATCTGGGGCGATGCCCGGCGCAACCGGCTTAGCCTGCCGACCTATGCCTTCCAGCGCAGCCGCTATTTTATCGAACCGGGCAAGCCTGCGGCCACGGCAGTCTCCGTGCTCCCCGCGCGCCATGCCGATATGACCGATTGGGGCTATCGTCCGGTCTGGCGGCCACGACTGGCCGATTGTCCGCTCGACATCGAGACCGAGCTTGCCAGCACCGCCCTCACCTGGCTGTTCTTTGACGACGCGTTTGGCCACGCCGCCGCCTGCGCCGAGCGATTGAGCGCCGCAGGGCATCGCGTGGTGCGGGTGCGCGCCGGGGATACCTATGCGCAGCTCGCGCCCGACCGCTATCAGATCGCCCCCGAGGAAGGGCGCTTTGGCTATCAGGCGCTGCTGGAGGATCTGGCCGCAGTCGATCTGCTGCCACAGCGCATCGCCCATTTCTGGCTGGTGACCCGGGGCGAGACCTACCGCCCCGGCTCTTCTTTCTTTGACCGCAACGTCGAGATGGGATTTCTGTCGCTGACCGCGCTGGGGCAGGCGCTGGCAGAGGCCGAGCTGCCCGCTCCCGCGCATCTGAGCGTCTTCACCACCGGTGCCCTTCAAACCGGAACCGAGCCCCTGCCCTACCCGGAAAAAGCCATGATCTCCGGCCCGGCTGGTGTCCTGCCACGCGAAATACCCGGCATCACCGTGGCCACATGCGATATTGAATTGCCAATCCCGCCCAAGGGCCTCGCCGCGCGGCGCGCCGGGACGTCGCGACCGGATCTGACGCCGCGCCTGCTGGAGGAGCTTCTGGCCGAGCCCGCCAATCTGACGGCGGCCTGGCGCGGCGACAAACGGGTGGAACTGGACTATCGCCCGTTGCCGCTGCCCGCGCCAAGGGCCAAAAACCTCCCATTGCGTCAGGGCGGGCATTATCTGCTGACCGGCGGCTACGGCGGCATCGGCCTGACCATCGCCGAACATCTGATGCGCCACTACGGCGCCCGTATCACGCTGCTGTCGCGCCAGCCCCTGCCGCCGCGCGCGGAGTGGGACAGCTACCTGCGCCGTCACAGCCCCCGCGACCGCCTGTCTGCGCGCATCCTGGCGGTGCGACAGCTGGAAGGCTTGGGCAGCGGCGCGCTGTTGACGCTGGCCGGGGATGTCTGCAACCTGCAAGACATGCGCGAGGCGACAGAGACCGCAGAGGCGCGCCTTGGTCCGATCTGCGGCGTCTTTCACGCTGCGGGCTGGATTGACGATGCCCCATTGCTGGCCAAGACCGAGCGCCAGATCGCCAGGGTTCTGGCCCCCAAGGTCAGCGGCCTCAGGGTGCTGGATCAGCTGTTTCCCGACGGCAGGCTCGATCTGATGGTCCTGTTTTCCTCCTCCTCCACCGTGACCCGACCCGCCGGTCAGGTGGATTACATCGCCGCCAATGAATACCTGAACGCCTGGGCCAAATCCCGGCGCGGCGGCAGGACCCATGTGACGGCCATAGACTGGGGGATCTGGTCCGATACCGGCATGGCGGCAGCCGCTATGGCCGCCCGGCGCGGCAGCGCGACACCCTCGGAGCCACGGCCCTGCGAGGCCGCGCTATGGCAAACACAGGCCTTTGACAGCGCGGGCACGCCGATCTTTCGCAGCCGGTTTGATGCCCGCTCCGATTGGATGTTGGACGAGCACCGCACCCAGGACGGCAGCGCGCTGATCCCCGGCACCGGCAATATTGAACTGATCGCGGAAGCACTGCACTGCCTCGGGCTCGATGCGCCTTTTGCGATCCGGGATCTTTATTTCCTGCAACCCTTTGTGGTGCCTGACGCCGCCCCGCGCGAGGCGGTCATGCATCTCCGCCCGACAGAGGCCGGCTTCGACATTTCCCTCCACGGCGCCACCACCGGCGGCTTTGCCCGCACCATGGAGGCGCAGGCCGCGCCGCTGGCCGCCAGCAGCGTCAGCGGTCTGATAAACCTCGATGCCATCGCGCGCCGCTGCACCCCACGCGAAACCTCTGGTCGCCTGCGCTCGCCGCAGGAGCGGCACCTGCGGTTCGGGCCTCGATGGGATGTGTTGCACGCCATGGCGCTCGGGCAAGGCGAGGGCCTCGCCCGCCTGCACCTGCCGGACATCGCGCGACAGGACCAAACCCTGCTTCATCCCGGGCTGATGGATCTGGCCACCGGCTGGGCGATTGAACTGGCGCCGGGCTATGCGCCGGATGCGCTCTGGGTGCCGGTGTCCTATGGCGAAATCCGCGTGCTTGCGCCGCTGGAGGCAAAAATATACAGCCACGTCAGGTTGATCGAGGCAGAGGGCGACACGGCAGGCTCGGCCCTGTTTGACGTGACCCTGACCGATACATCGGGCCGGGTGCTGGTGCAGATCTCCCACTTCCGCATGCAACGGCAAAGCGGCGGCTTCACCCTGGCACCTGCCCGCACCGACAACTCCGCCGCCGCGCTCAACCTGATCGCAGAGACGCAAGGTCAACCGCACTCCCAGGACGAGCGCCGCCTCTGGGCCAACCTGGAAAACGGTATTCGCGCCGACGAGGGCGGCGCAGCACTGGAACGCGCCTTGGCCTCTGGGCTGTCGCAGGTGGTTGTCTCCTCCCTCGATCTGCCCGCCTTGATCCGGCAAGCCGCCGACAGTGGGCAATCGCCCGGCAAGGCCAGCGCTCAGAGCTTTGAGCGCCCCGACCTCGATACGGATTATATTGCTCCCCGCACCCCGACAGAGGAGCTGCTGGCCAGCCATTTTGCCACGCTTCTGGGTCTGTCCCGGATCGGGGTGGAGGACAGCTTCTTTGACCTCGGTGGGCATTCGCTGATCGCGGTGCGCCTGTTTGCCCAAATCAAGCGCAGCTTTGGCGTGGAATTCCCGATGTCGCTGCTTTTTGATGCCCCGAGCGTTGCCACGCTGGCAAAACGCATCGACGCCGCCAGCGGCAGTACCGATATAGAAACGTCTCCGGCAGATGAGCCCGCTGGCGCATCTGACCAGTGCTTCACCCATCTGGTGCGCCTGCACCCCGGCGAGGATGCGCAGGCGACGCCGATCTTCATCGTCGCGGGGATGTTCGGTAATGTGCTCAACCTGCGGCATCTGGCGCAGATCCTCGGGCAGGATCGTCCCGTCTATGGGGTGCAGGCCAAAGGGTTGATTGACAGTGATCAGCCCCATGACAGGATGGAGGACGCCGCGCGCGATTACCTTGCCGAGATCCGGCAGGTGCAGCCCGAGGGCCCCTATCTCATTGGCGGCTTTTCCGGCGGCGGCATCACCGCCTATGAGATGGCACAGCAACTGACCGCAGCAGGGCATACCGTCGAAGCCCTTGTGCTGCTGGACACGCCCTTGCCGCAACGCCCCGCGCTGTCCTCAACGGACAAGGCCTTGATCAAGATCGAAGAGCTGCGCCGCAAAGGGCCGAGCTATCTGAAAGAGTGGCTCCAGAACCGGATCGCCTGGGAGCAGCGCAAACGGCAGGGCGAGGCTGGGCCGATCAGCACGGCCTCGGGGTTCAACAATCACAAGATCGAACAGGCCTTCCGCCAGGCCATTGCCGACTATCAGGTCAAACCCTGGGCCGGGCCGGTGGTGCTCTATCGTCCGGTGCTGGATCGCCATTGGAAAGTCTCAAACGGACAATGGGTCAGTCGCGAGCGGGAATATGTCTATGCCGACAACGACTGGACCCGCTACGCGCCCGCCTTGCAGGTGGTGGAGGTCCCTGGCGATCACGATGGGATGGTGCTGGACCCCAATGTCAGCGTGCTGGGGAAATCCCTGCGCGATCTTCTGGCGGGATGCGGGCAGCAATCTGCCACCCCCGCAAAGGCGGCGGAGTAAACCATGTCCCGCAAGGCCGTGCTGACCATCATCCTGAACTACCGCACCCCTGCGATGACCCTGCGCTCCGCCGAGGCGGCGCTGGCCGCCATGGCCGATCTGCCCGGCGAGGTTCTGATCATCGACAATGGGTCCGACGACGGCTCCTACGAGGCCCTGCTGGCTGGCGCGCAGGCGCGCGGGTGGCGAAACGACGGACGCCTGCGCATCACGGCCTCGCCGGTGAATGGCGGCTTTGGCGCGGGTATAAACATCGGCCTGAACACCCGCTTTGGCGACGGGAGTATCCCGGATTTTTACTACCTCCTGAATTCGGACGCCTTTCCCAACGAGGGCTGCATCCGCATTCTGCGCGATTTCCTGATCGACCACCCCGGCGCCGGGCTGGCGGGCTCCTACGTGCATGGCGAGGACGGCATGCCGCATTGCACCCTGTTCCGCTTTCCCACCCTCGCCAGCGAGTTTGAGGGGGCCGCGCGCACCGGTGTGATCTCGCGCCTGCTTTCGCATGCGATCGTGCCTCTGCCGATCCCGACACAGGCGCAACAGGTGGACTGGACGGCGGGGGCAAGCCTGATGATCCGCCGCGAGGTGATCGAAGACGTCGGCGGCTTTGACGAGACATTCTTCCTCTATTTTGAGGAAACCGAGCTCTGCCACCGCGCCGCGCGCGCCGGGTGGCGCACCCATTATGTGCCGCAAAGCACCATCGCGCATGTCGGCTCGGCCTCCACCGGGATGAAGGGCTGGGCGCGCACGCCCGACTATTGGTTCGACTCCCGCCTGCATTATTTCATCCAAACGCGCGGCAGGCTCTATGCCATTGGCGCGACCCTTGCCCGACTGGCCGGCGGTGCGATCTACGCCTTGCGCCGGCTCATCTCGGGCAAACCGCGCATGGAGGCGGCGCATTTTCATCGCGATCTGCTGCGCCATCACGTAAAACGGCTGCTCAAACCCGTGCCAAAGCCACGGTTGATGCAGCCCCCGCAAGCGCCAGCACTGCCCGCTTCTCCCTCGGAGGATCAATCCTGATGCCTTTCTCCGCTGTCGTTATCGGCAATGAATCCCTGTTGATCGGCTGTTGTGACGCGCTGCTCGCGCGCGGTCATGACATCCGCGGTGTCGTCAGTGACAACGCCGAGATCCACTCCTGGGCGCGCGACAAGGGCCTCAAGATCTTCGCCACGCCGGATGACATCACCGGCTCGTTTGACTGGCTCCTGTCGATTGCAAACCTGCGCGTGCTGCCGGATGCGGTGATCGCACGGGCCGCGCGAGGCGCGGTGAATTTTCACGATGGGCCACTGCCCGAACGGGCCGGGCTCAACACGCCGAACTGGGCCATTCTGGAGGGCGCGACTGAACACGGGATCACCTGGCATCTGATCGAGGGCGGCGTCGATGAGGGCGATATCCTGGCCCAGCGCCGTTTCGCCATCACCGAGGACGACACCGCGTTCAGCCTGAACTCCAAATGCTACGGCGCGGCGCTGGATAGTTTTGCCGAGGTGCTGGCGCAGCTGGAAAGCGGCGAGCTCAAGCGGCAACCGCAGGACCTGAGCCAGCGGCACTGCCACATGCGCGCGGATCGTCCCACAGCCGGTGGCCTGCTGCAATTTGACCAACCCGTCGCAGAGCTGCTGCGGCTTGTGCGGGGTCTCGACATGGGCGGCTACTGGAACCCGCTCTGCGCGGCCAAGCTCGACCTTGGCGGCAGCATTGCGCTTGTCGGACGGGCCGAACAGGTTGAGGGCACTGGCGCCTGCGGCCAGGTCTTCGCGAGTGATGAGGGCGCGCTGACCGTGGCCTGTCTGGACGGCGCCCTGCGGCTCTCGGCCCTGACCACGCCTGCGCAGGGCGCGCTCTCCCTTGAGGCTCTTCCCGCCGTGGGCCGCACCTTGCCACGGCTGACGACTGATGAGATCAAAAAGATCGACAGCGCTCTGAAGGCGACCCAGCCCGGAGACGCACACTGGCGCAGGGCATTGGCCGCCATGCGGCCCCTGCCGGCGCCGCTTGTCACATCGTCAGGCGACAACCCCGCCGAGACCGAGATTTCACTCCCGCCGCATCTGCCAGCTGCGCGCCTTTCGGCACTGGTGCTCTGCTGGCTCCTGCGCAGCACCGGCGAGAGCAGCGGCAGCCTCGCCCTCTGCCTGCCCGAAACCCAGGCCCTGGCCTGGCCCGGGATCATCTCTGACTGGGTGCCGCTAAGCGCCGATTTGGACAGCTCACTGGCCGAGCTCACAACGCGGCTGGAGCAGGACCTGCACCGCGCCCGTCGGTCTGGCGGTTTTGCCGAAGACCTGATCGCCCGCGCGCCAGAGATCGCGCCACAATCGCCGCCCGCCGTGGTGCTGTGTCTCGACACCGAGAAGGCCCCCGCCGCGGCCAAGCTCCTTCTGCACCGCGTCGGTGATCGGCTGCACCTGCGCTCGGACGCCATGCCACCAGCGGCCCTTGCCCTGCTGGCCGCACGGCTGGAGACACTCCTCGCTGCCGACATGACAGCGGATCAGCCCCTACACGGCCTGCCCTGCCTTCCCGACAGCGAACGCAGTCTGTTACTGGAGACTTGGAACGCCAAGCAGGCCGACGCCTCCGCCAACGAAACCATCCACGCCGCCTTTGAGGCTCAGGTCGCCCGCACGCCAGAGGCCACTGCCTTGGTGTTTGAAGACCAGCAGCTGAGCTACGCGGCGCTCAATCAGCGCGCCGATGCGCTGGCCCATCAATTGCGCGCAGAGGGCGTTGCGCCCGGCAGCCATGTCGGGGTCTATCTGCGGCGCTCGATGGATCTGGTCGTCGCGACCCTCGGCATCCTGAAGGCCGGCGGGGCTTACGTGCCGCTGGATCCGGCTTATCCCGCGGAGCGTATCGCGCATTATATCGCCGACAGCCGCGCCAGCGTCATCATCACGCAAACCGCGTTGGCCGCAGAGCTGCCGCACAGCGCCCCACAGGTTATGAGTCTCGACACGCTCGACCTCTCCCCGACTGGCGCACTGGCAAGCGGGGCCTCGGGCGAGGATCTGGCCTATCTGATCTATACCTCCGGCTCCACCGGCCTGCCCAAGGGGGTGATGGTGCGTCATCGCAATGTGGCCAATTTCTTTACCGCCATGGATGCCCGCATCCCGCATCAGCCGGGCGATGCCTGGCTTGCGGTCACCAGCCTGTCCTTCGACATCTCCGTGCTCGAACTCTTCTGGACCCTGGCCCGCGGGTTCAAACTGGTGTTGTCCAGCGACGAAAGCCGCTTGCAGCTGGCCAACGGCCCGGTCACGCTCAGTGATCGCAAGATGGATTTCAACCTGTTCTACTGGGGCAATGACGATGGCCCCGGGCCGCAGAAATACGAACTTCTGCTGGAAGGCGCGAAATTCGCCGACGCCCATGGCTTCAACGCGGTCTGGACGCCGGAGCGGCACTTTCACGCCTTTGGTGGCCCCTATCCGAACCCTTCGGTGACCGGGGCCGCCGTCGCCGCCGTCACCCGCAATATCGGCGTGCGCGCCGGGTCCTGCGTCGCACCGCTGCACCATCCCGCCCGCATCGCCGAGGAATGGGCGGTGATCGACAATCTTACGGCCGGGCGCGTGGGCCTTGGCATTGCCTCCGGCTGGCAGCCCGATGATTTCATCCTGCGCCCCGAGAACACGCCCCCCGCCAACAAGCCCGCCATGTTCGACACCATCGAGATCCTGCGCAAGCTCTGGCGCGGCGAGGAGGTGGCATTTTCGCGCAAGGATGGCAGCCAACACAGCGTCGTGACGCAGCCCCGCCCCGTCTCCTCCGAACTGCCGGTCTGGGTCACCACCGCCGGCAACCCGGAGACCTGGCGCGAGGCGGGCAAGATCGGCGCCAATGTGCTCACCCACCTGCTTGGCCAGAGCATTGCCGAGGTGGGCGACAAGATCGCGCTCTATCACGCCGCGCTGCGCGAGGCCGGTCACGACCCGGCCGATTTCACCGTCACGCTGATGCTGCATACCTATCTCGCCCAGAGCCGTGAGAGCGCGCGCAGCATCGCCCGCGAGCCGATGAAGGATTACCTGCGCTCCGCCGCCGGGCTGATCAAGCAATACGCCTGGGCCTTTCCCGCCTTCAAGAAACCCAAGGGCGTCGATAATCCCTTCGAGATGGACCTCGGCATTCTCAGCGAGGCGGAGCTGGAAGCGATCCTCGATTTCGCCTTTGAACGCTATTTTGAGGAGTCCGGCCTGTTTGGCACCGTTGAGGATGGCGTTGCCCGCGTCGAGGAGCTGAAACGCATCGGTGTGGACGAGGTCGCCTGCCTGATTGACTATGGCATCGCGCCGCATGTGGTGCTTGAGGGGCTGAAACCGCTGGCCGAAGTCCTGCGCCGCGCCAATCGCGCGCAGGAGCTGGCGACGGATGATTTCTCGCTGGCGGCACAGATCCTTCGCCACGGTGTCACTCATATGCAATGCACCCCCTCCATGGCGCGCATGATCGCCAGTGACCCGGATGCAGGCCCCGCCCTTGGCCGCCTGCGCCATCTCCTGGTCGGGGGTGAGGCCCTGCCCGGCGAGTTGGTCGGCGCCCTGCGTGCGCGCAGCCGGGCGGAGTTCCACAATATGTATGGCCCGACGGAGACCACGATCTGGTCCACGGTCGAGACCCTCAAAACGGTGCCCGGCGGCATCGCCCCAATTGGCCGGCCGGTGGCCAATACAACCACATATGTGCTGGATGAGGCCGGCCAGCTGGCCCCGGTCGGCGCGATCGGAGAGCTCTATATCGGCGGGGCGGGCGTCACGGCTGGTTATTGGCAACGCGCCGATCTGACCGCCGAGCGCTTCCCCGCCGACCCGTTCCACCCCGGCGCACGGATGTATCGCACCGGCGATCTGGCGCGTTGGCTGCATGACGGGCGGCTGGAGTTCCTGGGTCGCAGCGACCATCAGGTGAAGATCCGCGGCCAGCGCATCGAGTTGGGCGAGATCGAAGCCGCCCTCGCAGCGATCCCCGGCATTGACGCCGCCGTTGTGGTCCCGCGCGAAATCGGCGCGGATACCCGATTGGTGGGCTATGTGACCGCCTCTGCCCCCGTCTCCGAAGATGCCATCAAGACCAGGCTGGCCCGGCACCTGGCCGAGGTCATGGTGCCCGCTCATATCGTGGCGCTAGAGGCTTTCCCCCTGACACCGAACAAGAAAATCGACCGCAAGGCGCTGCCCGCGCCGCAACCGCCCCGCAGCACGCCGGATGTGCTGGCCGCTGCGCCCGATCTGAAAGCAGGCCCGCAACAGCAGATCGCCGAGATCTGGCAGCGCCTCCTCGGTGTGGCCGACATCGGGCTGGAGGATAATTTCTTTACCCTCGGGGGGCATTCCCTGCTGGCGGTTCAGGCCCATCGTGATATCCGTCAGCGCCTGGGTCTGGAGCGGTTGTCGATCACCGATATCTTCCGCTTCCCGACACTCAATGCGCTCGCCCGCCATGCAACGCAGCTCGCTCAGGGCGGTGACGCCCCCGCCGCGAGTGATGCACCCTCCGCGCCCCCGACCGACCGGGGCGCCACCATGTCCAAACGCCGCGCCATGCGCGCCAGTCGCAAAGCGCGCACGGAGTGAACGATGGACAGCACGCCTCACCAGATCACCCGACAGGCGGATTGGCAGGATCTCTTGCGCCCCTTGCTCTCGGGCTCTGTCGCCATCGCCGCCGAGGATCCGCTGGGCCCGCTCCCCGCGCCTTTTCCAGCCGAGGCCGCGTGTCTGTCGCCCAAAGCCGTGGACAAGCGCAAACGGGAATTTGCCGCCGGTCGCGCCGCCGCACACCGGGCGATGCGCGCGTTAGACCGGGAGCCCGCGCCTGTCCCGATCAGTGAAACGCGCGCCCCCCTCTGGCCTCTGGGGCTAGTCGGGAGCATTTCCCACTGCCGCAGCTGCGCCCTTGCCGCCGTGGCCTCGCATGCCACCCATGCCGGGGTTGGCATCGACGTCGAACCGGATACGCTGCTCTCCCGCGAACTCTGGTCCTCGATCGCCAGCCCCGCAGAGCAAATCTGGCTCTCGCGCCAGGACAATCCCGGTCAGGCCGGCAAGCTCCTGTTTTCCGCCAAGGAGGCCGCCTACAAGGCGCAATACGCGCTCTCGCAGCGCTATTTCGGCTTTGATGGCATGGAGCTGCGCTTTGACCTCAGCGCCGCGAGCTTTATCGCCAGCTTCACGGCGGCCCAGCCCCCGTTTCAGGCAGGACACCAGCTGGAGGGGCGCTATGCCATCGGCGCGGGGCTGATTATCACCGCAGTCGAGATTCTGAACAGCCCGCAGGTGGCCGCATGAGCGCCGCCGACATCCTCAGAGCCATTGTCATGGTCGGGCATTCCCTGATCGGCCCGGACAATCCGCAAATGCTGGGCCAGTTGCTGGCGGCAGGCCAGAGCACGCCACCAACCGTCGAGGCGCAGATTATCAATGGCGCGCCGCTGCGCTATAACTGGGAACACGCGGACAAGGCCCAGGGCATCAATGCCCGCGCCCGGCTTGCTGCTGGCCCGGTCGATGCGCTGATCGTGACCGAGGCAATCCCCCTCGCCAATCACCTGCGCTGGAGCGATACCGAAGGTGCCGTGGCGGATTTCTACACGCTCGCCGCCACGACCAATCCCCATGTCACGCTCTATGTCGAGGAAGGCTGGCACAGCCTGCTGAGCGGCACCGGCGCCGATGTGCCCTTTGATGACAATGGCGATATCCCCTGGCGCCAGCGGCTGGACCAAGACCTGCCGCGCTGGCAGCATATCGTCGACAAGGTCAAAACGCGCAGCGGCGGCGATATCCGGCTTCTGCCGACCGGGCAGGCGCTGGCCCGACTGTATGACGCGATCGAAGCGGGAACCGTGCCCGGCTTGCGCGACATTCAGGACGTCTTTGCCGATGATATCCATCCCAATGCCATCGGGTTTTATTATCTCTCGCTGGTGCAATATGCGGTCCTCACCGGGGACACGCCCCTAGGGCTGCCGCGTCAGCTACAGAATGAATGGGGCACCGCCTACACCGCGCCGCCCCCGGATCTGGCAGCGCGGCTGCAAGAGCTGGCGCTGCTCTCTGCCAATGGGGCGGATGTGCGCACCGCGCTGCCACCAGACCCATCGGCGCTGCCGCGGGATCCGGCTCCGTGGCGATGAACCTCGCCCCGGTCCGGGACTGGAGCGTGCAAGCGCCGTTTCTGGATCACTTCAAAACCGCCCGCGCCTGGATCGGGCACCTGCCCGGGCGGTGGGGCGGCATAAGCGAGGCAGAGCTGCGCGCGGCAGGCTATCTCGACCCGGATGGCTGGCCTCTGGCGCTGCCGCCCGAACTTGGCTCGATCGGCACCGTGGTGCTGACCGATCTGCCAGAGGAGGCCACAAGCCTCGCGGGGCGCTATGTGTTGCGCTTTGACGGCGATGGCATCATCGAGGTCGCAGGCCGTGCCCGGAATGTGCGCTATGGTAAGGGCGAGGTGCGGTTTGATTTCACCCCCGGCCCCGGATTTGTGGACATCCGCATCCAGCGCACCGACCGGCAGAACACCGGCGACTATTTGCGCAATATCACCCTGGTGCGCGAGTCCGACCTTCAGGCGGTGGCGCAGGGCGCCCTGTTCAACCCCGCGTGGCTGGACCGGATCGAGGGCTTTGCCGCGCTGCGGTTCATGGAATGGGCAAACACCAACAACTCGCCGCAGGTGGGATGGGAGGATCGCCCACATGTCAGCGACTACACCTGGACCCGCAATGGCGTGCCGCTGGAAATCCTCCTGGCGCTCTGCAACCGGATCGGCTCTGATCCCTGGTTCACCCTGCCGCATATGGCCGATGATACCTATGTGCGCAACTTCGCCACCCTGGTGCGCGACCGACTGGATGAGGACCTGAAAGCCTATGTCGAATATTCCAACGAGGTCTGGAACTGGCAGTTCGAACAGGCCGCCTGGGCTGACGCCCAGGCCCGCGCCATCTGGGGCGGCAAGGATCTTTGGCTGCAATATTACGCGGGCCGCGCGGTCAGGATCGCCGAGATCTGGACCGAGGTGTTTCGCGACGGCGACCCGGATCGGGATCTCTCGCAGCGGCTGGTGCGGGTGATTTCCTCGCAGACGGGCTGGCTTGGGCTCGAAGACCAAATCCTGAATGCCCCCGTCTGGACCGCCGCCGATGCGACCCGTCAGCCCCCCTATCGCAGCTTTGATGCCTATGCGGTCACCGGCTATTTTGGTGCCATGCTGGGACAGCAGGACCGGGCGCCGATGGTGCGGGCCTGGATTGCCGACAGTCTGGAGCGGGCGCGCATTGCCGCCACCGAAAAAGGGCTGAGCGGCGCCGAGGCCGAAGCCTATGTCGAGGCGCATCGCTTTGATGTTGCCGTGGCGCAGGCCGTGGCGGAATTGCAGGATGGGCTCAACCGAGGCGATCCCGGCGGCACCATGACGCACCTGCTGAGCCATGTGCTGCCCTACCACGCCGAGGTGGCGCGCACATATGATCTCGACCTGATCATGTATGAAGGCGGCAGCCATGTGGTGGGTCACGGCACCTTGGTCGATGACGACCAACTGACCGCCTTTTTCACCCATCTGAACTACACCGAGGAAATGGCGGATCTCTATCGCCAGTTGCTGAACCGCTGGCCGGAGCTCGGTGGTCGGCTCTTTGGCGCCTTTAACGATGTCGGCAACCCGAGCCGCTGGGGCAGCTGGGGCGCCTTGCGCACCCTCACCGACGACAATCCCCGCTGGGACGTGATCGAGGCCACCAAATGAGCCGCCTGCTGTCGGTGCTGATCCCGGCCCATAACGAGGCCGCCTATATCGGGACCTGTCTTGCCACGCTCTTCGCCTCCGATCCCCTGCCGCAGGGGTGGCGCGTGGAGGTTCTGGTGCTGGCCAATGGCTGCCAGGACGACACCGCGACCCGGGCCCGCAGGATTGCGCCGCCCCGGGGCTGGAGCCTGCGAGTTCTGGAACAGGACAAAGGCAACAAAACCGCCGCGCTGACCGTTGGTGACGCCGCCGCAGCTGGCGATATCCTGGTCTATCTGGACGCTGATGTGCGACCGGAGCCAGCCTTGCTGGCGCAGATCGTGGCAGCGCTGGCAAGTGATGCGCCGCTCTATGCCAGTGGCCGTCCGCGCATCAGCCGCGCCAGGAGCGCGATCACCCGCGCCTATGCCAGCGCCTGGCAGGAGCTGCCGTTCTGGCATGTGGGCGTGCCGGGTTTTGGCCTTTTTGCGATGACCCGCGCGGGCCGTGCACGCTGGCAGGACTGGCCCGATATCATCTCTGACGATGCCTTTGCCCGGCTGCATTTCACCCCGGGCGAGCGCCTGTTGCTGCCGGCGCGCTATGACTGGCCGATGGTCGAAGGGTTCCGCAATCTGGTGCGGGTGCGCCGCCGACAGGATCGCGGTGCTGCCGAGGTCAACCGCCTCTATCCCGACCTCGCCCAGAACGACGACCATCGCCCGCTGACACTCCCGGGCCTCGGTCGCATCGCGCGGCGGCGGCCCCTTGGACTGCTGGTCTATATCGCCGTCGCACTTGCGGTGCGCACACCGCTGTTTGCGACGCGCGAAACCTGGGTGCGCGGACGCTAGACGGATGCGCTAACCGGCCCCCTGAGCGATACAGTCGTGGAAATAGCCTGCCAGTTTTTCGGCTTCCCGGTCGATATCGTGGCGCTCCAGAACGCGCTCGCGGGCTTGCTCTCCCATCAGCTTCAGCTTGTCCCGGGGCACCGCCGCCAAACGCACCAGCGCCTCTGCCAATGCGGGGCTGTCGCCAGCCGGAACCAGCCAGCCGGTCTGGTCTTGCAGCACCAGCTCAGGCGTGCCGGCCACATAGGTCGCAAGCACCGGCCGCCCCGCCGCCATGGCCTCCATCACCACCATCGGCAGCCCTTCGGCAAAGGAGGGCATCACCAGCGCATGAGACCCCGCCAGCGCATCGCGCACCCCGGCCTCGCTCAGCCAGCCGGTCAACGTGACATTCGCCCGAAGCCCCAGGGACGCAATCGCCGCCTCCAGATCGGGGCGCATCTCGCCATCTCCCACCAGCGTGAGATGCAGATCGGGCACATCCCGCAGCGCATCCGCAAGCGCCTGGATCAGGATCATCTGCCCTTTTTGCTCCACGAACCGGCCAATCGCCACCACCCGCAGCGCCCCCTCTGGCAGCGGTTGCGAAGTGGGGAAATGGCGCGGCTCCACCCCGCAATGCACGACCTTGACCCGGGGCCAGGCCTGAAACGGCGCCCATCGGCAGAGCTGGCTGCGCCCGAAGCTGGAAATCGCCACCGCCATGCGGGAGCGCGCGACCTTGAGCCCCAGTGAGAGCTGCTTTGGGCTGTCGAATTCCTCCGGCCCGTGAGTGGTGAAACTATAGCCCGGCCCGCCCAGCGCCTCTGTCAGCATGGCGACGGCGGCGGGGTTGGTGCCAAAATGGGCGTGCATATGCTCACACCCCATCTTCCGCACGAGACGCGCGACATAGGCGGCCTCCAGCAGGTAGATCAGGCTGCGCCCCCAGGCACCACTGGCCCGTGCCAGCCGCTGCGCAAGCATAAATCCCCTGACCGCCCGCCCGGGCGAGAACAGCAAAATACGCAAGAACGCGCCAAGCAGCGCCACGCCGCCCGCGTGCAGCACATAGTGACAGCGCGCCGCTTCCGCGAGGTCGCCGGGATCAACCAAGATCTGCTGCGTTGGCCGCATGGGCAAGCGCAGCACCTCGACCCCGCGCCGCTCCAGCGCCTGGATCTCCCGGCGGATAAAGCTCTGCGAAGGTTGCGGGTAGGTGTTCAGCACATATGCGATCTTCACGATGTCGGCGCTCCCTGCGGCTCTTGCGCCAGAGACTAGCCGCTGCCTCGCGATTTGCCCAGAAGGCGCTGCGGCAGAGCGGTTCACGCCAAAAAAGCGCGGTTAGAGAACAACATAGGGGGACATTCGCGACGCCAGATGATTGACCGACCGGCTCTGCCCGCTTAGCCTCGCCTCACCCTAGCCCCATCGCAACGTGGCCCCCATGACACCAGCTTCGACCGGACAGAGCCTGATGCTGCGTGTCCTGAAATCCGCGTCCTGGATTGTCCTCAATTTTGGCGCCGCGCAGCTGCTGCGACTGGCCTCAAACCTGGTCCTGACCCGCATACTGTTCCCGGAGGCCTTTGGCCTCATGGCGCTGGTCACCATGGTGATCATCGGTTTGGCGCTGTTTTCGGACGTGGGAATTTCCAACGCCATCGCCCAGAACCCGCGCGGCGACGACCCGGAATTTCTTGATACCGCCTGGAGCCTTCAGCTCTGCCGGGGTGCCGGGCTTTGGGTGATGACGGGCCTGCTCGCCCTGCCCGCGGCCGCCTTTTATGACGCGCCAGAGATGGCCTATTGCCTGCCGATTTCCGGTTTTGCGCTGCTGCTGCACGGGTTCTCGCCCACCCGGGTGGAGACGGCCTATCGCCACCTGTTGATCGGGCGCGTCACCGTGATCAACCTTGGCGCCCAGATCATTGGCCTGGTCTGCTTGTCCGGCCTTGCCTATTGGAGCCAGTCTGTTGTGGCCCTGGCCTTTGGCAATGTCATTCAGGAAAGCGCGCGGCTTGTATTGATCTGGGCATTCCTGCCCGGTCGACGCAATCAGTTTCGCTGGCATGCCGAAACCCGGCACGAGATCATCGGCATGGGGAAATGGATTTTTCTCTCCACCGCGTTTTATTTCATGACCTCGCAGGGAGACCGCGCCATCCTCGGCAAACACCTGTCGCTCAGCGCCATGGGGATCTATAATATCGGCTTCTTTCTTGCCAGTTTTCCGGTGCAGATCGGTCAGGAGCTCTCTGCCCGGCTGATGCTGGCGGTCTATCGGGACAAGCCCGCCCATGCCGCCCCCGGCAATCGCAAGAAACAGCGCCAGCTGCGCTATGTGCTCTCTGCCGGCGTGCTCCTGATGATGTGGACCATGGCCTGGATCGGTCCCTGGCTGGTCGGTTTTCTCTATGACGCACGCTATGATGCCGCCGGAGCCA